>NZ_BCRS01000003.1 GCF_001552715.1 Mycolicibacterium vaccae NBRC 14118 = CIP 105934 | reverse complement strand
CCGCCCGAAGTGCCGGACCCGCCGGTACCGCCCTTGGCGTCGGACGCATCGGTGGCCTGGGCGTCGCCGCCGTCACCTCCGTTGCCGCCCCTGCCGCCGAACGGCCCGTCGTCGCCGCCGTCGCCGCCGTCGCCGCCGATCGCCTCGTCGTCGCCGTTGGCGTTGCCGCCGGTACCGCCGTCACCACCGTCGCCGCTCAGAGTGGCACGACCGCCCTTGCCGCCGACACCGCCGGTCGCCACACCGTTCTCCGACTCGGCGTAACCGCCCGCTCCACCGTTGCCTGCGTCCCCGGCCCGGGCGTCGCCACCGACGCCGCCTGCACCACCCGTGGCGGTGCCGTTCAAGTTGTAGCCCTCACCCCCGGCCCCACCGGCGCCCGCGGTGCCGGTACCTGCGTAACCGCCGGCCCCTCCGACCCCGCCGATCGCCTCCGAACGGGCTGCGTTGCCGAAGGCACTACCGCCCTGGCCGCCGGCGCCGGCCTGCCCGCCGAAGTTGGAGCTGACCGCGCCGCCCGCACCTCCAGCGCCGCCGGTCGCCGTACCGTTCGTGGAGTAGGCCTCGCCGCCGGTACCCCCAACGCCGCCGTTACCGGCGATGGCGCCGCCGGCGCCACCGGCGCCCCCGACACCGCCGGTCGCATCGTTGGTTTCGGCGCGGACGCCGCTGAAGTTCTTCGTGGTCCCACCGTTCCCGCCGTTGCCGCCGGAACCGAACAGGAACCCGCCCTGGCCGCCGTCGCCGCCGTTGAACGGACCCGAGGCGAGGGTGCCGCCGGCCGTGTATTCGACCTCACCGCCGGCGCCGCCGTGGCCCCCGTTGCCGAACCAGGTGGCGCCTCGTCCGCCGGCGCCGCCGGCGCTGGCTGCGTAGGTCGTGCCACCGACCACCGCCGCGAAGCCGTCACCACCGTTGCCGCCGTTGCCGAACCAGAAGCCCGCGTTGCCGCCTTTACCGCCGTGCAGGCCATTGCCGCCGTTACCCCAGAGCAGGCCTCCGTTGCCTCCGTTGCAGGCGTCGCCCTGGCAGCCTTCCTGGGCATGGACCCCGTTACCGATGAGCCAGCCGCCGTACCCGAACATCGGGCGCAGCGCAGTCGTTCCGACCTGTGCGGCGTCCTCGGTGGCGACCTTACGACGGTCGCTACCGGCGTTCAGCGTCAGAAAGAGGGAGTCCTCCAAGACCAGTTCCTCTTCGGTGGACACCAACTTCACATCGATTGCGGCGGTCGGTGCCGCGAGATCGGCCGTCAGCGCGAGCGCTCCGGCACCGGCCAGCGCTGCGCCTGCAATACCTGCCGCGATGAATGTCCTGACCGGAAGTGTGCGTGCGCGTTGCGTGGCGTGCTCGGCCATAATTCCCCCTTGAATTGTTTGCTTGTCGATCAACCTCATGCACCCGTCGCCCGAACGTGCATCACCCCGAAAGCTGAGCGCATCCGGACTGTAAGGCTTTGCTGAAACAGCAGTCAATAGATCATTAGATCCATGTTCCCGACGCGGTGGCCGTACAGGCAGCAAATCCAATCGACACCGTCGACGTCGCCCGGACCGGAGATCTCGGCGGACAGGTGAACAGGATTTGCTATCGCCGAATATCTACTTCAATAGGCAAAAGACCACGATATGGCCATCTTTTCCGTACGCAATGGTGAGCACGCGGTGAGCACAGTTCACCGCGTGCCGCCTCGGCAGTAGGGCTGCAAACCGGCCACCTCACGAGGTCCGAGCCGGCCCCCATCGCGGCCATCGGAGTAACCGGTCGAGTTTGCCGATCGCGATGGTTGCCGTTCGTCCGCCCCTGATGGGCCCAGAGCGGCCTCTCCATGGATCCCGGGCAAAAAAACTGCGGGCGCCGACTCCGAGGAGGAGTCGACGCCCGCAGAATTGCGCGTGAGGTCGCGACTGTCAGTCGTCGGTGCCGCTGGGCGAACCGTCGTTGCCGTCGCGTCCGCCGCGACCGCCTTCGCCGCCGGTGCCGCCCTTGGCGCCGGTCGGGCTGTTGGACGCCGCGTCGCCGCCGTCGCCACCGGTTCCGGCGTCGCCGCCGAACCCGCCGTTGCCGCCGTTGCCGCCGTTGCCGCCGGTCGCCTTCTCATCACCGTCGGCATCGCCACCGCGCCCGCCGTCACCGCCGCCATCGCCGGTCAGGTCGACCGAGCCACCGTCGCCACCCCTGCCCCCGGTGGCGTTGCCGTCCTCGCTGACGGCGTCGCCACCGTCACCGCCGTCGCCACCGGCGCCCAACCGGACTCCGCCGCCTGCGCCGCCGTTCCCGCCGATCGCGTTGGCAGCGTCGCCGGTGGCATTGCCGCCGTTGCCTCCCGCACCGGCCTGACCTGTGCCGGTGGTTCCACCGGAACCGCCGTTACCGCCCTTGGCGGTCTTGCCTGCGGCGTCGGCTTCGGCGTCGCCCCCGTTGCCCCCGTCGCCGCCGGTACCACCGGCGTTGGAGTGCGCCAGACCGCCGCGGCCGCCGCTGCCGCCGGTGGCGTTGCCGTTCTCAGAACTGGCCGAGCCACCATCGCCGCCGTGACCACCATGGCCGTTGAGCACACCGCCGACCCCACCGGCTCCGCCGGCACCGCCGACCGCGTTGTTCCGTGTCGACTCGTCACTGGGGGTGTTCGGATCGTTGGGCACGTTGAGGTTGTTGGTGTCCGAGCCGCCGTTGCCGCCGCTGCCACCGTTGCCCGACAGGTATCCGCTGTCGCCGCCACGGCCGCCGGCGAACGCCCCGGACTTCTTCTCGCCGCCGACGTACACCGCGTCGCCGCCCTTGCCGCCGTTGCCGCCGTCGCCACGTACCCAGCCGCCCTTGCCACCGGCGCCGCCAGCGGACGCGGCGCGAACGATGGTGCCGTCCGCGGCGAGGACGGCATCACCGTCGCCGCCGTCGCCACCGTTGCCGAACCAGAAGCCGCCGTTACCGCCGGCCCCACCGTGTGCACCGTTGCCGCCGTTACCCCACAGGATGCCGCCGTTACCGCCGTTGCACGCCGCGCCCTGGCAGTCGTCGGCTGCGTCCAGACCGTTGCCGATCAGCCATCCGCCATCACCGATCATCGGCCGCCACGCCGGATTGGCGCTCGCCAGCGCTGCCGCGCCCTGCTGCTGTTCGCGGTCGCGCCGGTCGCTGCCGCCGTTGAGCGACAGCCAGGGGATCTCCTCCTCGTTGGCGACGAGTTGCACCTGGATCTGCGCGGGGATCGGCGCGTCGCCGTCCGCCAGCAGCAGTGTGCCGACACCCGCCAGTGCGGCGCCGGTGACCCCGGCGGTGATGCCGGCGGTCAGGTATGTACGGACTGCCATCGAGCGATTGCTCTTCTTGGCGTGCCTTGCCATGGGTTACCCCCTGTGTAGTTACGTCGGATCCCGCCACCAGGCCCCGCTCTGGCAACGACCAGACAGTCTTACCAGAGCGCGAGTGGTAAATCAGAGTTTTGCTGGAGGACGGTGCAATTGATTCACCTACCGACAGCTTCTCGGCCGCCGAGCGTCGCCTGCCTGGAACGGGTGAGACGCATTGTTCCAGTGGTAAGCATGTGGCCTTACCCAGCGCCCTCGCGGCGCTGGAACACTGGATCCACGCATGGGTACAGACGCCGGCCGACGCAACAGTAGATTTGCTGACCAATCCGGATGATCGCAAACCAGCTATCACCGATTCCATCAATCCAGCACCGCCGGAATACCCTGCTCCACGGTGCCGCGCGTCGGCGGTGGAGCCACCGGGGCCGAATTTCTGGCGAATCCCGGGCTAGACCGGGACGGTCTCGGCGCGGGCCACACACCCGCTTCACGATCAGGCTGAGAGAAATCGACCGCGAGGACGGTCGGGCGCTGTGCCGGCCGCCGCCCTGCAAACCCTGCCGACTTCACCAGTTCGGCGCAGACGCGCCGACTCTCTGCGCGCCCGTCTCCCATCGAGGTCGCGGTCATCACGGCGGCAAAGCCACTCCCAGAGCCGGACCGGGCGACAGAAGGCGCGCGCGTGGGTCGCCGAACAGCCGCCCGGCCGGGGTGATCGACTCGGCGCGACCCCTGTCCCGTGCTGTGAGCTGTTACTTTGCCCACGGGGAACCACCTCGCTGCTCGATCAACGAACACAGGAGGAATCGCGTGAAATTCAAGCCTGCTCTGGCTGCCGTCGCCGCCGCTGCTGCCACCGCTGCAGCAGTCGCGGGGGCTGCCGTGGCTTCGGCCGAAGCCGAGGTCAAGTACCTCGGTCAGCCCGGCGAGCTCGTCAACGGCGACGTCGTCCAGCACTGGACCGTCACCGATCTCAAGCCCAGCACCGACGTCATCCCGTACCAGCCGGTCGGCACCCTCTGGGAAGCCACCGCCACCGATGAGGCGATCGCCGGCAACGCCACTCCGATCGTGTCGAACCTCAATGCCCGCGCGGAGAACGGCGACACCTACCGCGTGCTGTTCGGTGTGGCCACCGAGCAGGGTGTCAACCCGTCGACGCTGGCCCAGGGCGAGAAGACCACCGGCAAGATCTACTTCGACGTGACCGGCGAGGCACCCGACAGCGTCTTCTACAGCGACGGCGGCCCGAACGTCGTGCTGTGGTTGGAGACGCCGCCGGCCCCGGCGACGGGTTCTGCCGCCGGTGAGGGCGGGTCGTCATACGGCAGCGGGACGACACCATCCGCGTCCGGCGCGGCCGAGACCACTCCGACCCCGGCCGCCGAACCCGCCACCGACGCCACCATTCCGGCCGAACCCGCTCCCGGCGCGGTACCTGCCGGCAGCTCGGGCACCCCGCTGCCGGAGGGGAGCTCGGGTACCCCGCTGCCCGAGGGCAGCTCCGGCACTCCGCTGCCGGAGGGCGCGGTCCCGGCCGAACCCGCACCCGCAGCGGCCCCGGCCGCTGTCGCGCCTGTGCCACACGGCAGCGCGGGCACCCCGCTGCCGGAAGGCAGCGCAGGAACACCGGTCGAGGAGGCACTGCCCGCGGCCGTGCCGGCGAACCCCACGACCACCGTGCCGGTCCCGGCGCCGCCCGCCTGACACCGACGAGTTCACGTCACCGTGCCGCCTGCGCTCCCGCAGGCGGCACGGTTCATTTCACGAGTGCGACGACCACCAGGTGTAGAGCTGGACCAGGTTCGGTCCCTGCGGTCCTGATTGGACCTCGCTCATCATCAGATCAGCGTCCGTGGTCCAGGCCACCGTCGGTCTGCTCTGCTGGAACCCGCACACCAGGATGCCCGCAATCCGGTCCGGCGTCGCATTTCGGCGCCACGGCCCCGGGGACTGAATGTTCCCGGGACAGTTCACCACCGCCGACGTATCGACCACGCCATCGAACAGGTCCGTGAGGGTTTCCTGGTCTTCTGCCAGGGTGTAGATCGCCGACAGCGGCCCGCCGGTGTCGTCGTTCCTGCTGCAACTGACCTGCGCGAGAGCACCTTTGGCCGGCACCACCGGCTCGCACGCATCCGATGCATAGCCGGGCGGCAGCATGTCGAGCAACCGGGTCTGCGCTTCCTGCTGCGCCTCGGTCGGCACGCCGGTGGCCGTCGACCCCTCTGCCTTCTCCGCATCCTCAGACGACGGCCAGAACGTCCACGCAAGTGCAGCCAACCCGACGACCGCGGCTGCGGCGGCCGCGATCAGAATAGTGGGCCGGCGGTCCCGGTTCACCGCACGCGGATTCACCGATACCGGCCCGCCCAGACGGTCGTCCCACCCGCTCGTCGTCCGCGTCCGCGTCCTGGCGACATCAACAGGTCCGGTGTCCTCGTCGCCGAGTTCTGGCTCGTGGGAGCTCATCGGGCCAGGTTAGTTCACTTCCGTACCGGATCAGCGGATGAGGGTCGGATTGGCCATACGCCGATTGCCGAACATAGTTATCGTGGAACGATGTTCTTGACGCCAATCAAGCGACTGGCGGCACTCCCACCGGAAGGTTGCGGTGGATGCAGCACACCTGTCAACCGCGGTCAGAGCGGGATGAACATCCGCGACACCGTCAAGGAAGTTGCTGCCGTGTTGGCGTGTGCAGTCGGAGCGCCCGCATTGTTGCGCCGCGCGCGCAAGGGCGGGCTTGCGATCCTGATGTTCCACGGCATCGAACCCGAGCCCGTTTCGCCACCATGCTGGCATGTGCTCGACGTCCCCACTTTCCGGCGTCAAATGCGCTACCTGAAGCGCTACTTCACCGTGCTTCCGCTCGAGGAGGCACTCGAACGTCTGTACGCCGGCACGCTGCCCGAGCGCGCCGTGACGCTGACCTTCGATGACGGCACCCAGAACCTGCTGACGCATGCTGCGCCTGTTCTTCGCGAGTTCGGATTCACCGCGGCGGTGTTTCTCGCGACCGGCCCCATGGGCACCGACGAGTTGCTCTGGCCAGACCGACTGTGGCTCTCCTTCGCCCGGACGAATGAGCCTGCCGTGGACCTCCATATGCTCGATCTCGGGCTGCGCTCGTTACAGAATCCGGCCGATCGCGGAGAAGCGTATGCGCTCGCGGTCGAGAAGCTGAAGAATTATCCGGACAGTGAACGGCTTGCGTTGCTGGAGACAGTGATCGCGGAACTCGGCGCACCGGCCGACGGCGACACCGGCCCCTTCCGACTCCTCTCGTGGGACGAGGCGCGGACGCTCAAGCTGCACAGCAGCGTCGCCCTGTATCCCCACACCGTCACGCATCCGATCCTCTCGCGATGCCCCGACGGAAAAGTCGAGCGGGAGATCATCGATTCGTGCGATGCCGTCGAGCGGCACACTGCAAGTGATCCAAAGGTTTTCGCCTACCCTAACGGCCGGGCGCAGGACTTCGACGGCCGCGCGAAGGACGCGTTGAGCCGTCGGGGCGTGCGTTGGGCCCTGGCCACCACCAGCGGTGTCGCGAACCGCGGCAGCGATCCTTTTGCCTTGCCCCGCATCGGAATAGGGTACAGCTTGTCCTTCTCGGCCTTTCGCCTCCTCGTCTCGGGCGCCGCTCCTTGAGCGCCTGTCCGTAGACGGCCGGCTCCGGCGTCATCCGGGCTCGCCGGGGGACGCCCCACGATAGTGATCTTTGAGGCGGCGCGCCGTGCGCTCGGCACGGAAACGCAGACGCGGCTTCTGGATCGTCGTCCAGTTCAGAGACTCGGTACGGTTGGAGAAGCTGGTCTTCAAACGATTCTCCCCGGCCATGAAGTCGTAGACCTCGGCTCCCTGCTCCCAGGCCCGCCTGATGGCAAGCGCGTGGGCGATCACTCCGGGCCGTTCCTTGTCCTCGGGCTCGACGAAGCCGCTCTGGTAGGCGTACACGCGTGCGCCGGTGCGGAAGTTGTACAGCACACCCAGGATTCGCTCGCCGCTGCGTACCCGCAACAGTTCGACTCCCTGATCGGCGAACGACCGCTCGATCAGCCGCCGGTGAAAGCGTTCGAAGCTCGGGTCGACAAAGGCGTGCACCTTGCCTCGCCGAACGAACCACGGGATGTGGAGATCTTTCAAAGTACTGAAGTAGTTGAGCGCCTCGTCGGTGTCCGCGGGCGCCTCGAGGGTCAGTGGCTCAAGCCGGCGCATCGCCCTGCGCAGCTGCGACCGGGCATTGCTGCTGAGGATCGTCGCGATGTCCCCACGACTCGATGCGAGATCGGCGAGCGCGACAGCGAAGGACGGGATCGACTCGGTGCGGTGAAGCATTCCGGCACTGTCGAGCACCGCCGCCGCGGGCGGGTCCGCGACGCCGGGCAGCATCAGCTCGTCCACCTCAGCTGTCGTCGCGAAAGCTTCCATGAGGCCGCTCCAGCCGACGGCGTGTTCGGCCAGTAAGCCGTTGTGCTCGATATACACCCGATCACTGTCGGGGTCGCCGGTGGCGTTCAGTGTCCACTGACGCGCCCGGACGACAGCGTGCCGTCGGGCGTCCCGATCGCCGAGAATGCCGAGCGCGACGGTCCGGCCGTCCGATGTCCCGCGCAGCAGTAGCGGGCGCACCGTCGGCGGAATCGTTTCCAGCATGGTCCCGATCCACGCCCAGGTCAGGAAGAACGACGGCTGCGCCGACTTCTCGAGTAGCAGCCACTCCCGGCCGAGATCATCGAGCGCACCGACCGGTTCGACCGCGAAGGCGACGTTCGCAGTGGTGGTCATCGCGCCAACCTCGCGGTGAAGGCCCTGAACATCGTCCGGTCCAGGATCGCGAGGACCGCGAGGTACACCACCAGCAGGATCAGACACAGCGCGGTGAGTGCGCCGATCGCCGCCAGTGTGGGCAGCGCGGCCGGTGATCCGAAAGTTGCGGTCAATCCGAGCACCGTCGCCGCCCCGACGGCACCCGCTGCCGTCGGCGGATAGAGCAGACTGATCAGCGCCCCTATCCGGTAGCCGACGATCGGCTTGGCCAGCCCCAGGAGCAGGATCCCACTCACGATCTCGGTCACCGAGATCGCCAGTCCTACGCCGATCAGCCCAAAGGGCAGCAGGACGACCACAAGTCCGATGCCGAGAACCAGTTCGGTCGCCGAGGTCCAGTGGAACAACGCCGACCGGCCGGCGGCCTTGATCGCCTCGTTCGCGACCGCCTGTAAGGCCAAGCCGAGGCCTGCCCCGGACAGGACGACCAAGAGCAGCCCGGCGTCCCGCCAGGGCTCGCCCAGTACCACCACCACTGCCGGTTCCCCCAACGCCACGATCACGGCCGCCACAGGTGCCGCGGCGAACCAGATCCACCGCAGTGCCCGCAGGAATCCCGCTCGGAACCGACCGGCGTCGCCGGAGAACCGCGAAAAGGCGGGAAACAGGACATAGGAGCCGATTTCGAAGACCGCGTTACCGGCGAGCATTCCGATCCGCGACCCGTACCGGTAGTTTCCCAGCGCACGCTCGCCCAACACACGGCCCAAGATGACGACCTGTGCCGACTCGCGGACATAGACGACGATGTTGGCGATGGCGAGTGGGTAGGCGAATCTGGCGAGTTCGCGCCACAACCGGATGGACGGTCGGCCACGGCCCGGCCGCCAGCGGCCCAGTGTCCATGAGCCGATGACCCAGACGACCACCGCAGCGTACTGGCCGAGGACCATGGACCACACCCCGAAACCTGCGGTTGCAAGCGCAATGGTCACCGCCGCGTAGGCCAGCGCACGCGACGGATCCACCACCAGTTTGCGGAGGAAGTTGAAGCGGCGCTGCATGAGACCGTCCGGCACATTCGTCAGTGCTTCCAACAGCAGCAGTCCGGAGGTGGACACCGCGACCGCTGCAACCAGATCGCTGCCGAAGGCGAGGCCCAGGATGGGCGCGGCGCACAAAGCGACGAGGCTGCCGAGGACCCCGGCGGCGGCAGTCGCCCAGAAGACGGTGTCCGCCGCATCTTCGACGTCATGTTCGCGCTGCACCAGCGCCAACCGGAGGCCGCCCTCGGTACAGGAGGTCAGGAAGGCGGTGAGGACGGTGCCGGCGGTGTAGATACCCACCTCGGCCGGCGACAGCAATCGAGCGATCCAGATCAGAGACACCACCGAAATGAGCTGCGTGACAACCATCGTGATGCCCGATATGAGCACGCCGCGCCGCACCACACCCGCGAGTGGGCCGACCTGTTCCGCCGACGCTCGCGTGGCCGCGGCTTCGTGGTGCTCAGCGGTCATCTGCGCCGCCGGCGCTCGCGTGCCGACGGGTTGTCCGTCGCAGCCAGCTGACGAGGGGCATCAACGCGACCAACAGGTCACCCGGCGCACGCCCAGTGGAGATCCATCGGTTCGTGATGAGTCGTCGCTCTTTCCAGATCCTGTTGATCGGGTTGTCGTGACTGGCACAGGAATCCATCCACTCGATGCCCGGGTCGCTGTGCAGCAGCTCGATGTTGTACAACTCCAGCAGCCATCCCGGTGAGTGCGATGCATAGTCCTCGTCATAGGCCACCTTGAAGGCGAAGGACCCACTTCCGGAGCGGAGGTTGCACTGCATGGCCAGGGGCTCACCGTCGAGGAAGATCCCCAGCATCATCAGGCTGCCCGCTGCATACGCCCCGTGGCACAGGTCACGGAAGAAGGCGGCGTCGGGCTGTGCACAGTCCATCGCAGTGCCCAGGCGCCCCTTCCAGCCCTTACGTTCGAGTGCGAGGAACATCTCCGCCCATGGGCCGACGTCTCCGTCGCCGGTGAGCATGCGGTGCTCGACCTCACCGAGCTCTGCGAGCCTGCGTTTCCTCCTCCGGTAGCCCTTGGCCTGCCGGCCCCCGAGGGATCCGCGCAGGTACGCTTCGGCGTCCCCGGCCGGTGCGATCACCGCACGCGAGTACTCCTCGAGGAGGTGTGTCACCCGGTCCCCGCGGCGACAGACCTCTGCCAGGGCTCTGGCAAACGGGCCGTCCCCGGACACCTGGGTGAACCGAATAGTCGTTGCGCCGAACGGATCCCGCCTCGCCCAGGAGAAGATCGCCTCAAGCGTCTCGACCTCGTGTCCGCTCCGAATCAGGGGTATGCCGAAGAAGCAGTACGGATGCACCCAAGGCTCCAGGACCTCGAACGGCACGCGCGGCGCCGGTCGGTGGCGCCGCAGGGGCATCAGTCCGCACAGAAGCGGGGCACCGTGGCGCGGGTCGCCGGTCAGATAGACGACCAGAACTCTGACGTCGTGACCCCCGAGATGGCGAAGTGCAGGCAGCAGTGCCCACCGCTCGTAGTACGCGTTGGGCTCCGCGGCGTTCGCAGCGAGATCGTCCCACGCATCGAGGTGCTGCTGCAGCTCCCCTTCGCTGCCGGCCACGGTGATCTCGTAGTTTGCCGCAGCCGCCCGCTGGGCAGTCCGCCGGCCTACCGCGATGGCGGCGTCGCCGGGCATCTCCCGTCCGCCGGACCGGGCTGACGGACAATGCGAACCGTCGCTCGACGCGTGTGCCACTGACATCCGAAACCTCTCAGCCCGGCAGCTCGGTCGAGAGTGCAGGAACGAGAGAACCCGACATCCCAGGATTCTTCGCGGTGCCCGCTGTCAGGGCGTCTCTGGCTTGCGCGATCGGCACACGTTCACTATCAGTGCGAGCGCGTCGTACGTACATGAATCATTCGATCCGAATTTGACTAGATCTGAGTCTAGTTCCAGCCGCTGTGGACAGCTGATCTCAGTTGCCGTTCTGGAGTTCCCAGAGTTGCAGTTGAGTGTAGTGATAGCGATAGCCGCCGGGCTTTTCCGCCAGTAGCCGGGCATCGCCGCGAAGGACGACCATCCCGCCGGTGTCGATCAGCACCGGCGCATCGGTAGTCAGTGTGTTGGTGATGATATAGCGGATCCCCGACTCGGTCAGATAGCCGTCGAGTCTGTTGTCGGCCAGGCGTCGCGCATAGTCGTGCGAGTTGACCAACCCGTCACCGTTGACGATGGGGCGCGTGGTCGACCACCCGACAAAGCCGCTTCCGTCGGACATGAAAATCGGTGCGCCGTCGGGGACTTCTGCCTCCACCATGCGGACGAAGGCCCGGACGTCTCGTGCCTCGTCTCGGTACTGGATGCCGAGATAGCCGAGCATCGCGGTGGGTAAGACCATGACCGCCGCGACCAGCGCGCTCATCGGACGGCGCCACGCGACAGGCAGATTGGCGATTCCGTAGAGCACGGCGTAGCCCAGAATTCCGTAGGCCAGCGTGAAGTACCAGGGCCGAAGCGTGTTGAGCACGGTGTGCGCGGCAGTGAACACCAGCACCGCCAGGCATAGCGCGCCGAGTTCCTTGCGTGCGCGCAAGGCGGGTGTCGTCAGCCAGAGCAACGCGCACATCGCCGCCAGAATCAGGAAGACGGCGAAGTTGGGGCCGACCGGTATCGGTAACCCGGCCGAGCCTGCGCCGTGCTGGACGTTCATCAGAACCTGGTCGAGCGGGCCTGCGCTCCCGCCTGCCTTGAGCTCGCTGGAGACCGTGAAGAAGGATCCGTGCACGACACGGAGGTAGGTGAAGTGGAACACGATGCCCGCAGCGAGGGCTGCGGTCATTGCTGCCGCTACCCGTCGCCTGCCGGTGATCGCCGCGGTCCCGATCAAGAACACTCCCACGATCGTGGCATCGATCCGCGCGAACGGTAGACACAGGAGTGCCACGAGCAATGCCGGGTGCGCGCGATCACGGGAGCTTTCCAGCCCGCGCAGCGCCACCACGCTGAGCAACAGCACGAGGTGGCCCTCCATCAGGAGGCTGCAGCTCAGAAGCAGCGAGAACAATGCGAGTGCAGCAATCCGTGGCAGTGCCAGCGCCCGGATGGTCAGAAAGATCAGGAACAGATTGACGGCCAGGTATGCGACGAGGTGCACCGTGAGCGCGTCGGTGAACGGCAGAAGCAACGCGCTCACCGCCGCCAGCATCAGCGCCCAGAGCTGGTGGTAGCCGTCGGTGTGGTTGATCAGGTCGAACGATGAAAAGCCGTGTGCCGCGATGTTGTAGGAGATCTCGGCATAGAAGTACCCGTCGTCGCGAATCAGTCCTCCGGGGAACTGGGTGGCCCACGGGTAGAGCACGATGGCGCCCAACAGCGCCAGCACGGCGTCGAGAAGCAGTGTTCTACGTGACCAGCCGGTGAGGACACCCACCTCGCGTCGCATATCAGGCGGGGCGGCAGTCACCGGACGCGAATTCATCGTCATGGCCGGCTCCCCTGCGACGCGCCGCGCGAAATGAGTGCCGCACCGACTCGGTCGGCGATGGCATCCCATGACCCGACGGAGGCGAGGGCGTCGGCACCTGCTTGCCCCATGCGGTACGCGGCTCCACTGTCGGTAAGGAGTTCGACGAGCGCGCGGGCCAGAGCATCGGGTCGGCCGGGAGGCACCAGTAGGCCGGATTTTCCGTCCTCGATCACGGCGGGGATGTCCCCGACAGCCGTGGCCACGACAGGTCGGCGCAAGGTGTGCGCCAAGTGCGCGACCCCCGACTGGGAGCTCTGCTTGTACGGCAGCACCACGCATCGGGCTTGCGCGAAGAACGCCGAGACATCGTCCAACGGGACGTAACCGATACGAAGAACCACGCCGTCGAGAGCTTCGACCGTCGCAGTCAGAGTGGACCGAGCCATGTCGGCACCCAGAGCCCCGACAATCATCAACTCCGCTTCGGGAACCTCTTGCCGCACCAGCGGCCACGCCTCGCACAGAGTATCGATGCCTTTGTAGGCAGTGAGGGTGCCGAAGAACAGGGCGACCGGCGCGGTCGCGTCCGCACCGGATACCTCGCCGCCGGACGAGACGAGACCGCTGTCGCCGTGCGGAATGACGTGAACCGGAGCGGTGATCGGCCAGGACTCGATGAGAGCGCGCTTGGTCGACTCACCGAGCACGAACGCCACATCCAGATCTGCATACGCCCGGCAGAAAGCTCGCGCCGTGATGTCGAGAACCCACCTCTGGCCACCGAGCTGACCAGCTCGGCCGCGCGGTTCATGTGCCAACAGTGCCAGCACACTGTGCGGCAGCGTCTTTCGGACCAGGTGCACGCCCCACCCGTCGACGGGGAACTGCCATGCCGCCCAGATGACGACATCGGGTGGCGACCTAAGGAGCTGTCGAAAGAGGACGCACCAGGCGCCGATGTACTGAACCGCTCGCAGGCCTCGGCGGATCCGCCGCCACCAGTGCGGCGCGTCCGCTCCCGCCGTGGGATGCCAGGTCGGCAGTGCGGTGTTCACTCGGCAGCCGGGCTCCCGCGAGCCCCGCTCCGGTGACGGTCCGGTGATCAGCTCGACCTGGTTTCCGCCTCGGGCCAGGCCCTCTCCCAACTGGAGCGAGAACTGGAAGAGTCCGCCGGACGGCGCGAACTGCACGATGGCGATACGCTGCGACGACTGCGAAATCGTAGCCGCGGTAGGCAGATCCGCCGCGATTCCGATGGTCTCGGTCACGTCATCGTCCCCTTCCAGACCGAGGTCGCCGACCTCGGGCGTCCGACGGACGCCCATCGCCTCCTCGTACACGATCCGCAGCTTCTGCACCCAGCCGTGCGCGCTGAAGCGATCCTCATAGTGTCGCCGGGTGTCTCGGCGCATCGCCTCGACAGCGGGCCCGTCGGTCCGGAGCAGTTGTCCCATCTCTGCCATCCCGGCGGCGAGCGAGGCAGGGTTGCCGGCGTCGACCAGAATCCCGCAACCCGGTGTCACGATGTCGGGTATTCCACCGACGTTCGTTGCCACGATCGGCCGGGCGGCGGCGAGCGCCGAGATCAGTGCCGTCGGTAGGGCGTCCTCTCGTGACGGCTGAACCACGAAATCACATGCGGCGAGAAGATCGGCGACGTCGCTGCGGTACCCGAGTACACGGACTCGCCACTGCAACTTGGGGTCTGAGCCGACGATGCTTCGAACCTCGTCCAGCAGCGGACCATCGCCGGCCATCGCGACCACCAGCGAAAGTTCTTCGGGGACCAGTCGCAAGGCCTCGAGCAGGTCGGTGTGCCCCTTCTCCGGACGCATGAGACTCACGCTCAGCGCAAGCAGTTCACCACCACCCACGCCGAGTTGCGCGCGTATGAACGCACGTTCCCGCGTCACCTCGGGCTCGGCGACGCCGTTCGGCAACAGGGTGATGGGCGCATCGGGACCGGCGCACCTGGCGTACCAATTACGTTGCTCGCTGGAGAGGGCGATCACCGTACTGGACAACTTCCGGCGTGCGAAGACGGCGGCCTTGAGCCGGACCAGATGCGACCGAGAGGTCGGTACGTCGATCACGTGCAGTGTCGAAACGGACGGCAAGCGGGCCAGTCTGGCCGCTGCTCCCCCGATGACATCGGCATGTTTGAGGTGAGTATGGACGACGTCGACCCCCTCTGCACGAAGCAGTCTGGCCACTGCGACGGCGATCCCGGGACTGTAGCGGCCCGCATGCATCTCGTGGACCGTCGCGCCGTTCTCCCGCAGCCGTAGCACCGCCCGGCGGTCCACGGTCGTTCCGGAGCGCGCGTCGGACAGTCCGATCACGACCGGGCGCAACGCCGCGGTCTCCGCAGCGGCGGCGAACTCGCAGAGGACGGATTCGGCACCGCCCGCACCGAGGGAGTGGATGATGTGGGCCACCGTCAGACGGGCGGGCGGACCACCACGCTTCGGCACTGTCGACTCAGGATCACGAACGAGCACTGCCCACCTCCGCATAGAGACTCTCCAGCCGATCGATCCACCGTGTGAGCGAATACTGCTCCTCGACAAGGGCCCTTCCCGCGGCGCCGTAGCGGGACGCCCGGACCGGATCGCCGATCACGCTCAGGAGAGCCTCGGACAGTGCGGGCACGTCGCGTACAGGCACCAACCGGCCGTTGACGTCGTCGGTGACGATCTCCCGGGTTCCGCCGGCATCAGCCGCGACGACCGGCAGGCCACAGGCGCCGGCCTCGATGAGCGCCGTCGGCAACGCCTCGTCAACCGACGCCGATACGACGCCGTCAACGTTGCGGAGAATCTCTGGGATGTCCTCCCGGCGGCCGAGGAGCAGCACTGACTCCGCGAGTCCTGCTTCTTGGACGGCACTTTCGATGTCGCGTCGGGCAGGACCGTCACCGACGACCAGGAGTGTCGCCCCCGGATGTGCGGCGACCACGTCGGCCCATGCGCGTAGAAGGCCGAGATGGTTCTTGTCCGGACGCAGGGCAGCGACGACGGCCCAGACTGGTTCGCCGTTTTCGCGGGGCTGCCTGCGAGCAGCGAATCGGTCGAGGTCGACCCCGTTGGGAATCATCTTCCAGGATGAGCGGGCAGGCCCATGAAGTAGGGAATAGGCGTCGAAGGCGTACTGCGAGACGAACACCAATCGTCCCAGCCGGGCGGGAACACGAACCGACAAGCGGTCTTTCACCCGGTCGCGCCATGGAGAATCAGGCTGCGGGCACAGGTGCAGAGTTGCTACGACAGGCTTGCCTGCCAGGCGCGCGGCCAGTGGGACGAGTGTCGCAGAGTAACCGAGGTGGGCGTGAACCACGTCCACCGGAGCGCGGCGCAGTGTGCGCACGAGACTCAGGAACCCCCGCACATCGGTCATCCGCCTGACCGACAGGTAGGTGGGTTCCAACCCGGCCGCGCTGAGCCGCCCGAACATGGCGTCGCGGCTACCGTCCTGCGGCGACAGGCTCGCCACCGAGATCCTGAATTGGGCCGGATCGTACTGGCCCAGTTCGGCGATGAGGTTCTCCGCGCCGCCGAAGCTGAAGGAATCCAAGATCATCAGCACCCGGGTCGGGGTGAGAGAACGCGCCCGGCCGGCATCTGTCTGCCCCGGGGTCGGCAGAGCCGTTCCCGCTTCCGAATCTGTCACGCGAGCACTTGCAGGCGATCCCATGGCACTCCTGGCATGTCGTCGTAGTCCCATCGGAAGCCCGCCTGCTCGTAGGTGGGACCGATGGAGCCGTTGCCCGCTGTCGGGTCCAGCTCGAAACTCATGCTCAACGCCGCCCCACCCTGATCGACGATGTACCCCCCGTAGATCTGCATCGCACGGGCCACCGCCCGTTCACCTCGAGTGAGGGCGAGCGCGTCCAGGTCGATGGTGGGATCCAGTCGTAGGCGGGCACCCTCAGGAAGGCAGTCAGACCGTGACGAATGTCCATCGGTACTGATCGCCGGCGAACGGAACTCGCCTGCACATACATTGGACGACTGCAGCGCGAGGGCATGCGGAATACTGCCCTCCCGGATTTCCGCGAGCCGTATCACCCCGCCCAGCCGCGAGGCAGCCGATGCGGTCGCGCCGCGTCCCCAACCAGATCCGTCGAGGTTGCCGACGGCGCCGGTACTGGTCGTCCACTGCCCACCTGCGTGCCCTGCCTGCCAGAACTCGAAGGTCTTGCGGGCTGCTTCGTCCACCACGACCATCGCGGCGTCCGATCCCCGGTTCGGGCGCGCGCCATCCGGAATCGGAACTTGATAACCGTCAAACGCACACGGAGCCCAGGTGGTGTCGGTGCACACGACGGTGCGACGCGGCGTCGACGCGTCTGCGTAATAGATGGGTATGCCGAAGGCGACGAGGTTCGCCGCCACGCCACCTGTGCGGGAAGCGCGGGCGATCATCGCGTCGCTGTTCGGGTCCACCGGGGCACCGGGCGTGAGGGGGGACCGGAACGGACTTCCCGGCGCGAACGGCTGATCCGAGGCCGTGGCGCGCGGGATCGAAAGATCGACCGTCAAGCTCATCGAGAGAAAGACGAGCGTCGCGACCGCGGCCCGGGTCAACGTCCGAAAGCACGCACCGCATCTGCGTGGGGAGTCAGTGATTCTCATACTCTCACCCCGTCCGGGAACGTGCCTGAAACAGGCACCTCGCCGCGCCGGGGTTCGTCGGTCGACCCCCGGCGACGCAACCCACGGTGGACGCCTGCGGCCACAAGGGTTCCCACCAGGACCGCAGTCACGGTCGAGCCGACGGAACGTGCTACTCCGACGTGCATCGCCGGAGTACCCACGGGCGTGACCGTGTACCAGGAATCGGCACCCATGTCTTCCAGTCGCGCCGTCGCCGCATCAAGGGCCTCGACGAGATCTGTACGCGCGGAGTTGATGTCTGTGTCATCGACCGTGAGAGTGATGATCCCGCGAACGGAATCCGCTGTCGCAGAGACTCTGTCGAGACCCGATGACATCATCGCCGCATAGGTCGGAAGGAACGGGTCCCGGGTCTTGATGTCGAGTGCGTAAGCGAGGTCGCCACCGACCTGCCGGGTCGGCTTGAGTGTCACCTTCTGACTGGCGGTGTGCGTGGTACTCGTGCTCAGCACGATGATGATGGCGCCTGCGGCGACCCCGAAGATCGTCGCCAGTACCTCTGGAGGCACTTGTCGGCGCGCGTTGGCCTCGCCGTGGTCTGACGACGGCATGGCTGTTGACGCGACCGCGATCGCCAGCGCGAAAACGATCGCGAAGGTACGGAAATAGGCGAGGTGCAGGAACGCGCTTGCAAACGACCAGGCAACCAGACCTGCCAACGCCGCCGCGGCCAGCGAACGCGTGGAACCCGAGGCATCCGAGGGCATTCGGGTCAACCGCGTGGCGAGATACACGCTGCAACCGCCGACAAAGACGATCCAACCGGCCAGGCCGACAACGCCGCTCTCCGCAGCGAACTGCGCATAGAGATTGTGGGGCCCATCGGCGGGGTTGAGGGTGGCGGTGTCGACGATCCCGGCGTAGCGCGGCACCGACAACTCGAACAGACCGGTCCCGAATCCGAAGACCGGTCTGTCCTGAAACATCGCCCACGCAACCTCCTGGGCGTTCACCCGGCCGACCACCGACGGATCGACAGCTTGTGCCGGGTTTCTCACATCGATGGCCAGCGCCAGGATCCGATCGCCGATTCCCGGTATCAACACGATCAACGACAGCAACGGCAGGCAGATCAGCCCACGGCGTCGTGCGGTCGGACCGCTGGCCAGCACCCACACGACGATTGCGATCCCGGTGGCGATCAGCGTGCCTCGCGACTGTGTGAGATATACGCCGGCAAGCAGCGCGAGCATGGCAACGGACCAGGCCAGCGTGACCCGTCGTTGCCCGAATCCGGACGACCTTACGATCAGTGCGCCGGCCAACGGAATCCCCAGAATGAGGTGGCGGCCCCAGAAGTTCGAATCACCCAGCGGCCCTGCGAACCTCGGGGTCGTCGCCAGCTGGCCGGAGGCCTCCGTGACGTTCGCGAAGCCACCGAAGGACATGGTGCCACCGGACACGACGAAACTGACCACGCAGAGCACCGACAGCACCGCCAGCGGTATCACCAGGGCCGCAGCCACTGTCCACGGCTTACCGGTGAGCTGGGTCAGCATCAGGATGGCGACCAGGAACAGGCAGGCGAGCATTGCATCGGTGAAGGCAGTGCGTGACACGCCGACGTCCTGGCTGCCGAGCATCGCCAACAACTGCGTGACGAGATAGCACGCGATCAGACCGACACACACCACGGTGCCGCGATTGAGGCGTCCGCGCTTCACGGGGTCGCGCAGCGCGACGACCACCGTGAGAACCCCCACGGCCAACACCGCGGTGTTGATCGGAACCGGGATGCGTTCGGCGAGGAGGCCGGGGACATTCGTCACCTCCAGCACGATCATCACGACGAGCATTGCCGCGGGACGACAGATCACGTAGGCCAATGCCGCAATAGCGGCCGGTATACCGACCGCCATCAATGCCGGCGTGACACCCAACACTGCCGCGGCGGCAGTCAGCACCGTCAACCCGGCTGCCAGGCAGCACAAGACAGCCGCACGGCGCGGTCCGATCAAGCCGGAATCGAGCAGGATCATTGCAGCGATATCTCGACCATCGAAGGCTCATGGCTCGCGGCCACCGGGGCTCCATTGGTCTCGGTCCGACGTGCTGCCGACGAGCTGTCCGGCTGCACTGGCGCGCCGGGCTTACCTGCGGAACGACCCTTCAGCGACCGGACGATGAGGATGGCCGCACCCACGCCGACGAGGAAACCGGCGATTCCCAATGCACCGAGCATCTGCATCGGACTCGGGGCCAGCGAGTTGGCGCTGCCGTTCGGCGGAACGACAGTCTCGAGCCTGAACGGACCGGCGACCTTTGCCGCGGTGCCCTCTGCGTCGGTCAAGACAGAATCCAGCACGGCTTCGGCGTCCTGGGCAGATCCGGCCTCGACGGTGACGGTGATCAGCGTGGTGTTGGGCATAGCACCCGCTGACAGACTGACCGCGGACACAGGCACCCCGACCTTGTCCGCCGCGGCATAGAGCCAACGATTGTCCTGAAGCACCACCGCCGCCGACGCTGTTGCCTGACCTCGGTTGAGGACCTCCCAGAACCCGGCCGCCTGTTCCAGCGGGATGTTCTCCTCCGGCAGCATGGCCAACGTCGCCTCCGCCGTGTACCGCGCCTCCCTGCTTGTCAGCGCATGGGCCGCAGCGATACCCATGATCATTCCCAGCATCGCGCAGAGCGTCACGATGAGCCAGGTCCGAACTGAACGCGCTTTATCCATCCCGGTTTCCGTTCGCTGTCCGATGAGAAAGTGAGATGACACTGCGAGCCGCCCGATACCGCGGCGGTCTGAGGATGCTGACGATGATCACGGCGTCAGCTTCAGCTCTACCGCGTCACGGGTGTGCGGCCGTACCGCCGGCACGTGGCGGCGGTGTGAGGCGCCTTCCAAGGCGAACGCCGCGTCGTAGCAGGCGAATACCGCCTCGCGCGAGTAACGCGCCCTGAAGTGCTCCGCGGCCGCGGCGGACAGACGCCGGTTGCAGCCGGTGTCTGTCACGGAGAGCAGGAGTTCGGCCAGGCCCGCAGCATCGTCGCTGACCAGCACGCCTTTGTCGGAACCGGTGTCGACGCCGTCGGCACCGACTCCTGTCGAGACCACCGGCAGACCGGCGCCGAGCGCCTCGATGACTTTGAGCTTGACGCCGGATCCGAAGCGCAGCGGATTGATCAGCGCTGCGGTCCCGCTGAACAGCCCGCTCAGGTCCGGAACGAAGCCCTCGAGGGTCACACTCCCGGCATTCTGTTCGATGAGCTTCCGGAGCGGAGGCAGCGGGTGCCGCCCGACCACTCGCAGGCGGGCATCCGGTCGGGCAGCCAGCACCAACGGCCACACGCGACGGAGAAAGTCCCGCAGGCCGTCATCATTGTGCGGGAGCGAAAGCTGGCCAAGGAAGACGAATTCCGATGCTCCCCGGTACTCTCGCCGTTGCTGAGGGTGCCGCGGCACCAGCAGCGGAGGAATGGCGCGAATGCGCCCGGGTGCTGTGCCGCAGCGCTGCCGCAACCTGCCGGCCTCCTGCTCGTTGATCAACAGAGTCGCATCGAAGCGGTCCGCTGTTCGGTCCTCACTTCGCCGCACCAGGCGCTGTTCCAAGAGCAGCAGTCCCCGTTGGCCCACTGGGTGTTCGGCCAACGGCCGCAGCACCTGCGGCACATGGGCGGCGAAGTTGCCCAACGGCTGGACGTTGACGTCGGGGAATCGGCGCGCGGCCGACAGCATCGAGCCGTATCTCTCCGAGAAGAGATCGTCCAGGTAGCAGATCTGCTTGGTCGCGACACGCTCCGGGGCGTGCTGGGCCATCCGTACGGTGTCGTAGATCTCCGTCGCGGGGGCGAGCAGATCGAGCGTGCGGTGAATCTCCCTGCGTACCGCACGGGTACCGAGCAGGGACTCCTGCAGACTGGCACGTCCCGTTCCGGTCCTGGCCAGCGCGCTGCCGACGGCAGCCAGGGGACGGGGTTTCGCGACGGGATGAAGCCGGACCGGGAAACCCGGCCTGGCTTCCCCGCCGACCATCACATAGTGAACATTGTCCCGCCCCACCCGTTCGATGAGGTATTCAAGGATGCCGGCCAGCACGACCTTCTTTCCCGCATCCATCGGATAGGGATCGACAGCACTGACAAGCGCTACCCGGCTTGACATAGCGGCTCCGTCGCCGTTTGAGGGGCAGCCGTCGCGGCACGCGGGTGGATTATGCGAACGCGCCAGGGGATCCGACCGGCAGTCCGGGCAGCTCGGTCTTCCGATCGCCCCTGCCGGAACCGGATGATCAAGGTCCACAGGGTGCGCAACGTGATCTTCACGTCGAACCAGAGGCTCCAGTGCGTGATGTAGAAGTTGTCGTACCGCACGCGCTCGGTGATCGACGTGTCACCGGACAGGCCGCTCACCGCGGCCCACCCCGTGAGGCCTACCGGAACCCGGTGGCGTGCCGGGTATCCCGGGATCGAAGCACTGAACTGTGCAACGAAGTGCGGACGCTCCGGGCGCGGGCCGATCAGTGCCATGTCTCCCCGCACGATGTTCCACAGCTGCGGCAGCTCGTCGATCGACGACGCCCGCAGAAAGCGCCCGAACGCGTCGATACGCGAATCCCCGACGATCGTCCACGTCGTCTGTGCTTCCCGGTCGTTGTCGGGGGTCATCGAACGGAACTTGATCAGTTCGAACTCCCGCCCGTGCTGACCGACCCTGGTCTGACGAAACAGCACGGGTTCCCTGGGGTGCAGCACCTTCTGGGCTACAGCCACCGCCGCCAACACCGGCGAGAGCATCAAAAGCGCCAGTGCGGCGACGCACCGGTCACTGGCCCCTTTGATGTACCGCAGACGATTTCGGTGCATCGGCGAGTGGACGCGCACGATCGGGACTGCGCCCACCCGGTCCCGGTCACCGCCGGGACACGAGTCCCACATCCTCGGAACCACGAAGATGTCGCAGCCCATGCGGTCGAAAAGTGCCAGAAGCGAGTCTATTTGAGTGTCGTCAAGGCGATGGAATGCCATCACCACCGTGTCGATCCGTTCAGCGCTGAGCAACAGTTCGGTGGTGGACTGCGCGGCACGCAGAGGAACTCTCTGTGACGCCACATTGGTGACGACAGCTTCGTCGTCGATGACCAGGACCGGTTCGAGTCCATACTCCGGCTCCTCGAGGATGCGCTGCGTCAGCGCGATCCCCACCGGGTCAGCGCCTACCACGACCACCCGACTACGCAGCGCGGTGAGCCGACGGAGACGTCGCGTCAAGGAGCACGCCACCACCCGCCCGGTGAACACGGCGACACAGGCTGCACCTACCGGTACGACCAGGTCACGTATTCCGTTGGCGCCGTTGACCGTGGAGGACAGAATGGCGCCGGCACTGGCGGCGACGACGACCGCCGGCGCGATGTCGAGGCCCGATAACGTGAGTCGCCGCCGGTACGTGCCCGCAAGTAGCAGACACAGCACGACGATCGCGCTGGCCGGTATCGGATCGACGATGCCGACAAGCAGGTAGGCGACAGCGATCGACAGACAGTCGACGACAACCGGGATCAGCGTCAGCACTCCCGGTATCCGCCGGGTGAGCCGCGGGACGGAAATCGCGCGTCTCGGCACGATGTGACGAAGCACTTCCCGCTCCAGGCCTGAATCAGAAATCACGGCCATCTTGAAACCCCCTCCAATTTCACAACTTCCCCCAGAACCGCGTCACACGAAGGGCCGCCGCTGGAAAGCACGGCTATGACCGTCTGCAGCGCTGACGGGGCCGTTAAGCAGTTCGGCGGACGACATCCACGGCCCTACGCGCCGATGGGTTCGGCAGGAGCCGGGCTGACGTTCGCGCGCAACCAGGAGATGGTGCGGGCTATGCCTTCCCCGAAGTCCACGGCCGCTTTCCAACCGAGATCGATCCTGGCCCTGGTCGCATCGAGCGCGATCGCCTCTAGATCGCCCGTTCTCGGCGGGGCGTGACGTGGCGCCGGCGATCCGTCCAGATGCGCCGCTATCAACCGGTGGACCTCGTTCACCGTGGTCTGGCATCCCGTCCCGATGTTGTAGGTGCCGGTGATCTCAGCCGGTGCGTGGGCAGCCAGAACGAACGCTTCCGCGACATCATCGACGAAGACGTAGTCACGGGTCGCCATGCCGTCGCCGTAGATGGTGACCGGGCGGCCCATGACCATCGCGCTGCCGAAGATCGCGACGACGCCGGCTTCTCCGTGCGGGTTCTGACGCGGGCCGTAGACATTGGACAGCCCGAGGCAGATCGGGGTCATGCCATACATCTGCGCGTAGGCGCCCAGGTACAGTTCGCCGGCCAGCTTGGCCACCCCGTACGGTGACAACGGCCCGACGGGGGTGCTTTCGGGCACCGGCAGATCCACCGGCTCGCCGTAACGGGAGCCCCCGGACGCTGCATACACGATCCGACGGACGCCTGCGAGCCGCGCGGCCTCGCACACGTTGATCGTGCCCAGTATGTTGCTTCGGGCGTCGAATTCCGGATCTGTCACCGACACCCGGACATCGACCTGGGCAGCGAGATGAAAGATCACATCCGGATTGCTGCCTGTCACGATTCCGGCGAGTTCCGGCGCCCGCACGTCCGCCTGAACGAAAGTGAACTGACGGCGGCTGAGAATGTTGGCGCGAAACGCTTGCTCGAGATTGGACATGAAGCCGGTGCTGAGGTTGTCGATTCCGACGACCTGGTGGCCGTCTTCGAGAAGGCGGTCAACCACCGTGGATCCGATGAACCCCGCCGCCCCGGTAACCAGTGCTCGCATTACTTCCCCCCGTGCTTATCGTCTGAGATCCCGGTTACGGTCTCGAATCGTGCTGTCCAGCACATCGATCCACTCCGCTGTCCACCTGGATCCAGCCGCGGAGTTAACTCGTAAACCACTCATTCACTATCTGCTTTCGCGTGTCGGCAGTACATGGACCGCAAGAGCGATTTTTAGCTGAATCCAGGTGTAGTTCCTGGGTTCATGCACTGGTTCCAGTGAGGAGCAGTCACGTGCTCCCGGGCCATGTTGAGCAGCTGTTCGGCGTTGCGTACGTGGCGTTTTGAGGCCGAGCGCGGCGTCGTGCACCGATTGGGCGCCGGTCGGGGCAGAAAGGACTAGGCCCAGCGCCGCGACGATCCGGTTCCTGCCCTACGGGAGAACTAGTTTCAGTTCGTGCGAGCGCATGATTGCGGAACGGGGCGCAGTGAACGCCGAGACCGACACGAATAGCCTGACCGACGTGTATCGCCAGGAGAATCTCTGGCGGTCAGCTTCTCAAGAAGGCACGCAGACGAGCTCGCTGTAGAGGTAGTCGATCTGGCTGGCGTGCAGGTCGGTACTGCGATACATCTTGGGGCGGCGGTTCACCGCAATCGACATGAGTGGCCGGTACCCGGTGATCCGCAGTTCCGCCATCGTCGCGATCGCGCCGTGATGAATCAAGAGATGACTGGTGACGGCCTTCAGCGACCGCTGGAACAGAGGCGGATTGCTGAGGTGAAGCACGACCGCCAGTACCGGCGCTCCCTTGTACCGGTCCTTCCGGAACATGACATAGCAGGATTCCTGACCGCTGATCAGCACCAGGTGCGACGCTGCCAGGGCGCGGGCGTGGTCATGGTAGAGCTCGAGTTCTGCACCGGTCAGGGTTCGCTCGATGACATCAGGGTCGGCACTGATCCGCGTCCTGCCGGGCATCATCGGCCAGGGCAGGTTCGGCACCAGCGCCGCGGAGGTGTCAAGAAGCCGAAACTTCAACCAGGTCAGTATTTCCTGCGGACCGACATCCGGTGACAGAACGGTGAAGTGATAGTCCTCCTGGGCCAGCACCGCGTTGAGCAGCGACATGCTGCGGGCGCGATACTCAGGCATCACACACCACGATGTCATGTTGCAGAACCGCTCAGTTCGACCTGCGATCTGTCGCTGCGAATACAGCGCCAACAACGTTCCGACGACGCGCTCGCCGTCCCGGAGCATGAATCCGTGATTGGGCGCGTCCACCGACCACGGCGCCTGCGTGAACGCTTCCAACCATGGAATCCGTTCGTTGTGCGCCGTGCACAGGAAATCGGCGACCGCCGGGACGTCGGCGTCGGTGATCGGAGTGGGCCGGATACCCCGGCCGGCCTTCCGGGGGCCACCCACCCTGCTGTCGGCCACGTCCATCCCGGTGCGCCCTTCCCTCAATGACCCGCGGGGTCGGCCACGGGTGTCAGGTGCGCTGCACCCGCGGCGGCACCGTAGGTTGCACATACGGTGCCGCCGCCTGGGGCAGGCATTGCCGGTCCATCCTCGGCCAGGGCCGCGGCGTCCCAGGTCCGGTCTCCGTTCTTACGCCACCAGGCCTGCCCAAGCGCCGGCAGACTGTCGATCGGATCGAAGTACGGGTACACACGGTTCAGGGCGTCGGGGTCGGCAACCTCCAGACCTGTGCGGTAATTCTTGCTCCAGTAGGAGATTCCGAGATTCTGGTCGTAGCGCACCACCTGATGCACCCACCGCTTCCCCACGTAGGGAACGTCGCAGACCACACGCGGTGTCGCGAAACCGGGGAGATATCCCATGATCGACAACTGCAACTGTTGGGCTTGAGCCAACGAAGTCCGCCAGTGCTCGGCGTTCGGGATCATGTCACACATGTAGAAGTAGTACGGCAGGATATTCGCCTCTCCCTGCAGCGCGAAGCACAGGTCGAGCAGGTCTCCGGTGGTGGCATTGACGCCCCGCATCAACACGCCCTGGTTCCGGACGTCGCGCAGACCCGCATCAAGCAACCCGCGGGCCGCCGACGCCACCAGCGGGGTCACCGACTGTACGTGGTTGATGTGGGTGTGCAGCGCGAGATTCACGCCGCGATCCGCAGCCCGCCGCGCCACGCGATGCACGCCATCGAGGACTTTCGTCTGCAGCCAGTGCTGCGGCAGCGCGGCAAGCGCCTTGGTCGCCAATCGGATGTCGCGGATGGTGTCGATCTCCAGCAGTTGCAGCACAAAGGATTCCAGCCGCGGCCAAGGCATGTTGCCGACATCACCGCCGGATACCACGACGTCACGCACTGAGGGAGTGGCTCGCAGATACTCCAGCATCCGCTCCTGCCGGTCGGCCGGCTGCAGAGTGAGCCTCGCCTTCGTGACAGTCGGGGTGGAGTTTCCGATCAGGTCCATCCGTGTGCAGTGTCCGCAGTACTGCGGGCAGGTGGACAGCATCTCTGCGAGCACCTTGGTCGGGTAGCGATGAGTCAGGCCCTCGACCACCCACATGTCGCTCTCATGCAGTGAATCACGCTCCGCATAGGGGTGTGAACACCATTCGGGCTGGCGGTCGCTGAGCACCGGCAGCATGTAACGCCGGATCGGGTCCGCGAAGAACGCCTCGGTCAACCCGGCGCGCCCCGGCTCCCAAACCGGGACCATGGTGTTGATCATCTGCGGCGGTAGCAGCATGGACATCGTGGCCCGCTGCTGCTGATCGGCTGCCAGGTCGACGTAGAAGCGCTCGTCGATCAGATCACCGAGGACCGAACGTAGCTGGGCGATATTCTTGACCGAATGCGCTCGCTGCCATTGCGGGTCGCGCCACTCACTCTCGGTGACACCGGACCAACCCGGATACCGTCGCCAATCCGGTTCGGTAAGCAACCGCCGCGCGTAGGTATACGGCTGCTCGGTGACGGGGGCGAACCCGCTGTCGTCGGATTCGATCAGTGTCGTCATCGTGCGAGCACCTTCCCTCGATCGGCCACGGAATCGCCGATGCCTGTCAACTCGGTCGCGACACGTTGACCTGACCTGATCGCGCCTTCCATCAGCCCGAAGAACTCCAGGCTCGTCTCGGTGCCGGCCCAATGGACGCGGCCGTGCGGAATGGTCAGTTGCGGGCCCAGTTTCATCCAGTCGCCCGGGCCGAAAAGTGCGGCATAGCAGCCCCTGCTGTACTTCTCTGACAGCCAATCGGTGACCGTGCACCGTGTGGGCGCCGGCAGACTCGGAAAGAGTCTGCGCGCGTGGGCCACCGCGGCAGCCGCCTGCTCTGACGCCGACAGCTTGGTGAATGCCGTCGCGGCCTCGCCGGTGACGAATCCGGTGAGCACTCCGGCTGATTCGTCGATCGGGCTGTCGTCGACGGTCGACAGGAGCGGTCCACCGGTACTCACAGACCATCCCGACAGGCCTCGGTCCCGCCACAGCGGGCCCGGATAACCGAGCTGCACCTTGATTGCACAACCGCGGCCGGTCAGCCCGGTCGCACGCAGGGCGGGCAACCCGGGGCGGAACTCGATGCGCTGCGCCAGTAACGGAGGGATCGCGACGACCACCCGGTCGGCCCGGTGCTGCGACCCCGGACCGTTGGTGTCGGAGAAGCACCGCACGAGAACGCCGTCAGCATCCTGCTCGATGGCCTGTACTGGTTGTCGCAGGCGCACCCGGTCGCCGAGTTGTGTCGAGAGCGCCTCGCACAGCAGATGTGCGCCGCCGTCGATCCGCCACTGCTGGGCTCCGCCCTCGAACGCATTGAGGTAGCGGATCCCACCTCCTGATCTCAGATAGAAGGCCATGTGCAACACCGAGATCGCCGCCGGATCAGCGGCCATCATCTCACCGATGAACAGTGGGAAGAAGGTCTTGGCGTCCGGACGTCTGACCTCTTCGGCGAGCCAGCTTGCCGCCGACAGCCGGTCGAGTCGCTCGGCGCCAGGGGTCAACCAGGGGGCATCGGGGCGGACCCGGGTGACGAGGTCGTCGAGCCTGTCGAAGAGGTCGCCCAGGGCTATGGCATCCAGCGGCGGTACCCGGCTCGGCGTCGTGGTGCGTTGATCGCCGATCAGGAAGGTGCTCTCGCCCGCCATCGCCGTCGAGGCCAGGTTCAGGCTGTACCGGTCGATCAGCCTGAGCAGTTCGGTGTGCTGCTCCCCCAGGTACGCGGCGCCTCCGTCACCGACCACGCCCTCGGCCACCGGCACACCGTGCATCCGGCCACCGACTCTGTCACGCGCCTCGAGAACGACGACATCGGCTCCTGCGGCGGTCAGTTCGACCGCGGCGGTCAATCCGGCCAGGCCCGCGCCGACCACGATGACACGCATACCATCTGGGCTCATGACGCCACGGCTGCGGTCAGATCGGAGAGACCGACCGGCGTCGGGTAGTCGACGATGTCGTCATAGGTCAGCTCGATCCCGAAGTCCCTGGCGATCGCGCTGAGCACCCGCGTGGCCAACAGTGAGTCACCGCCGAGTTCGAAGAAGTCCGAGTGTTCGTCCACCTCGGAGGTGTTGAGAACCCGCCGGAAGATTCCAACGATGTGTTCGGCGCTCATGTACGTGCTCCTTTGTCGCTGTCCACCACTGCACGCCGCGTTGCAGCGCGATCGACTTTTCCGCTGGCCGTGTAGACCAGCTCGTTCACGAATCTGAAACGGCTGGGCACGAATTGCGAGGGGAGGCGGCCGCCGAGGTGCCTCCTGAGGTCTGCGGCTGTGACGCCGCGGGCCACCACATACGCGGTGAGCGCCGTACCGCCGAGTAGTCGCTCGCCGACCACCACCGCACCTGACACGGCGGGATGGGAGTTCAGCTGCATCTCGACCTCGGCAGGGTGTACACGGACACCCCGGACCTTGACCTGCTCGTCGGCACGACCCCGCGAGTACAGAAGGCCTTTCCCGTCTCCCACGACCAGATCTCCGGTACGGAACCATCTCTGCGGTCCTGAACCGTGGTCCGCAGTCGGGAAGGCGGCTGCCGTCAGGTCGGGCGCCCCGAGGTATCCGCTGGCCAGGGCGGGACCGGAGACCATCAGTTCGCCGTTGGCTCCGACGTGCTCAAGCACGTGCGGTAGCGGCCGGCCGATCGGCGCCTCGGCAGCGGAAGCGAGTTCCGAATCTGTGCCGGGCCCGAAGAGTTGCACCGCGTGTGTGATCATCGTTGTTTCCGTGCACCCGTAGGTGTTCAAGAGCACGACGTCCGTCGTGTCGAGCTCTCGCCACTGACCCAGGCGGGTGGGGTCGACGCGCTCGCCGCCGATGATCACCAGTCGGACGCTGTCCGGCAACGTCGCCTTCTCCTCGTCGAGAAACAGGACGAGCTCGTGCCAGAACGCGGTCGGCAGGTCGACAACCGTGACCGCCTGATCGGCCAGCATCCGCAGGAAGGTCGCGAATGAGCCGCTGTGCGCCCGGTCGTCGAAAACGACTGCGGCACCGGTGATGAGCGCAGGCAGGATCTCCTCCAGGCACGTGTCCCAGCCGAGCGACGAGAACTGCAGCACGCGGTCGTCCGGAGTCAGCGCGAACAGCCCCCGCAGTGCCCGCACCGCGACGCTCAGCGCCTCCCGAGAGACTGCGACCGGCTTCGGGGTGCCGGTGGAACCGGAGGTGCACAGCACATACGCGGCCTCGCCGGCCCGCCTCGGTGGCACCGGCGGCACCGCGTCCCGTACTCCGGCAGGCTCCGGATCGGTCGCGACGATCAGCCTGGACAGACCGAGCACCTCCGCGATCGCCGCCCGGCGTCCGGGCGGAAGGATGTCATCGACGGGGCAGTAGGTGGCGTTGGCGTGCAGGATCCCAAGGAGGTGGGCGGCCGTGGCGGGATGGTGGGAAGCGCGTACCCCGACGAGACCTGACGGGCCTTTCGCATCTGCGAGGTCCCCGGCCACGCAGCGGGACGCGGTGTTCAGGACCTGTTCGGCGAAGTCGCGGTAAGTGGTGGCGCATCCGTTGTGCATCACCGCAGGACGGTCAGACCAGCGCCGCGCTGCGGCAAGGAAGTCGCTGACGACATCGGCGTTGTCCGCGGTCTCGGTATCGGAAGGGAGTGTGTGGGCGGCGGCCACGCCTGTCGGGGCGGTCATTCGACCGTCACCGACTTGGCCAGATTCCGCGGTTTGTCGACGTCCCGGCCCAGGGAAAGTGCCAGGGTGCGGGCCAGTACCTGGAGCGGCACGGTCGCCGCGACGGGTCCCCAGGGCGCGCCGTGGTCGTCGACGACCGGCACCGAGCTTTCTCTGGCGCCGATGGTGATGACGCGCCCGCCACGAGCCGCGACCTCCGCTACGTTGCAGAGCAGCTTCGGGTCACCGTTGTCGACCACGATCACCGGGGTTCCGGGGCCGACCAGTGCCAGCGGTCCGTGCTTGAGTTCGCCCGCCGGGCAGTGCTCGGCCCACCGGTAGGTGAGTTCCTTGAGCTTCAGAGCACCCTCTGCCGCGTACGGAACCCCCGAGCCCCGCGCGATGAAGATGAACCCCCGGGCTGACACGAGCTCGTCGGCAATCGGAGGTATCACCTTCCGGGCGACCGCGCCGGCGGCGGCCAGGCGGTCTGGTATCCGGCAGAGGTCGTCGGCAAGAATGCCCGCCGCCTGCACCGACAGACGATCCATCGCGACGAGCGCCGAGATCATCAGTGCTGCACCCGAAATCACCTGGCAGATGAACGTCTTGGTCGCCGCCACCCCGATCTCGGGGCCTGCTGAACAGTCGACCACCGCGTCTGCGACCCGAGCCAGCGTGGAGTGTGTGTTGTTGGTGAGCGCAAGGAGTCGGGTGTCGCGCACTGCCGGGGTTTCCAGCGCCCGCAGGACGTCGGCGGTTTCGCCGGACTGACTGATCGCCAGACTCAGTTGATCCGGCTCCCCGACCTCGACGCCCGCCTCGCTGGCCACCGTCGTCGTCACGGGAAGGCTGCCCAGTGAACGCACCAGGTTGGCTATCACGTTGCCGGCGTTGAGCGATGTGCCGCAGCCGACCACTCGGAGCCGTTCGAACGGTGGGATGCCGAGTTGGCGCCACATGCCGCCGTCGGCGATGTTCGGTCTCAACCTTTCGATCAGACGCGATGCAACCTCCGGTTGCTCATCGATCTCCTTGGCCATGAAGTCCGTGTGGTCGCGCAACTCCACGTCGCTGCTGCGCCAGCGGCATTGGTGGGCAGGAGGCGCAGAGATCGGCACACCCGAGCGGAGCCACCGGTCGGAACTGAGTTCCACGATGTCGCCGTCTTCGAGGATGCGGTACTCGTCGGCCCAGTCGGCAACTGCGGCGATGTCGCTGGTCGCGAAGTCGCCGTGCGCGGTACGCGCCACCAACAGCGGAGACCCGTGGGCTGCGACGGCGATTCGGCCTGACGCCTTCTCCAGCACCGCCAGCGCCCAGGACCCCTGGGCCCTCGCGAGCGCCTTCTGTACGGCCTGAACGAGATCGTCCTCGACGAGTCGTTCGTCCTCGATGAGATGGCAGAGCACCTCACTGTCCACCGCGGTCTCGAATACATGCCCCCCGCAGGTCAGTTCGGCACGCAACAGGTCGGCGTTCTCGATGATCCCGTTGTGTACGACGCTGACCTGCCCGGTGCAGTCGGCATGTGGATGGGCGTTATCCGGGGTCACCGCACCATGGGTCGCCCAGCGCGTGTGACCGATTCCCGCTCCGTTGAACCGAGCTCCGGTCCACTGGTTCAGCATGCGATCGAGATCATCGATCCTGCCGACCGTTCGCATGCGGACGACGTCATCGTCGGCGGTCTGTACTGCAACGCCCACCGAGTCGTATCCGCGGTACTCCAGTCGACGTAGGCCCACCTTCAGGTAGTCCACTGCCGGCTGATGTGTCCGGCAAGCAATGATCCCGCACATCACCGAACTCCTTCGGCGAGTTCGGTTGCCGACGGCCGGTGACCACCGGAGGTCTGGTTCCCGACACGCGCGACGCGATACTCGCGCCTGCAGAACTGTGTTACCCGCGTCGACTGGCGTGCGATCTTCAGCACCCCTCGGTCGAGTTCTTGAGCTTCCCCCGAAAACACGTTTTCACTATCCGTTCCGCAAAGTTGTTGGTAAATGGGCCAAGAGAGCGATTTCCGGTGTGCACCCCGGACCGGACCGGGGACTAGCCCCGTCGCGGCCAGTCCGTCGCGACCATGTTGCGGGCCAACGCAGCCGCCTGTTCGCGAGAACTCACACCGAGCTTTGTCAAGATGCTGTGCACGTGGTTCTTCACCGTGTGAACCGCGATGCAGAGTTGCTCGGCGATCTCCCGGTTTGCCATCCCTGCCTCAAGCATCCGCAGGATCTCGATCTCCCGCGTTGTCAGGACGACCTCCCTGGCCGCCGGCTGGCGTTGAGCCGCGAGCTCTGACAGTCGCCTGAGCAAAACACCCGACACCCGCGACGAGCACGCGGATTCGCCGGCAGCAACCCTCTGGATCAGAGTGAAGAGATCTTCGAGAGAGTCGGTGCGAAGGTGATATCCAGCCGCACCTGCCTCGGCGCACTCCACGATGGCAGCATCGTCGTCCTCGGAGACACCGATGACGACCACACTGGCATCGGGACGGTATCGGAGCACATGGCGCAGCAGCACCACGCTTTCGTGCGTGGCAACGTTGAGCAGGATCACCCGAGGCCTCAGCGCTTCCAGGTCGGCGATCACGGAGGCCAGATCCGCAGCAACCCCTGTAGCCGCAGCACCGTGCCGGCCCGTGAGAATCCCCACCAGGCACTCGCGGTAGAGCGTGCAGTCGTCAACGACCAGAACGTCTGTCTTGCGCAGAAGATCCGGCCCGATGCCGAGCCCGCGATCGCTGTTGCGATATCCGACGCTGAGCTCGGACAGTTCGTCGCCGACGGCCAGGTCGATCACTGAGTGAATCATGCGCTCCGGTGACGGGAGCTCATAATCATCCGTCTCGTCGAATCGGCATTCCGACATTTTCCCTCCCCCGGTATGGACTCGCGGCCGGTGCGGATCAAGAGAGGAGAACCGCTCGGTCACAGAGTGTTTAGTTCACTGCCGGTGGGGAATACGACCTGCGGCCATTTCACCCGACGCACCATAACTATCGGTGTCGACGGCGCAGACGTACATGGGTCTTCAGGACCAATTTCGACTAGATCCCGATCCGGTCCCGTCATGTGGTCCTCGATCCAGATCGAGGTCGTGGGACAGCGCCGCAGCCTCAGCCCGGGAGCTGACGCCCAGCTTTGTCAGCAGGCTGTGAACGTGACTTTTCACCGTGTGGACCGCAATGGACAGTTGCGTGGCGATTTCCTGATTTGAACAACCCAGTCTGAGCAACTTGAGGATCTGGATCTCCCGGGATGTGAGACCCGGATCCCTGACGACCGGTCTGCGCGGGCCTACAGCCAGGGCCCGAATTCGGAACAGTATCGCCGAAACCTCAGGGGGACAGGAGACCTCGCCATTCACCACCCCGTGAATGAGGGTGAGGAGCCCCGCCAGGGTGTCGGCTCGCATATGGTAGGCCGCCACCCCCGCCTCAGCGCACGCCATGAGGGCGCGCTCGTCTTCCAGGGATGCACCGATCGCTATCACCGGTACGCGCGGGCTCAAACCTTTGATGGCGCGCAGGATGGTTTGAACCCCGACGGTGGCTAGGTTGAGCAGAATCACCAGCGGCGGTATGGCATTCAACGCACTTATCAATGACGGCAGGTCCCCGACCGTGCGGACAGCTCGCAATCCGTTTTCGGTCAGGGACGACGCCAGCGCCTCGCGGTACAGGGTGCAGTCGTCAATGATCAGAACGTTACCGTCGGCGATCGTCCGCTGCTCACCGTTGGTGAATGGCCCCGTCATACCCACCACGTTCGGGACAGCATGGCGGCTCAACCACTCGGCGAATCGCCGGGTGACGAGTTACCGTTCCCCTCGGACCCCGAATCGCCGCCACCGCCGTTCGATGGACCATTGCCGGCACCGTTATCGCTGGGCGGATCACCGCCATTCCCGCCGTGCGGGCCGTCGCCGCCGCCTCCTGGCGGGCCGGACGACGGCCCACCACCGCCCTGCGATGGTCCGCCAGATGGATTGTCAGCCTCCCCCTCCCCGGTATCGAGATCGGGTGATTCTTCCTCGAAGTCCGGCCCTTCACTCGGTTCTGGTGTACCCGACGGTTCAGCAGGGATGGTCGGCTCGTACGACGGGAAGGTTGGTTCGGGCGTGTAACTTGGCGGCACTTCAGTGGGCGTCGGCGTGGGGATCTCCGAATAGGTTGGCGGAGTGTATGTCTCGGTGGGCGGCGGCGGCGGAGGCGGCGGAGGCGGTGGCGGTGGAGGCGGTGGCGGTGGAGGCGGTGGGGGTGGCGGCGCCTCGAACGTGTGAGGAGTGACCGGCCCCGGTATACCGGGCGGCGGCGGCGCGACCGATAGGGCGGGTACCGGGGCCGGCACGAATACGGGTGGCAACACCACGGTCACTGCGTCCAGCGAGGCCATCCATCGTGGCACGGTCGCTGGGTCCACGAACGCAGGCATCATTCTGCTCAATGCGCCCGAGATTTCGCCCAGCATCTCGACAGGCAGCTGGTGCAACCAGAAGTTCAGGTAGGCCAGCCAATTCGCCAGCATGCCGGGCATCACCGTGGCGGATCCGCCACCGCCCCCACCACCCCCGACTCCGCCGAACATGGCCGAGTGGAAGCTGACCACATCGGCAGACGCTGACGTCATGCCCGCCGCTTCCAGGACCTCGCGCAGTCCGGGCGTGTTCGGCATACTCATCAAGGCGTCCATCGGCAGGATGTTCGGATACTGCGCAAGGATGGTGGCCACCTGCAACAAGTCACCGATGCTGACTTCGTTGGCGTTGACGGCGTTTTGGACCGCTAGCGAATCCATCCGGACTGGGTGGCCGAGCGCGCGGTTGATGGCGGGGATATCGAGGAGGCCGAAGATCGGCACCTCGTCGGGCGTCGGATACAGCGAGGCGCTGAAGGCCAGTCCGCCTGCCACGACCGCGGCCATCAACGCGCGTGAGCCGCGAGACTGTTGTTTGACCAGGTTTCCCACCGGGTGTTTCGGTGTCGCGCAGGCGAACGAATTTCGTCGATCCGACATATGATCCCCTCCTGATCGACCGCGGTGGAGACGAAGGCGTCAGCCAACTGGCGCGTGATCACACGGCCCGCGCCATCTCATCCGTGACTCTTCCACTATCAACCGTCCCGCGGCTCAACGTATATGGACCGATGGAGCGATTTTCGCTTCTGAACCTTGCCTAGTTCCCGCCCCGGTTGGGGTCGATCTCGCGGCGCGGAAGTGCGCCGCGGCCTCTGCTCGTGACCGGACACCGAGCTTGCCCAGCACGCTGTGGACGTGGTTCTTCACGGTGTGCAGGGCGATGCACAACTCGTGCGCGATCTCACGGTTGCTCAGACCCTGCTCGAGCATCCGCAGGATCTCCTGCTCTCGTACCGTCAGATCCAGATCCGCCCGACCGGACCGCTGCGACGCCATTGTCGACAGTCGTCGCATGAGAACTGCCGAGATTCTCGGCGGGCAGGCCGGCTGCCCACCGGCGACGCGGGCGATCACGGCGAGTAGTTCGTCGAGGGAGTCGGACCGGAGGTGATACCCGGCCACACCTGCCTCTGCACACACGATGATCCCCGCCTCGTCGTCCTCCGCGACACATACCGCCACCACTTTGGTCAGGGGATGGGCTTTCCGTACGGCGCAGAGCAGCGCCTGGCTGTCGCGTGTGGTGACGCTGAGCAGTACCACCGGGGTGCCGGTCTCTGTCATCGCGGCGAGAGCCGATGGGAGATCCCACGCGACCGCAACGCGATCGGCGCCGCGTTCGCGTAACAGGGTCGCCAGGTTTTCTCGTTGAAGGGTGGAGTCGTCGACCACCACAAGCTGCGCCCCCGCCAGGGTTACGCGGCCCTCGTCGAGAGCGGCCGGCCGGCCGAACCCCGACACGGCTGCTGGCTCCGCTCTCGCGGAGACATGGTCTGCCGGGCACACATTTCCGGCGATCGCTTCTGTCAGTCTGTACCGCGCGATGGCCGCGCTGTGCCGCGTCTCGCCGGAACTTCCGACTGTGTCAGCCCACTGCCCTATCTGCCCCATCGCCCGACCCCGCTCTGTATGGACATGCGCACCGGGGGGAGGCGGACAGCTCACTCAACGGGAATCCCTTCCCAACGAACGACCGATACCGCGCCGCAGACCGGCTTCACACAGAATCCAGACGACCCCCGCTGACGGTAAAGACAATTATGCGTGTTTGCTAGAAATGCCGTCAAGCGCACGATACGGCCCGAATCGGTAATCCTCGCGATGTCAAATATGCGGTGCGCTAAGCCTATGGCAAACTAACGAGGTTGTCCGAGGTGGGGCGTTCAGCATTGAACAAACTGGTCATCAGCCCCAATCTCCCTCGCCGCAGTTTGATAGGCAACCGGTCGGAGGCAGGCCACCCCGATATCCGGACCCCCAACCCGACGATCCCCCGATAAGGCGGCGTCTGAGTTTGCTGAGCAACGGCGTCAGCCCAGAATGAGCCCGGACGTCGGCACCCCGGTGCCAGCCGTGACCAGCACATGCTCGACGTCGGGCACCTGGTTCACCGACGTGCCGCGCAGTTGGCGGACACCCTCGGCGATGCCGTTCATGCCGTGAATGTAGGCCTCACCGAGCTGGCCGCCGTGAGTGTTGATCGGAAGCTTGCCGCCGATCTCGATCGCGCCGTCGGCGATGAAGTCCTTGGCTTCGCCCTTGCCGCAGAATCCGAGCTCCTCGAGCTGGATGAGGGTGTATGGCGTGAAGTGGTCGTAAAGGACCGCCGTCTGGATGTCGGCGGGCGACAAACCGCTCTGCTCCCACAGCTGGCGGCCGACCAGTCCCATCTCGGGGAGGCCGAGTTCCTCGCGGTAGTACGAGTACATGGTGAACTGATCTGCACCCGCGCCCTGCGCGGCGGCCTCGATGATCGCGGGCCGGTGCCTGAGGTCCCTGGCCCGTTCCGGGGTCGTGACCACGATGGCCACGCCGCCGTCGGTCTCCTGACAGCAGTCCAGCAGCCGCAGCGGTTCGGCGATCCACCGGGAGTTCTGGTGGTCCTCGATGGTGATCGGCTTCTCGTAGAAGTACGCGTTCGGGTTCTTCGCCGCGTGCTTACGGTCGGCCACCGCGATCACCCCGAAGTCGGCGCTGGTCGCGCCGTACTCATGCATGTAGCGCTGGGCGATCATCGCCACCGACGCGGCCGGCGTGCTCAGCCCGTGCGGGTAGGACCAGCTGTACTCGACACCGCGGGAGTCGGCGTTGACCGTCAGACCTGTCATCACCTGACCGAAACGGTGTTCGGACCGCTCATTGAAGGCCCGGTAGGCGACGACCACCTCGGCCACGCCGGTCGCGACCGCCAGGGCCGCCTGCTGCACGGTCGCGGCCGCCGCTCCGCCGCCGTACCCGATCTGGCTGAAGAACTTCAGGTCCCCGATCCCGGTGGAACGGGCCACGGCCGTCTCCAGGTTCGAGTCCATGGTGAACGTCACGAGACCGTCGACATCCGCCGGCGCCAAGCCGGCGTCGTCCAGCGCGTCGAGCACCGCTTCGGCAGCGAGCCGCAGCTCACTGCGGCCCGAGTTCTTGGAGAAGTCGGTCGCTCCGATACCGGCGATCGCGGCTTTCCCGGAGAGCATCAGTGGTCCCCCAAATCGAGTGTCGCCGTGGCGATAACGTGGTTGCCCAGACTGTTGGCGCCGACCACCTTCACGGTGGCGACCCCGTCGTCGACGGCGGTGACCTCACCGGTGAAGGTGATGGTGTCGTAGGCGTACCACGGCACGCCGAGGCGCAGCCCGATCGACTTGATCCGCGCCGACGGTCCGGCCCAGTCGGTGAGGTAGCGCTGCACCAGGCCGGTGTCGGTCAGGATGTTGACGAAGATGTCCTTGGAACCCTTGGCCTGGGCCTTGTCCCGGTCGTGGTGCACGTCCTGGTAGTCGCGGGTCGCGATGGCCGTGGAGACGATGAACGTCGGGTCGCCGTAGATCTTCAGCTCGGGCAGCGTGGCACCGACCTCCAGGGTAGGCGCGGTCACCGGACCGGCTCCCACGCGTACAGCGTCCAGGCGGGGCTGACCTCGCTGTCTGGGAAATCGATATATGTTGCGCGCACGGGCATTCCGATCTGCACTTCGCTGGGCTCGATTCCGCGCAGCTCTCCGAGCATCCGTACGCCCTCCTCCAGTTCTACGAGGGCGATCACGAACGGCAGGCTGCGGCCGGGCACCTTCGGCGCATGGTGGACGACGAAGCTGTACACCGTGCCGTTGCCCGAGGACACGACATAGTCGGCCGAAGCGACGGGGACATGATCGGCGGGCTGCCATAGCGCGGGCACCGGCGGGTGCTGCAGCGTCCCGTCGGGACGACGTTGGATGCGCAGCTCGTGGGCGGCGACACCCTCCCAGAAGAACCGGGTGTCCCTCGACGCGGCCGGCCTCATGAGCTTGTCCGGATCGAGGTCCTCCGGCACCGCCGGATTGTTCTCCGCAGCGGCCTCCCGTGGCCTGAACTTCATGATGCGCCAGTTCATCTCGGCCACCGGCTCCCCGCCGGCGACCGTCCAGGTGATGAGCTGATTGATGAAGTAGCCCTCACCGAGGGCGGTCTGCTTGGGGCCCACCACGTCGGTGATGTCGGCATGGATGGTCAGTTCCTCCCCCGGCTGCACGTACCGGTGGTAAGTCTGCTCGCAGTTCGTGGCGACCACGCCGACAAAGCCGGCGTTGTCGAAGAGCTGCATCATCTTCGACAACGGATCGTCGTCGGAGCGGCCCTGACCGAGCCCGCCCATCGTCCACACCTGGATCATCGCCGGCGGCGCCACAATACCGGGATGTCCTGCGGCCCTGGCGGATTCCTCATCGACATAGATCGGGTTCTTGTCACCGATGGCGTCGACCCAGTGGTGGATCATCGCCTGGTTCACCGGATCCCGACCCGTGCGCGGTTCGCTCTTCCCCGTCGCCTTGATCTCGTCGATACCGGCCTGCAACTCTGCGCTCATCGGGGAACCCGCGGGACCTTCAGCCCCGACGCCGCGATCATCTCACGCATCACCTCGTTGACCCCGCCACCGAACGTGATGACCAGGTTGCGCTTGGTCATCTTGTCCAGCCAGTCCAACAACTCGGCGGTAGCCTGGTCCGCCGGGTTGCCGTACCTGCCGACGATCTCCTCGGCCAGCCGGCCGACTTCCTGGATGCGTTCGGTCGAAAAGACCTTGGTGGCAGCTGCATCCGCGACCGCGATGGTCTCTCCCGATGCCGCGACCTGCCAGTTGAGCAATTCGTTGACCCGCCAGATCGCCTTGATCTGGCCGAGTAACCGCTTGACGTCGTCGTGCTCGATCGGGGTCACCCCGTCCGAGCCGGGCTTGGCCGCCCACGCGTGCACCTGGTCGTAGATCCCGGCGATCCGCCCGGCGGGGCCGAGACCCACCCGCTCGTGGTTGAGCTGGGTGGTGATCAGCCTCCACCCACCGTTCTCTTCACCGACGAGCATGTCGGCGGGCACCCGCACGTCGTTGTAGTACGACGCGTTGGTGTGGTGTGCCCCGTCGGACAGGATGATCGGGGTCCACGAGTAACCCGGGTCCTTGGTGTCCACGATCAGGATCGAGATGCCCTTGTGCTTGGCCGCCTCAGGATCGGTACGGCATGCCAGCCAGATGTAATCGGCGTCGTGGGCGCCGGTGGTCCACATCTTCTGGCCGTTGACGACGTATTCATCGCCATGCCTGACGGCGGTGGTCCGCAGCGAGGCCAGATCGGTTCCCGCCTCCGGCTCGGAGTAACCGATCGCGAAATGCACATCACCCGAGAGGATTCCGGGAAGGAACTTCTTCTTCTGCTCCTCGGTGCCGTGCACCTGCAGCGTCGGCCCCACGGTCTGCAGGGTCACCATCGGCAGCGGCACGTCGGCACGGTTGGCCTCGTTGACGAAGATCTGCTGCTCCACGGGACCGAAACCCAGGCCGCCGTACTCCTTCGGCCAGCCCACTCCGAGCTTGCCGTCCGAGCCCATCCGCTTGATCACCGCGCGGTATGCCTCGTTGTGCCGGTCGGACTCCATCGCGGCGGCCTCATCGGGGGTGATGAGTGTCGAAAAGTATTCCCGCAGTTCGGCTTGCAGCTTCCGCTGTTCCGGTGTCAGTTCGATGTACATCTTATTTCCCGTCGCTTCGCTCGCCCAGACCGGCCCCCACCAGATCGAGACGGTGCGAAGGGCCGCCCAGCAGCCGGGTCACGTCTTTGATCGACGAGTAGTAGCGGTCCATCGGGTAGGTGATGTCCATCCCCATACCTCCGTGCAGGTGATGACAGAGCCGCATTGCCGGTGGCGCCTGGGAGGTCAGCCAGAACCCCAGAACCGTCAGGTCCTCCTCGGCGTCGAGCCCCTCGCTCAGCCGCCACATCACCGAGGTGGACAACAGCGAGATCGTCCGCGAGGCGATGTAGACCTCCGAGAGTTGGGCGGCGACGGTCTGGAACGTCGACAGCGGCCTGCCGAACTGTTCGCGGGTGGCAACGTAGTCGGCGGTCAGCCGCAGGGCTCCGGCGACCAGACCGGCGGCGAACGCGCCGACTGCAGCCAGCGCCAGCTGGTTCACCCGGTGTGCGGTCGCCCTGTCGAGCACGTCGTCGTCGGCGACAGCGACGTCGGTGAAGGTCAGCACGTACTCATCCGAGCCGTTGGATGTCGGCGTCTTGGTCACCGTCAGACCGGCGGCGTCGCCCGGCACCATCGCGACACCGCCGTCGGCGGTCACCAGGATCCAATCAGCCTGTGCGGCATAGCCGACCGCGGTCTTGACGCCGTTGAGCTTGCCCGCAGCCAGCGTGACGGCGGGCCGATCCGGCAGCTGCGCGCCGGGCTCGTTGAGCGCCGCCGTGAGGACCGAGCCCTTCGCGACACCGGCCAGGTAGCGGTCCTGCTGAGGGTCCGAGGCGAGATCGAGCAGCACCGCTGTCGTCCCGAGCGTGGCGAGCGCCGGACTGATCGTGCCGTGCCTGCCGATCTCGGTCAGCGCGGTCGCGATCTCGGCGAGGCCGACGCCGTCGCCGCCGAGCCGCTCGGGAACGCCGAGCGCCGTCACACCACCGGAAACCAGGGCCTCCCAGGTGTTGTCGCGCTCGAGCACCGAAGTGACCACATCCGCGACAGCCTGCTGCCCCTCGTCTGGACTGAAATCCACCCGACTCCTCCTTGAGTCTTCGTGCCTACTGAGAGACCGGACATCCACTGGGTGCATTGGCCGGCTCGCCGGCGCCGGTGTAGTCGACCTGCCAGTGCTTGATTCCGTTGAGCCAGCCGGACTTCAGCCGCTCGGGCTCACCGATGGGTTTGAGATCGGGCATGTGGTCGGCGACGGCGTTGAAGATGAGGTTGATGGTCATCTTGGCCAGGTTCGCGCCGATGCAGTAGTGCGCACCCGTCCCACCGAATCCGACGTGTGGGTTGGGGTTACGCAGGATGTCGAACTTTTCGGGGTCCTCGAAGACCTCGTCGTCGAAGTTGGCCGAGCGGTACGACATGACGACGCGCTCGCCCTTCTTGATCTGCACGCCACCGAGCTCGGTGTCTTCGAGGGCCGTGCGCTGGAAGGCCGACACCGGGGTGGCCCACCGGACGATCTCGTCGGCGGCGGTCTCGGGGCGTTCCTTCTTGTACAGCTCCCACTGGTCGGGGTTCTGCGCGAACGCGATCATGCCGTGGGTGATCGAGTTACGGGTGGTCTCGTTGCCGGCCACCGCGAGCATCACCACGAAGAAGCCGAACTCGTCGTCGGAGAGCTTCTCACCGTCGATGTCGGCCTCGATCAGCTTGGTGACGATGTCTTCGGTCGGGTTGGCGGCCCGCTCCTCGGCCATCTTCATCGCGTAGGTGATCAGCTCGAACGAGGACATCGCCGGATCGACGTCGGCGTACTCCGGATCCTCGCCCGCAGTCATCTCGTTGGACCAGCGGAAGAGCTTGTCGCGATCGTCCTGCGGGACGCCGAGCAATTCGGCGATGGCCTGCAGCGGCAGCTCGCAGGACACCTGCTCGACGAAGTCGCCGGAACCCTCGGAAGCTGCGGTCTCGGCGATCTTCTGCGCGCGCTGGCGCAGTTCTTCTTCGAGCCGTCCGACGGCGCGTGGGGTGAATCCACGCGAGATGATCTTGCGGAGACGGGTGTGCTGCGGGGCGTCCATGTTCAGCAGGACGGCCTTCTGCAGGTCGATCGCGTCACGGGTCATGTCCTGCGGCCAGACCGGGATCGCCCCGTCGGGGGAGCTGCCGAAGATGTCGTTGCGCTTGGACACCTCCTTGACGTCGGCGTGCTTGGTGACGAGCCAGTAGCCCTTGTCACCGAAACCGCCCGTTCCGCCGGGCACATCGACCCAGTGGATAGGCTCGGACTTGCGCAGTTCGGCGAGTTCCTCGACCGGCAGACGCTCAAGGTTCAAGGTCGCGTCGAGGAAGTCGAAGTCGGGGCTGATCGGACATGAGTTCGGGCCGGGCATAGGGGAGCACTCCTCAATTGCAACGTGTTCTAGTGCCAGTAAAACATGCCTCCACCGCAGATGAAAGGCACGGCGGCATCACTGCTTGTCAGACTAATGAAACGTGTTCTAGCCTGACGCAATGGGTAACCCTGTCATCGTCGAAGCCACCCGCAGCCCCATCGGAAAGCGCAACGGCTGGTTGTCCGGCCTGCACGCCACCGAGCTGTTGGGCGCGGTGCAGAAGGCACTCGTCGAGAAGGCCGGCATCGATGCCGGGGATGTCGAGCAGATCATCGGCGGCTGCGTCACTCAGTACGGCGAGCAGTCGAACAACATCACGAGGGTGGGCTGGCTGACCGCCGGACTGCCCGAGCACGTCGGGGCCACCACGATCGACTGCCAGTGCGGCAGCGCCCAGCAGGCCAACCACCTCGTCGCCGGCCTGATCGCCACCGGCGCCATCGACATCGGCATCGCCTGCGGCATCGAGGCGATGAGCCGCGTCGGGCTGGGCGCCAACGCCGGCCCGGACCGCAGCATCATCCGCGCGTCGTCGTGGGACATCGACATGCCGAACCAGTTCGAGGCCGCCGAGCGGATCGCCAAGCGGCGCGGCATCACCCGCGCCGATCTCGACGCGTTCGGGCTGGCCTCACAGACCAAGGCCAAGCAGGCCTGGGCCGAGGGCCGCTTCGAGCGCGAGATCTCGCCGATCTCGGCGCCTGTACTCGACGAGAACAAGCGTCCCACCGACGAGTGGGCACCGGTCACCCGCGACCAGGGTCTGCGCGACACCACCGCCGAGGGCCTGGCCTCGTTGAAACCCGTGATGGAGGGCGCCATCCACACCGCGGGCACCTCGTCGCAGATCTCCGACGGCGCCGCCGCCGTGCTGTGGATGGACGAAGACAAGGCCAGAGCACTCGGACTGAAGCCGCGCGCCCGGATCGTCGCGCAGGCCAACGTCGGGGCGGAGACCTTCTACCACCTCGACGGCCCGGTGCAGTCGACAGCCAAGGTGCTGGAGAAGGCCGGCATGAAGCTCGGCGACATCGACCTGGTCGAGATCAACGAGGCGTTCGCGTCGGTGGTGCTGTCCTGGGCGCAGGTGCACGGCGCCGACATGGACAAGGTCAATGTCAACGGCGGTGCGATCGCGCTCGGGCATCCGGTGGGCTCCACCGGCGCCCGGCTGATCACCACCGCGCTGCACGAGCTGGAGCGCACCGGCAAGGGCACCGCGCTGATCACCATGTGCGCGGGCGGCGCCCTGTCCACCGGCACCATCATCGAACGCATCTAGTGCCCGTCCCCGATCAGGACCGCATCGCCGCAGCGCAGGCCTACATCAGTGCGCTCGCCAGCCACCGTGCCGACGACGTCCCCTTCGCGCCGGGCTGCACCCGCGTCGAAGTCGGGCTGAAAACCGGCTTCTCCGGTGATCACCTGCGCCGCAGCCTCAACCGGGGATTGCAGTACAAGGTGATCAAGGCGGTGAGTGCGCCGGAGTTCACCGTCGACGGCGACATCGTGCGGGCCAGGTTCGAGCTGTCGACCAAACCCGCGCTGGCCGGGCGCAGCGTCGGGGCGCGGATCGACGAGACATTCCTGATCCCCGCCGAGGATGCCTCGGGGCGTGCGCTGATCCATCACATCAACGCCTCGATCCGCCCCTTCCTGAGCCGATAGGATCCCCCGACATGGCCAAAGCCCCCAAGCCACTGAGCCCCAAGCAGGTCGAAGGCCTGAACTCCAAGGCCGTCGGCGTCGGCATCAAGTGGATGTCCAAGCTCAACACCCTGGCCTACAAGGCCACCGGCGGGCGCATCGGCTACAACTGGCGGGGCGGATCGAACCGGTTCTCCGCTCCTCCCCCGGTCGGCATCCTGACCACCATCGGCCGCAAATCCGGACAGCCGCGGGAGAGCCCGCTGCTCTTCCTGCGCGAGGGAGACCGCGTCGTGCTGGTCGCGTCGCAGGGTGGACGTGCCACAAACCCCATGTGGTACTTGAACATCAAGGCCAACCCGCAGGTGACGTTCCAGATCAAGAACGAGAAGCTCACGCTGACCGCGCGTGAGGCCACCGACGCCGAGCGCGACGAGTACTGGCCCAAGCTGGATGCGATCTACCCGGATTTCGCCAACTACCGGACCTACACCGACCGCAAGATCCCGATTCTGATCTGCGACCCGGCCTGAGACGGGATCGGCGGCCGGCTGGCAAACTCGTCCACTAAGCTCCGGCGTATGGGGGCGAGTGCACCGGATCCGGCGCAGGTACGGATCGGCGTCGCCATCACCACCGTTGGCAGGTGGGGCTCACTCCGGGAGCTACTGGACGATCTGGCCGCACAGACCTGTCCGCCGCGCGCGGTGGCCATCGCCCACCACGACCCTGCCGACGCCGGCGCACTCGAGGCACTGGCCGCATCTTTCGCCGGAGTCCTGCAAATCCGTACGCTCGTCAGTGCCCGCGGGATTTCGAACGGTCGCAATGCCGCCGCATCTGCGCTCGGCGGGGACGTCGACTGGCTCTGGTTCCCCAACGACACCAGTCGCGTCGCCGCGGATTTTCTGGAGCGGGTGTCCCACCACTGCTCCGCATCGACGACTGCCGTCGCCGTCCAGCTCGTCGACCGCGAGGGCCCCCGCCATCCACTACCGGCCCCCGGCACGAAGCTGACCCGGCGCACCGTCTGGGGCGCCATGGAACCCGCGACGCTCATCCGACGGGACCCCTTTCTCGCGGTCGGAGGATTCGATCCGGCGCTGGGCTCCGGCGCGGACTCCCCCTGGCAATCCGGTGAAGGTCCGGACCTGCTGTTGCGGATGTCGGAACGCGACGACTTCTCGATCGAGTGGGTCGGCGACATCGTCATCCAGGCGCAGACCGAATTCGCCCATCTGACACCGCATGAGCGACGCAGAAAACAGCGCAGCTACGGGCGCGGCGCCGGGTACGTCCTGCGCACCTGGCGCTACCCGCTCTGGTACAAGGCTGCTCACCTGGTCGCCGCCGCGCTGATGCCGCTGCGTAAACCGGAGAAGTTCGGTCCGGGTGAGGCTTTCGCACTGTTGGTCGGTCGGGCCGAGGGCGTGCTGGGACGGCCTCTTTCCAACGACACCGACCATCGAGCCGTGCTGCGATGACCTGGAGCACCCTCACTCGCACCACGACTTCCCTTGGTACGCGGCCATTGCTGATGGTGGCGCTCGGTGTCGCGCTGGTGTTGCGCGTCGCGGCAATTCTGCTCGGTGGTGACATCTCGCGTAACGCCAACATCTGGGAGTACGGCGAGCAGGCGCTGTGCGCGTTGGAGAACGGTGGCCAGCTGTGCACGTATTACTCACCGGGAGGCGGCGCCAGTTACCCGTCGGCATACATGCCGCCCATGCTCAGCTACTTCTGGTTGGCGCTCTTTCAGACCTTCGGCGATGGATCGCCGGCACGTGCAGTCTGGCTCGGCGCGAACACTGCGGCCGCGCTGGGTTGCGTGGCGCTCGTCTTCCGCCTGTCACTCAAACTCTGGCCTTCTCGTTGTGCCGCGTTCGCGGCGGCCATGCTCGTCGCCACGTATCCCACTTTTGTTTTCGTCACTGCCACCTACCACCAGACGAACTGGGCAGCGCTGTTCCTCCTCGGCATCACCGCCGTCGCAGTGAAACTGGCGCAGGGGGGCAGTCCCGTCCTCTATGGCGCATCAGGCGGCTTCCTGTGCGGGCTGGCAGCCTTGAACCGCACGGAGATGCTGGTGATCGGCCCGATCCTGATCGCCCTGGGCGCTGCCTGGCGGCGGCGGGCCTCGGTGTTCCTCACGATAGGTGTGGCAGGGGCGTTGGCGTTGGTGCTGACCCTGGCCCCCTGGACGGTGCGCAATCACGAAGAATTCGGTCGGTTCATTCCGACCGCACAAAGCATGGGATACAACCTCTGGAAAGGGTTCAACGCCCACACCATCGGCTCCGGCAGTCAATCGGAGGCGATGCAAACTCCCGCTCGGGATGAACTCATTGCGATCGCAGCGTCGGTGCCGCACGGGGAATCGTATGAGACCCGCCTCCAGGACGCCTACATGCAGGCGGTCGAGGATGACGTGCAGAATGCCTCGCCGCAGCGCCTTCTGCAGCTGACAGCCACCAAAGTGGTGTTGCTCTGGGGGTACGACTGGACGGACACGTCGACCACGGCCAGCGTCACCTACCTCCTGCCGTGGTTGGCAGTGAACCTTCTCGTGATTCTCGGTCTGATCACAGCGTGGCGTCGACGACGCAGTGTCCGTGCGGCTCCCGCCGCGATCTACGCCACCGCGCTGGGTCTCCTCACGGTGGCATACGCGGTCACCTCGGTGCATGCGCGCTACCGGATGCATCTGGAGCCGTACCTCTTCATCCTGGCCGGAATCGGCATCGAAATGCTGTGGCTTCGATTCCGGCAGCTCCGTCCAGCCCGGGAAATGCCGTCGACAGGACCCGCCGCCGATCCGTCTGCCGACCCTTCGCCCTCCGTGAAAACCGTTCTGCGCTAAGAGAGCTCGACTGCCACCGCTTCCGCTGCGGAGCTGAAGGAGATACCCGACTGGCGGGCGGTGACATGTCTCCAACCGCGTGCCGCCAGGTCAGCCCGGGCGCTGTCGTCGAGGCAGTACCTGTGCAGAAGATCCGCCAGCTCCCGCTGACTGCGGGGGTCGAAGTACTCCGCACCGTCACCGCACGTCTCTCGCAACGCCGGTATGTCCGAGGCCAGCACCGCCGTGTGCGAGGCCATCGCCTCGATCGGTGGGAGACCGGCTCCCTCGTGCAGCGACGGCATCACCAGCAGGTCTGCGGATGCGACCAGCGAACGCAGGACATCGAAATCGAGCCGCCCCATCACCGAAACACGATCGCCTTGCCGGGCGGCCAACTCGGTGACGCGCTCATCCCCGCCGCGCAGAGCCTCCCCGCTGCCCGCGATCACAAGGTTGTGCGGAATACCTGGCGCGGCCGCCGAATACGCCTCCAACAACAGCGGTAGGTTCTTGTGCCATTTGGCATTCCCCACATAGAGAACGTACCGACCGGCTACCGGGCAGAGCGCCGGGTCGACGGGCGAGAACCACTCGTCGCCCACCGGGATGGGTGTCACCATCACGGGTGCTTTCGGCGCCATCCGCCTCAAACCTGACGCTGTGGCCTGCGACGGGGTGAAGATCCTGCGGCACCTGCGCACACCCAGGTTGAGCATGGCGCGGGCATATGCCCGTCGTGCAGCGTTCTGACCGCTGACGTCGCGTGGGGTCACGTGGAGCATGTCGTGCACGGTGACGAACAGTTGCGTCGACCGATTGGCACGGCGTAACGCGGCAAGCGGGAAAGGATAGTGGGGGACCCAGAAGCCGCGCGGGCCGACGTCACCGAGCACTCGATTCCAGACCCGCTGTTCGGCAAGGGAATACATGGGCGCGACATCACGCTCGACCACGACCGTCGTGGAATCCTGCAGCGCCGGTGTCGCATGCTCGGAGACAAGGACGGCCAGGGACATCCCGCGGTCGGCGAACGTCTGCTCCAGACACGGGAGCAAGGTGGCGATGTATGTGCCGATTCCGCTCTGGCGGATGTGCCGGGCGTCGAAGAGAAGGTCGATGCGCTCGCGGCCCGTCATGGCTAGGTGAGGCGCCCTTCCAGCTCCGGCAGGAAGTCCGGGTTGTCCCACATGCGCTTGAGCGTCTCGTCAAGCCCGTGCACCGGACTCCACCCGAAGATCTCCTCTATCCGGGAGATATCCGCACCGAGGAACGGGCGGTCCACTGCGCGCATGCGCCGCTCGTCCTGACCGACCTCGAAATCCAGGTCCAGCACCGACTTCATGCGGTCGATGATGTCGTTGACCGAATACTGTTGTCCACTGCCAAGGTTGACCACCTCACAACGGCCCGGTGGCGGCACCGCGCCCAACGCCGCGGCCGCGAAACCTCCCGCTGCATCGAGGACGTCGATGTAATCCCGCTTCGGCCACGTGTTGCCGAGTGAGATGCTCTCAGGATTCTCGCGCAGCTGTGCCACGATCGCAGGCAGAAGGTGCGGATTGGTCTCCCCCGGACCGATGACATTGAACAGTCGCACGATCACCCCGCACAGGCCGCGGCTTGCGGCCAGCGCCCGCACATAATCCTCGCCGTGCTTCTTGGTGTGGCCGTACACGTCTACCGGGGCGACCGTCGATTCCAGCTCGCGGTGCGCCGCCTCGTCCGGTTGATAGACCGCCCCGCTGCTGGCGAACACGAATCGGGCGCCCTCCGGGCAGGCGGCCAGCAGATTGACCGTGCCGGCCACGTTGGTCGCGACGGCGTTCGCGGGATCGTTGTCGCATTCGGGAATGTAGTGGATCGCGGCCAGGTGCACGATCACCTCAGGCGCGAACTCTTCGATCAGCGAGCGGGTGGCCGCGGCATCACGAATGTCGATGCGCCGGAACGCGAATCCCTCAGGCTCACCGGCCAGCCATCCGGGGGTGCCGTAACGCAACATATCGGCGACCAGCAGCTCGGATCTATCCCGCAGCGCCCGCACCAGCTCCTTGCCGACGAAGCCCGCTCCCCCGGTCACCATGATCCGCATGTTTCCGCCTCCCACCCTCTCGTCATTCGGCTAGCCTCTGCCCGCGACTGTGCGGGCGTGCGCTTCCAACGTGGTCGCGATGTTGGCCCAATCCAGCACGCGGACACCGAAGGCGCCGGATTCGGAGAATCCATCCCACTGCGCCTCAGCGGCATAGAGCCCCTCGGCGAAATCCGTGGGCTCGGTGCCGCAGACGATCCCGACGCCGTATTGCTTGACGACATCACGTGCGCCGTTCTCGGCGAAATCTGCTGTGACCACCGGAAGTCCGCTGGCCATGGCCTCGGCGATCACGCGCGGGAACCCTTCCCTGCGACTGGGCATCGCCATCACCGCCGAGCGCGCCAGCAGATCGATCTTCTGCGCCTCGTCGACAGAACCCAGGACGTGGACCCGCTCGGCGAATCCAGACTGCCGGGCGTAGTTCTCGACATCCGCGCGTGACGGTCCGTCCCCGGCAATCACCAGGTCCCCGTCGAAGCCACGCTGGGCGGCGATACCGAAGGCGTCGATGAGCAGAGGCAGATTCTTGTGCGATGCCAATCGTCCGACATACAGCACACCGGAGCGCTCCGCGCGCGGGCGACGTCGGTACCGCGCCGATTCGACACCGCTGGGCAGCACACCGCACCCCCGACCTGACTGCTGGCGTATGACTTCCGAAACCGCCTCGCTGACCGCGAAGTTCATGCCGACAAGTTTCGGTAACTGCGCCTGCAGCAGCCGCAGCAGCGGGTCTTCCCGAATCTCGCACCAGTGCACGGCGCTGCGTGATCTCACCGTTTCGGGCAGCGCCGGGATATGCAGCAGCGGCCACTGGTTCAACAGGAAGAAGTCGTAGCGCTCGCCTGACGCGAGTCGCCGGACTCTCGCAGAGTACTTCGCGATGTCCGACCAGTTCCGCCGGAGCGCAGCGACTCTGGGCGTCTTGTAGCGGCCGCCGTTCGGGCGCCGGTGGACGCTGACACCGTTCATCACCTCCACGTCGGGGAGGCCGGCCGAATGCCCGATGCAGTGCACATCGACCCGGTGTCCGCGTCTGACCATCTCCTCGGCCAGTTCCTGGAAGAAGACCTCCTGGCCTCCGACGCTCGGGTGGTAGAGCTCGGTCAGGAATGCGAACCGCAGGGACGAACCCAGGTCCGGTGCCGACTGCATTCGTCTGAGTCCCCCGTAGCGCAGATGTCCGTCCCATGGCAAGGACCGGAAGCCGATGCTACCTGCGAAACCCAGTTCGGAAGCTGTTTGCTGACGAACCGCGCCGATTCGGAGTCGCGACGCATCCCGACCGCCGTCTCGCTATCCAAACAACGAACCCGCAAATCTCTCCGCTCGACTATCGTTGGCGGGTGATCTCACTTCCCGGTTTCGACGACTGGCTCAACCGATTGCTCGTCGAGCAGGCGGCGAAAGCGGGTCAGTCGGTCGAGGCCTATATCGCCCAAGCGGTCGCGGCGCGACTGATGGGCGACGTCACCCGCCAGAACGGCGATCGCGTGGATTTGCTGGACCACCTCGCCGACGGCGCAGTCCTGCTGACCGAGCAACCCAACGGGCCGCAGGCAGTGGTCGGCGACCCGGAGCGTCTCAAAGCGCTGTACGCCACCGGCCTGCTCGACGCTCCACCGGACAAGGTGTACGACCGGATCGCCGACATGGCCGCCGCCGCACTGGCAGCACCCGGCGCGGCAGTCTCCCTGGTGGACCGCAACCGCCAGTTCTTCGTCAGCATGCACGGGTCGCCGGGTGAGTCACCGGAAGCCCGCGAGACCTCGATCGACCGGTCGCTGTGCCAGTACGCGGTTGCATCCGGGCAGCCCCTGGTGATTGCCGACGCGCGCGTCGACCCGGTGCTGAAATACAACCCGGCGGTCACCGACGGCACGGTGGTGTCCTATCTGGGCATACCGCTGGTCAACGCCGACCAGTACGCCGTCGGCACACTGTGCGTCTGGGACACCACTCCCCGCAACTGGACATCGGGCCATGTGACCACGCTGCGTGATCTCGCGCAGCTGGCGGCCGACCGGATATTCGACGACCGGTAACGCTCAGGCGCCGTAGACCGGCACCGGTTTGCGGGCCTTGGCCAGCAGGTCGTTCACCACCGGACCCAGTTCGGCCGGATCCCATCGTGCGCCCTTGTCGATCTCCGGCCCGTGCGCCCAGCCTTCGGCGACGCGGATCTTGCCGCCCTCGACCTCGAAAACCTTGCCGGTCACGTCACGGGACTCGACGCTGCCCAGCCAGACCACGAGCGGCGAAACGTTCTCTGGTGCCATCGAATCGAACTCGGCGTCCTGGGTGGCCATCATGTCGGCGAACACGGTCTCGGTCATCCGGGTGCGTGCCGACGGCGCGATCGCGTTGACACTGACGCCGTAGCGGCCCATCTCGGCGGAGGCGACCAGGGTCAACGCGGCAATCCCGGCCTTGGCGGCACTGTAGTTGGCCTGCCCCACGCTGCCTTGAAGTCCCGCACCGGAACTGGTGTTGATGATGCGCGCGTCCACTGTCTCGCCGGCTTTGGAGCGGGCCCGCCAGTAGGCGGCCGCATGCTTCATCGTCGCGAAGTGCCCCTTCAGGTGCACGGCGGTGACAGCGTCGAATTCCTCTTCGCTGGTGTTGGCGAACATCCGGTCCCGCACGATGCCGGCGTTGTTCACCAGCACGTCGAGGCCGCCGAACGCGTCGACCGCGGTCTGGATCAGCCCCTCGGCCTGCGCCCAGTCGGCGACGTTGGCGCCACTGGTCACCGCTTCGCCACCGGCTGCGGTGATCTCGTCGACGACGTTCTGGGCGGCGCTGCCGCCACCGGCAGGCGATCCGTCCAGGCCGACGCCGATGTCGTTGACCACCACCCGCGCGCCTTCGGCGGCGAACGCCAGTGCGTGCGCCCTACCGATACCGCCACCTGAACCCGTCACGATGACCACGCGGCCGTCGAGCAATCCCATTCTCGTTGTCTCCCTTACTTGATGTCGGCAGTGGTGGTCGACAGGTAGTGCGGCGGTTCCCCGCCTCCGTGCACCGCCAGCGACGCACCGCTGATGTAGGACGCCGCATCCGAGGCCAGAAATGCACTGGCCCAGCCGATGTCCTCGGGTTTGGCCAACCGGCCCAGCGGCACGTTCTTCGATATCGCGGCGATCGAGTCTGCGTCGCCATAGAAGAGTTCGGACTGTTCGGTCTCCACCATGCCCACCACGACGGAGTTCACCCTGACCTTCGGAGCCCACTCCACCGCCAGCGTGGCGGTCAGATTGTCGATACCCGCCTTCGCGGCGCCGTAGGCCGCGGTGCCCGGGGTGGGCCGATGCCCGCTGACGCTGGAGATGTTGACGATGGACCCGCCGCGGGGCTGGGTCTGCATCGCTGCGTTGGCGTGCGTCGAAACCGACAGCGCACCAAGCAGGTTCAGGGCCACGATCTTGGTGCTGAACTTCGCCGAGGCCTCTGCGGCCAGCACGTACGGCGAGCCGCCCGCATTGTTCACCACCACGTCGAGCCGGCCGTGGTCGGCGACGATGCCGTCGACGAGAGCCTTGACCGACTCGTCTTCACGGATGTCGCAGGGCCGGAACTCGTAGGGCGATCCCTCGACGGGGCGGCGCGCACACGTCACGACTGTGGCGCCCTGATCGGCGAAGACCTTGCTGATGCCGGCGCCCACGCCGCGCACCCCGCCGGTGACGAGCACGACGCGTCCGGCCAGGCCGAGGGCGATGCCGCTGCGGGCGGAAACGACATTGTCGACGGCGTCAGTCACTGTGCTAGCGTACCAAGCAAGTGCTTGCTTAGGTAGCGACCCAGGAGTTTGCATGCCGATCACCACCAAGACCGTGGAACCGGGCATCGTCTCGGTGACCGTCGACTACCCGCCTGTCAACGCGATCCCGTCGCGCGGGTGGTTCGAACTGGCCGATGCCGTCACCGCGGCCGGCCGCGACCAGAGCACGCACGTGGTGATCCTGCGGGCAGAAGGCCGCGGCTTCAACGCCGGCGTCGACATCAAAGAGATGCAGAACACCGAGGGTTTCACCGCGCTGATCGACGCCAACCGCGGCTGCTACGAAGCCTTCCGCGCGGTGTACGAGTGCGCGGTGCCCGTCGTCGCCGCGGTCAACGGCTTCTGCGTCGGCGGTGGAATCGGCCTGGTCGGCAACTCCGACGTGATCGTGGCATCCGACGATGCGAAGTTCGGTCTTCCCGAGGTGGAACGCGGCGCCCTCGGCGCGGCCACCCACCTGTCGCGGCTGGTACCCCAGCACCTGATGCGGCGGCTGTTCTTCACCGCCGCCACCGTCACCGCCGACACCCTGCACCACTTCGGCTCCGTGCACGAGGTGGTCCCGCGCGCCGACCTCGACGAGGCCGCGCTGCGGGTCGCCCGCGACATCGCGGCCAAGGACACCCGGGTGATCCGCGCCGCCAAGGAAGCACTGAACTTCATCGACATCCAACCGGTCACCGCCAGATACCGCATGGAGCAGGGCTTTACATTCGAGCTCAATCTGGCCGGCGTCTCCGACGAACACCGGGACGCGTTCGCCGGCACTGACAAACGAGCGGGGAAATGATGTCAGACAAGACAACGACCCTCGACGAGGCTGTCGCCTCGATCGAGAGCGGCATGACCATCGGCCTCGGCGGGTGGGGATCGCGGCGCAAGCCGATGGCGTTCGTGCGCGCGCTGCTGCGCACCGACGTCACCGACCTGACTGTGGTCACCTACGGCGGGCCGGACCTCGGCCTGCTGTGCTCGGCCGGCAAGGTCAAGCGCGTCTACTACGGTTTCGTGTCGCTGGATTCGCCGCCGTTCTACGACCCGTGGTTCGCCAAGGCCCGCACCTCCGGTTCGATCGAGGCCCGGGAGATGGACGAGGGCATGCTGCGCTGCGGGCTGCAGGCCGCCGCGCAGCGGTTGCCGTTCCTCCCGATCCGCGCCGGGCTGGGCAGCGACGTCCGCACCTTCTGGGGTGACGAGCTCAAGACCGTCAAGTCGCCCTATCCGACGGGGTCCGGCTACGAAGAGCTCGTCGCGATGCCTGCGCTGACCCTCGACGCGGCACTGGTCCACTTGAATCTCGGTGATGCGCAGGGCAATGCCGCCTACACCGGTATCGACCCGTACTTCGACGATCTGTTCCTGATGTCCGCGCAGAAGCGCCTGCTGTCGGTGGAGAAGGTGGTCTCCACCGAGGAACTGGTCAAATCGGTTCCGCCACAGGCACTGCTGGTCAACCGGATGATGGTCGACAGCGTGGTCGAGGCGCCCGGTGGCGCCCACTTCACCACCGCCGAGCCCGATTACCGCCGCGACGAGAAGTTCCAGCGCCACTACGCCGAGGCGGCCGCCTCCGACGAGACGTGGGCCGAGTTCGTCAAGACCTACCTGTCCGGCAGCGAGGCCGATTACCAGGCCGCGGTGCGCAGGTTCACCCAAGCACAGGAGGCGTCGAAGTGACTTCCGCAACCCGGGCCGAGGTGTGCGCCGTCGCCTGTGCCGAACTGTTCCGTGACGCGGGCGAGATCATGGTCAGCCCGATGACGACGATCGTGTCGATCGGCGCCCGGCTGGCCCGGCTGACGTTCTCCCCCGACATCGTGCTGAGCGACGGCGAGGCCCGGCTGATCGCCGACACTCCCGCCATCGGCGCCGCCGCCGCGATCGAGGGCTGGATGCCGTTCGGCCGCGTCTTCGAGACGCTGGCCTGGGGCCGCAGGCACGTCGTGATGGGCGCCAATCAGATCGACCGCTACGGCAACCAGAACCTGTCCGCGTTCGGCCCGCTGCAGCACCCGACCCGCCAGATGTTCGGTGTGCGCGGCGCACCGGGAAACACCATCAACCACGCCACCAGCTACTGGGTGGGCAACCACTCCACGCGCGTGTTCGGCGAGTCGGTCGACATCGTGTCCGGAATAGGCTGGGACAAGGTGGATCCCGACAACCCGGCCTACCGGTTCGTCAACGTCTACCGGGTGGTCACCAACCTCGGGGTGTTCGACTTCAACGGCCCCGACCACCAGATGCGCGCGGTGTCCCTGCACCCCGGGGTCGAGCCCGACCAGGTCGCCGAGAACACGTCGTTCGAGGTGCACGGACTCGGCGAGGCCGAGACCACCCGGCTGCCGTCGGCCGAGGAGGAGAAGTTGCTGCGTGAGGTCATCGACCCGAAATCGTTGCGGGACAGAGAAGTCAAGTGATGAGCGCTCGCGCGAAGAACCGAGTCAAGTGATGAGCGCTCGCGCGAAGAACAGAGTAAAAGCATGAGTCGACTGAGGACCCCGCTGACCGAGCTGCTCGGCATCGAACATCCGGTCGTGCAGACCGGCATGGGTTGGGTGGCCGGCGCGCGGCTGGTCTCGGCGACCTCCAACGCGGGCGGGCTGGGCATCCTTGCCTCGGCGACCATGACGCTCGACGAACTCACCACCGCGGTGGCGAAGGTCAAGGCCGCCACCGACAAACCATTCGGCATCAACATCCGCGCCGACGCCGGTGATGCGAACGAACGTGTCGACCTGCTGATCCGCGAGGGCGTCAAGGTCGCCTCCTTCGCGCTGGCTCCGAAGCCTGACCTGATCGCCAAGCTCAAAGAGGCGGGCGTGGTGGTGATTCCGTCGGTCGGTCTGGCCAAACACGCCAAGAAGGTCGCCGGCTGGGGCGCTGACGCCGTGATCGTCCAGGGCGGTGAGGGCGGCGGGCACACCGGGCCGATCGCCACCACACTGTTGCTGCCGTCGGTGCTCGACGCCGTGGCCGACACCGGGATGCCGGTCGTCGCGGCGGGCGGGTTCTTCGACGGCAGGGGCCTGGCAGCGGCACTGTCCTACGGCGCGGCCGGGGTGGCGATGGGCACCCGGTTCCTGTTGACGTCGGACTCGACGGTGCCCGAGGCGGTCAAACAGCGTTATCTGCAGGCCGCACTCGACGGCACCGTGGTGTCCACCCGGGTGGACGGCATGCCGCACCGAGTCCTGCGCACCGGCCTGGTGGAGAAGCTGGAGAGCGGCTCCCCGGTGAAGGGTTTCGCCGCCGCGGTGGGTAACGCCCAGAAATTCAAGAAGATGACCGGCATGACCTGGAAGTCCATGGTCAAGGACGGCCTGGCCATGCGCCACGGCAAGGAACTGACCTGGTCGCAGGTCGTGATGGCCGCCAACACCCCGATGCTGCTCAAGGCGGGACTGGTCGAGGGCAACACCGACGCCGGGGTGCTGGCCTCGGGCCAGGTGGCCGGCATCATCGAGGATCTGCCGTCGTGCGCCGAACTGGTGCCCGCGATCGTCGCCGAAGCCGTCGAGCAACTCCGCTCGGCTGCGGGGATGATCGCCGACTAGACATCCCCGGGCGCCCTTCGGGGTACTGGGAAGGCATGGCCGATCTCGCGCAGTGGTTTCTCACGACCGAAGAGCGCGGTAACCCGTCCTCGCGCCTTCCGGCCTGGTGTGAGGGCAGCCGGGCCGAACCGCTGATCCACGGGTCGGTCTACTTCGATCAGCTCGCCACCGAGGTCGACGCGTCGCGCGCCGGGGACTACGTGTTCTTCACGGACTGGCGCGGCGATCCCGACCAGAAACTGCGCGACGACGGCCCGACCGTGGCCGAGCTGTTCTGCCGCGCCGCCGAGCGCGGCGTCGTCGTCAAGGGACTGGTGTGGCGCTCCCACCTGGACCAGTTCGCCTACAGCGAGGAGCAGAACCGGCACCTCGGCGACGAGATCGAGGAGGCCGGTGGCGAGGTCCTGCTCGATCAGCGCGTCCGCTTCGGTGGGTCCCACCACCAGAAGCTCGTGGTGTTGCGCCGTCCCGGCACGCCCGACCGCGACGTGGCGTTCGCCGGAGGAATCGACCTGTGCCATTCGCGACGCGACGACGCATCGCACCGCGGGGACCGCCAGGCGGTGCAGATGGCGCGCAGCTACGGCGACCACCCTCCGTGGCACGACGTCCAACTGCGGTTGCAGGGGCCGGTGGTCGGCGCGCTGGACACCGCGTTCCGTGAACGCTGGAACGACCCGGCACAACTCGACATGCTGTCGCCGATCGCGTGGATCCGCGACAAGCTGCGCGGCGCCGACCTGGAACCCGGGAAGCTGCCCGAGCAGCCACCGGATCCGCCGCCGTGCGGCCCGCATGCGGTGCAGGTGCTTCGGACCTATCCCGACGCACACTTCGAATACGACTTCGCGCCCGCCGGCGAGCGCAGCATCGCCAGGGGCTACCGCAAGGCGCTGCGCCGCGCCCGCCGGCTGATCTATCTGGAGGACCAGTACCTGTGGTCCAAGCGGGTGGCGCAGTTGTTCGCAGGCGCGCTGGCCGACAATCCCGACCTGCACCTGGTGGCGGTCGTACCCCGGTATCCCGACGTCGACGGCCGGCTGGCGCTGCCGCCCAACCAGGTCGGCCGCCACGAAGCCGTCGCTGCCTGCAGCCGGGTCAGCCCGGAGCGCGTACACGTGTTCGACCTGGAAAACCATTCGGGCACACCGGTGTACGTACACGCGAAGGTCTGCGTGGTGGACGACGTGTGGGCCAGTGTCGGCAGCGACAACTTCAACCGCCGGTCCTGGACCCACGACAGCGAGCTGTCCTGCGCGGTGCTGGACTCCGACGGGTTGTTCGCGCGGGACCTGAGGCTGCGCTTGATGCGCGAGCACCTGGACCGCGCCGACGACGGCACCCAGGACGGTGGGCTGGCCGATCCGCTGACCGCCGTCGAAGAGATCACCGCGGCGGCGGACGCGCTGGAGGCCTGGCATGCGTCGGGCCGTCGAGGTCCGCGGCCACCCGGCCGGCTGCGTCCGCACCGACCCGAGCAGTTGGGCCGGTTCACCCGGTTGTGGGCGTCCCCCGCCTACCGGATGTTCTACGACCCCGACGGACGCAACTACCGGGACCGGATCCGGGGCCGCTGGTGATCGCCGAATCCGCCACGGCGCGACTGCGCGGTTCCTACACTCGGCCGCATGAAGACCAACGCGGCGATTCTGTGGGAGTACGGCGGCGACTGGACTGTCGAGGAGATCGATCTCGATCCGCCGGGCGACGGCGAGGTGCTGGTGAGCTGGGAGGCCACCGGCCTCTGCCACTCCGACGAGCACATCCGCACCGGTGACCTGCCCGCCCCGCTGCCGCTGATCGGTGGTCACGAGGGCGCCGGAATCGTGCAGGAGGTCGGCGCGGGCGTCGTCGGTCTCGCGCCGGGCGACCACGTCGTCGCATCGTTCCTGCCGGCCTGCGGCCGGTGCCGTTTCTGTTCGACCGGCCACCAGAATCTGTGCGACCTCGGCGCGTTGATCATGGCCGGCACCCAGGTCGACGGCACCTACCGGCGCCGGGCGCGCGGCCAGAACGTCGGGGCGATGGCGTTCGTCGGGACGTTCTCCCAGTACGGCTCCGTGCCCGAAGCGTCCATCGTCAAGATCGACGACGACATTCCGCTGTCCCGGGCGTGCCTGCTCGGGTGCGGTGTCACCACCGGTTGGGGCTCGGCGGTCAACACCGCCGACGTGCAACCCGGCGACACCGTCGTCGTCATCGGGTTCGGCGGCATCGGCAGTGGCGCGGTGCAGGGGGCCCGGTTGGCCGGCGCGGAGAAGATCGTCGTCGTGGAGCCGGTGGAATCGAAGCGGGAGAAGGCTTTCCAGCTCGGCGCCACGCACTTCGTGACGTCTCTGCCCGAGGCGACCGCACTGGTGGCCGAGCTGACCCGTGGCGTGATGGCCGACTCGGCGATCCTCACCGTCGGCCTGCTGGAGGGCTCGATGCTGGAGGACGCCGCCAACATCATCCGCAAGGGCGGCGCGGTGGTGATGACCGCGCTGTCCACCATGGCCGACAACAAGCCGACGCTCGGGCTGATGATGTTCACGCTGTTCCAGAAGCGTTTGCTGGGCAGCCTCTACGGTGAGGCCAACCCGCGCGCCGACATTCCGCGGCTGCTGTCGCTGTACCGCGAGGGCAAGCTGCTGCTCGACGAGACCGTCACTCACGAGTACAAGCTCGCCGAGGTCAATGAGGGCTACGAGGACATGCGAGCAGGCCGCAACATCCGCGGCGTCATCCTGCACGACCACTGACCGATCCGCCGAAATTGCATTCCGCGTGGGCTTTTCGCGATTATGCCCGCATGGAATGCAATTTCGGCGAAGGTCTCAGAGCCGTTCGATGATCGTGACGTTGGCGGTGCCGCCGCCCTCGCACATCGTCTGCAGCCCGTAGCGGCCGCCGGTGCGCTCGAGGGTGTTCAGCATCGTCGCGAAAAGCTTTGCGCCCGTTGCCCCCAACGGATGTCCGAGCGCGATGGCCCCACCGTTGGGATTGACCTTCTCCGGGTCGGCCTTGGTCTCCTTGAGCCACGCCTGCACGACCGGCGCGAAGGCCTCGTTGATCTCGACGGTGTCGATGTCGTCGATCGTCAGACCCGCCTTGTCCAGTGCGTAACGGGTGGCAGGGATCGGTCCGGTCAGCATGAACACCGGGTCGGCGCCGCGCGCACTGATGTGGTGGATCCGGGCACGCGGCTTGAGGTTGTGGGTCTTCACCGCGCTTTCCGACGCCAACAGCACCGCGCTGGCACCGTCGGAGATCTGGCTGGCCATCGCAGCGGTCAACCGGCCGCCGTCCACCAGGGTCTTCAGGCCGGCCATCTTCTCCAGCGAGGTGTCGCGCGGGCCCTCGTCGATGCGGAAACTGTCGCCGTCAGATTCGACCGGGATGATCTCGTTCTCGAAATGACCCGCGCGGATCGCGGCCTGGGCGCGCTGGTGGCTGGTCAGCGCGAACTGTTCCATGTCCTCGCGCGAGATGTCCCACTTCTCGGCGATGAGCTCCGCGCCGCGGAACTGCGAGATCTCCTGGTCGCCGTAGCGGTGCAGCCAGCTCTTGGATTCGTTTGTCGGGGAGGTGAATCCGAACTGCTCGGCGACGGTCATCGCCGAACTGATGGGGATCTGGCTCATGTTCTGCATCCCACCGGCGACGATCAGGTCGGCGGTACCGGACAGGATCGCCTGGGCGCCGAACGAGATCGCCTGCTGGCTGGAGCCGCACTGCCGGTCGACGGTCACGCCGGGCACCTCTTCGGGGTAACCGGCGGCCAGCCAGGACAGCCGCGCGATGTTGCCCGCCTGCGGCCCGATCGCGTCGACGCAGCCGGCGATGACGTCGTCGACGGCGCCGGGGTCCACGTCGTTGCGCGCGAACAGGCCGCGCCAGCCCGCCGCCCCGAGGTCGACAGGGTGCACACCGGCGAGCGACCCATTGCGCTTGCCGATCGCGGTGCGTACAGCGTCGATGACATACGCCTCAGCCATTGCTGCTCTCCTTGCTTGTTGACTCGGCGGTTATCCCGCCGAGGACGATCGAAAGGTACTGCTGTCCGACCTCTTCCGCGGTCAACGGGCCGCCGGGTTGATACCAGCGGACCGAGACCCAGGTGGTGTCCCGGATGAACCGGTACACCAGGTCGACGTCGACGTCGGGCCGGAAGTAACCCTCGGCGATGCCCTGGGTGAGCACGTCCACCCACATCTTGCGCTGTTCTCTGTTGCGCTCCTCGACGTAGCCGAACCGCTCCTGCGACGACAGCCGCTTGGCCTCGTCCTGGTAGATGACGACCTCGGCGTGGCGCGTCGCGATGGCCTCGAACGAAGTCATGAACAGACCTTTGAGGCGTTCCATCGGGTTGGCCTCGGTCTCGAGGATCTGGCGGTACCGGTCGAAGAGCCAGTCCAGGAAGCCGCGCAGCACCTCGTCGACCATCTCCTCTTTCGACGAGAAGTGGTGGTAGAGGCTTCCCGACAGGATTCCGGCCGAGTCGGCGATGTCGCGCACCGTGGTGGCGCGCAGCCCACGCTCGGCGAACATCGTCGCGGCGAGCGCCAAAAGCTCGTCGCGGCGGCTGGGCAGCGCCTTATCCACTCACCCAGAGTAGCAACCAAGCGCTTGCTAGGTAAGTCGAGTCCTGTTCCGACGGCGTCTGATCAACCACACGATTCCTGCGGTCAGTGCGATTGCGGCCGCCGCGGCGGCCGCGATGCTGATCGCGCCCGGTGGGAGCGATGACGCCTCCACCGCGGACGGTTCGGCGACATCGGCCCCGCCGGCCTGGTCGAAGATCGTCAGATTGGTCGGCACCCCCTCCTCGCCGGCTGCCAACACATCGCCGGTGAGCGCTGCCCACTCGCCGTCCAACCCGGCGAGGTAGCCGAACAGCGGATCCACCAGCGACCAGGCACCCGTCGTGGTCACCAGCACCACGGATCGATTCCGGGACCGGTCGGCGAAGGCCTGGACCGACCCCAGGCCCGTGCCGACGCTGGCGCGCAGCTCGGAGGGAAGGCCCACGGTCAAGGCGTCTCCGTCGCCGCTCACGGGCGGCCGCAGCGACGTCTCTTTCAGTGCCGAGGCATCGGCGACGATCAACGCCCCGGTTTCGGCATCCGCGGCGGTCTTGAGATCGACGACTTCGGGCGTCAGCTGCCTGCTACTGAGACGGGAGACCGCGGCGACCACGTCGGCGGCGTAGCCGAGCTGGTTGGGGCCGCTCCCGTCGAGCGCGACCAGGAAACTCGGGCTGAACTCGGCGGGGATGGAGCTGAAGCCGCCCGGCGGAGGGCCGCCGCGGTGGACGGTCAGCGATGACCTGGGATCGATCTGGAACGTGATCGGGGCTGTCAGGGGTCCACACGCCTGCCGCGGGCTGTAGGTGAGCGCGAAGTCGAGGCTGACGAACTGGCCGATGGCCTGATCCCGCAGTACGAAGGTCGCGTCCAGCCGACCGGTGGTGTCGAGCACACCTGTGTAGACGACGCTCCCGTCCGAGGACCGGATGACCACGGCCGCCGCATCATCCTCAGAGACGGGTGTGTAATCAGCGAGCAGATGCACCTGCACACTGTCGATGCGACCGTTGCCCAGAGCCGAGCGTCCGACTCCCACGCGCAGACTGCCGGATCGGAGCACCTCGGTCCTGCCGTTCAGGTTCAACTGACCGAAGGTCATCACATCGCCACCCCGCACCTCGCCGGATCCCGCCTGCTCGACGCGCGCGACGGGCGTCTGCGCCAGCGTCTGCAGGTCGTTGGCGAGCAACGACACCTGGGTGGAGAGATCGTCGCCGGTGCCGGACACGCGAAGGTACGCCGCCGGGCTCCCGGCGTTCTCGACACGCAGGCCCGCGGCGCCGCCCTTTTCGACGACGACCGTGCGGGTCAGCCGACCAGCGGGCGGCGGTGACGCGCCCCTCGGCTGATTGACCACGGTGACGTCCAGCGGTTGAGGCGCGTACAACCGCGTGAGCGTGGACACCAACCTCAGCACCGACTGCTGTTCAGCCGGGTCCGCGTCGTTCGGCGCGTAGATCGACGCCCGCTCAAGCACCGGCGGGAAGAAGTTCGCGATCGTCGTCACGGGGGGCTCTGTTCCGGTGAACACCGTCGACAGGTCTGTCAGGGTCAACTGCTGGAGCGGGCCGCAGAACCGATCGACGCCGTCGAGGGCGCGGACGGTGAAGGACAACTCGGCAGACGAGTCTCGAACGCGTGCCGCCGAGATGTCGACGTCTATCGGTATCGCAGCCTGAGCGGAGCCTGCGGGGGGTAAATCGACGGTGCCGAGCAGGTTTCCGTCGGCGTCGTCGATCTCGAGGTAACCGGCGGTGATGTTCATCGGGGCGGTGATGGTGCCGAGCAACCGCGTCACGCTGAGCCCGGTCGGCACCGGCACAGTGAAAGTTCTCGTGCTGTCCGGGCCGAGCACGACCTCCCGCTCCATACCGAGTGCAGGCCAGCGCAACGTCACCGCCGACGCGGCCTGCGGATCTCCGGCGTCGGGTTGGGCATGCACCGGAGCGGCGAACAAAGCAGGCAGAAACAACAGCATCACGGAGGCCAGCACTCGCAAGGCCCGGATGCGGCTCACCGCCGCTGCCCGGTACCGCTGAGATCCGGTCGCGGTAACCCCGCGGTAGTCCGGATTTGACGACAAGACTGAACTGACCGGGTCACCTGTTCCACTTTCGGGGTGCACGAGCTTCGTAGTCCCAACAGGGGTCGGACTATACCGCCGGACACCGCAAGCGACCGCATTATCGGTAACGAAAGAATTGCGCCGTGAATCACGTTTTAACCACACTAACTATTCTTTGCTCGTGGCAGGTGAGTTCGTCATGAAGTGAGCGGGGCCGTGACCGGCATTGTTGACGTTCCGGCTAAGCCGTGCAGGCGCTTACCCATCCCGAGGAGGACGCTGCCCGGCTACGCTCCATTGGCGCGAACGGCCTTGATTCCGTCGATGTTCCGGCGGCGGTTCGCAGCGTCGTCAACCGTGACACCGGTGCCGTCATCCTTGGCGACGAGCTACCACCTGGGATAGCGTAGTGCGACTTGTGCGCGCGAGCGGCAGGCACGACGGAAGCTCAGCGGTGAAGGGTCGCAGTTGACTGTTCAGGATTTCGCGCGAATCTTGCGCACCCGTTGGCGGATCATCTGCGCAGCAACAGGTATCGCGATAATCGGCGCTTTCGCGTATTCGCTCACCGTTGCCCCCGTGTACCAGGCCTCGACCCGTTTGTTCGTGGCGACCGCATCGGCTGGCGGCAATTCCGAGATTTATGACGGTGGCCTTTTTGCTGAACGCAGGGTGCTGTCCTATATCGAACTGCTGACAGGCGACATTCTGGCGCAGCGCACAATAGACAAACTCGGCCTAGACATGAGCGTCTCGGAACTGCAGGACCAGATCGAAGCAAGTTCACCGGCGGACACCGTCGTCATCGACGTCGCGGTGTCCGACCGGTCGGCGGCGCGAGCCCGCGACATCGCCAACGGGTTGTCGGACGAGTTCGTGGTCATGGCAGCAGAACTGGAGACACCAACGCTGGGCGCGCAACCGAATGCGCGCGTGATCGTGCAGCAACGGGCGGACATCCCCGGCAGTTCGGCCGCACCGAAAACGGCTCGGACAATGGCCGTCGCCGCGCTGCTCGGCGCGATAGTCGGCATCATCATCGCGCTTGTCCGGGGACGAAGTGATGACGCGGTGAGAAGCCCCAGGACTCTGGAAGAAGCCACCGGCGTCGGACTTCTCGCCGAGATCCCGTTCCAGGCGAAGCTGCGGGAGAATCCGCAGATTTCATTTCAATCCGACTCTTCCCCGCCCGCCGAGGCTTTTCGTGATCTGCGCGTGAACCTCAAATTCCTCGAAGTCGCCGACGGTCCGCGAGTGCTCACGATGACGAGCGCGATGCCCGAAGAAGGGCGGACGTCTACCGCGATCAACCTGGCCCTCGCGTTGGCCGAATCCGGCCACACCGTGATCGTCGTGGACGGCGACATGCGCCGCCCGAGGATCGCGCGCTATCTGAACCTGTCCGGACAGAACGGCCTGAGCAATGTGCTCGGCGGCGAGATTGCCCTTCGCGAGGCGCTACAACAAACCTCGTCGCCCCGCCTGACGGCGCTCACCTCGGGTCCGCTTCCCCCCAGCCCCACCGAACTCCTCGAATCCCCCGCTACCGCAGATGTCCTGAACGAACTGAGTGCACAGTTCGACTACGTCGTCGTCGATACGCCGTCACTTCTGAAACCGGACGGCGCCATCCTTGCGGCAGCGTCTCAGGGTGTGCTGATGATCGCCCGGTTCGGCACGACCCAACGCGATGATCTTGTGCAGGGCTGTAATTCGCTCAACCGGGCAGGCGCGCCGCTCGTCGGCACTGTTCTGACGATGGCACCGGCGAAGCGCTCCAGGAGCAGCGCCTATTACAGCAGCCCTGACGATCCGCGGCAGGTCCCGCCGGAACACGGGCATCGCCGGTCGCGCGGAAACTGACCGGACAGCACACCCATGGACGGGGACGGAGTCACGCGGGGGTCCGCATCGACGTATGCGGCCGCACCACCGGCGCACCCGAGGGGCCACACCCGCTTCCTCGGTGTTCCCCCAACGGATTCGCGAACCCGCAGCCACGCATTCGTCCTGCTGTTGGCGACCGCGCTCGGCCTCGTCGTGATCCCTGAGGCCATCAACCACCTGATCGTCAAGCACACACCCGATCTGGGCATCAGTGAAGCCCTGGTTTCGGCCGAGACGCCCGCCGCGGGTCTGGCGCGGTGGGCAGGGTCGGCCGCACTCCTCGCCGTAAGTGCATCGGTCGTGCTCATGCGCGGGCATCCGAACCGCGACATCACCTGGCTGCTCGTGCTCTTACTGGCCTTGAATCTGCCTTACTTCGTAGGGCCGGACCGTCCGGGTCCCGCGGATCTGATCAAGATCATCCTGGCGAACATCGTTCTGCTGGCGATATGGAACACCGGCGCGCGGGTGGCGGACCTGAAGTGGATTCCGGTCCTGATGTCCTGCGTCGGCGCCTATTCGATAGCCGGCGGGTTGATCATTCCCGAATACATGATGTACAACATCGTCTCCAGAAAGTCGCTTGTCGCAGGCTGGGAACTGGCCGGACCATTCGGGCAGAGCAACGCCCTCGGCATGTACTGCGCAATCTCGTTCTCGTTGATACCGCTCATCAAGAAGATTCAGTGGCGAGCGCTCTGTGCATCGCTTCTGCTGGCGACGATAGTTCTGTCCGCGACCAGAACGGCGCTCGTCGCCGCCGCGGTCGTCATTCTGTGGTGGATATTCTGTCGATTCCGACCGGTGATCTCGGTGCGTCTGGCAGGAACTGCGCTCGCCGGTTCCGCCCTCGCCGCCGCATTCGTCGTTCCCTGGCTGGATTGGGGCTCGGACGCGTTCACCGAACGGGCATTCATCTGGTCTGAGGCAATCAACCTTTGGCAGCAGGCCCCGATCGTCGGCTCCGGTTTCAATTGGTTCCTGGTTCACGGCCAGACGCAGGAGCAGATCGCGGTCTGGGCCGCCGCCGGTACCGGCCACAACATCGTCGTCGACACGCTGGTGAAGTACGGAGTGGTGGGTCTGGCCACACTCATACCCGTGTGGCTGGGCGCGATCTGGGCGACTCGGGCGATGCGTGCATCCAACGAACAAATCGCATGTTTCGGCTATCTCAGCGCCTTCTTCGTGATGGCCATCACCGAAGCAGTCTGGGATCTGTGGCCCAACGCGCAGCAGTTCCCCACCAGCGGCCTGATCTTCGCGACGATTCTGATGGCCCGAAATGGCAACCCCGCCCGGACAGGAGTCTCCCGATGTTGAGAAGCCGAAATCAACGATCGGACACCCGCGTGCTGTATTCCGGTTTCCACTATCTGCACCTCAATCCCGACTCGGGGTACGACAAGGTCGTACCGGATACGGGCCATTACGTGAGCGGTGAGCGACTGCCCTTTGCCAACCGCCTCGAGTCGACCAGACCGCGGCACCTCAACTTCCTGCTGCTGGATCTGCTCACCCTGGTCCGGGGATTGCGCCACGACACGGTGCACTACTTCCACCCGGAGGCCACCGCCTACCTTTCGCCATGGCTTCTTCGCTTGTTCGGCAAACGGATCGTCTACACGGTGCATCTCGACGATTCTCAGTGGCTGGGCTCGGTACGCAGCACGCACCACCGCATCAAGCAGATATCGCTGCGCGCCGCCCATGTGATCGTTGTTCTCAGCAGCCAACAGCGCGAGGTCTTCAGTCAGGCATTTCCGGACAAGAACGTGAGCTTCGTACCCCACGGATTTACGTTCGACGCCATTGCGCAGCCTCCGGTCGAGGTGTTCGAACGACGCACTTGCGAGCCGCGGCGGCTCGTCATGGTCGGGGCCAACTACCGCGATATGGACATGCTGGAACAGGTTGTGGCCGAACGTGGCTCGCGTGAGGTCCAGATCGAACTCGTGGGCATGGACGAGGCGACCAAGCTCCGGTTTGCCCAACAGGACGGCGTGGTGTGCCACCCACGCCTGGACGCCGCGAGCTATCACAAGCTGTTGTGGGAATCGTTCGCGCTGCTGCTGCCGCTCACGTTCGCGACGGCCAACAACGCTCTGCTCGAAGCGTATAACTGTTATCTGCCTGCGCTGTTGAGCCGCATCGACGGCGTCACGGACTACGTCGCCGACGGTGACCGCTCGTTGTTCTCCTCAGCACAGGAATTCTGGTCGAAATATGACGCTCTGACGACACTCACCCCACAGGAACTGCGCGATTACTGCACCACGCTGCACACGGTGGCGAGCGATCGGTATTCCTGGCCGAAAGTCAGGCTCGAACTGGCGAAACTCTACGCATTCGAAGAATCCACGATGACGGATGCCGCACGCTGACGTCGGTCACCCTGTGTCCGTGCTGGCTGCGATCAGAGTTTGCGCTTTCGCACCTTGGCCAGAACGGCTGTGAATTCGCGGATTTCGCGCCTGAAGGTCGGCACGAACGCGAGCAGCGCCACCACCAGGAGCGACGAGATCGACGCCCCGGCCAGCGTCCAGCCCGCCTGCCAGCCACTTCGGGTCAGGGTCTCACTGACGACCAGTCCGACCGCCACCACCGGTGTCAGGAAGGCGAGCCGCAACAGGGATGGCCGCAGCAGCTCCATCGCCGGAAATCCGATCCTGGGAAGTCCGATCACCGTCGACGCGAACCAATTCAGCAGCAGACTGGCGGCATACAGCGCGGCGATCCACTCGGCACCCCTGGTGTTGAACACGAAGTACGACGCGGTGATCGGTATCCACACCGTCGCGTCGAGCAGCCACACCAAGCCCAACCGACGCTTGCGGGTGTACAGCCAGTAGTTCACATATCCAAAGATCTGGAAGACGCCGCCCACCGCGATGATCTGTGCGAGACGGCCTGATGCACGCCAATCCGGTCCGAACAACACCTCGACGAGATCCGGGCCGCCCACGATGATGAGCGCGATGAACGGCAACAGCGCGTAGGCCATCGCAAGCTGAACCCGTTTCGCTGCCGCGACCAGCTTCGGGCCCTCGTCGACATGGGCCAGGATGGGCACGACCACGCGGGTGAGCGGACCCGCCAACTGGACAAGTGGAAACGCCACCAGTTGGAAGGCCCGGTTGTACAACCCGATCGTCGCCGCACCGAGCGCCTGTCCGACCGCCGCCGGCGCTGCGTACACCGCCGCGTAGTTCGTCAGGTCGATTCCCAGGGAGGTGGCGCCGAAAGACAGGTGCTCCTTCACGCCTCGCAGACTCGGGCGCGACCGTGGCACGTAACGTGACAGGACCACCAGTACCGTGACCAGGATTACCGCGGCGACGCCTTGCTGGATCACCACCGCCCAGTACCCGGCGCCGCGCAGAGCGGCGATACAGGCAGCGACAAGGGCCACGCCCTGCGCGATCGGATCGACGCAAGCCAGCGATGCGAACTTGTGCTTACGCGCGAGCTCCGCCCGGAACTGCGGTGCCAGACCAGAAATGCACACGAATGCCGCCAGCCATCGGGTGACCTCCTCCAGTAGCGGCTCTCCATAGAAACCGGCGATCAACGGCGCCGCCAGCCACACGCAACCCGCCGTTACAAGCGCCAGCCCGGCATTGATGTAGAACAGTGCGTCCCGGATCGCAGGGGGCAGACTCGCTTCCCGCATGATCGCCATCGAAAGCCCGAAATCGCTCAGGACCGACGTCACCCCGATTATCGAAGTGACCATCGCGACCAGCCCGAAGTCGACCGGGGTGAGCAGGCGAGCGAGCAGGATCAGGCCGATCAACTGGATCAGCGTGCGCAGCACCTGGCCGATGATGACGGCGAATCCCCCGCGGACAGCGGTCCCCTGGAGGGAAGCGCTATCGGGCGAGGTCACGCGCGAGCCGCACGACGCACGTCGACAGCCTTCCAGGCAAACTCTGGGGAGTCCGCCCGAAGTGTGACTGAGCGGAGGGACCAAGTGGCAGTGTGCGTCTCTCCGGTCACCGGCCGAGTCTAGCTGGACCAGCTAACTGCCAGGCGGCAGTTTGGGCCTGGTCTGCCGGCGCCGATGCCTCTAGGAGGCGGCCCGGATCAGCGCGGTCGCGGCCGGCTTCAGCGTGAGGTCTTCACGAAGCACACCGAAACTGTCCTCGTCCCGGGCGGAGTTCCCGCCGTCGACGAGCTCGTAGTAGATGAGTGGCCCGGCCCAGTCCCAGCGAGCGGCTTGCTCCCGCGCCTTCACAACGGATCGCGCCTGATCTTTCTCGGACACCGCATTCGGCCCTCGGGTCGGCGCGCCGAACTCGGTGATCCAGATCTTCTTTCGGCCGTCCCCGCGGCGCTTCATCACGGCGTGCAGTTCAGGGAGGTCAGTGAATTCACCGATCATCCGCTCGGTCTTCGCCGTGGGCATTGCCGGGAAACTGTAGGGGTGCGCCGCGACGGCGTCGGCGAGTTGCGCCGCCCCGCTGTCGTAGAGCTGCTCGAGGTACTCCGTCGGCGATATCTCGCCCGGTGACGACGCATACTTCGGGGACAGTCCACCGATGAGCAGCGTTGCGCCTGGATCCACCTCGCGGATCGTCTCGGCCGCCACCCGGAACAACGCGCTGTACTCGCGCGCATCAGGCCTGGGCGGCCAGAAGCGCCGGATATTCGGTTCGTTCCAGATCTCCCAGCTGACGACGCCTCTCGGGGCATATCTTTCGGCAGCGATCCGGGCGAAGCTCGCCAAGTCCGACAGGTCGACGGGCCGGTGATAAGGGGTCGCTCCGGAGTGCCCGGGAACCGACGAACGCGCCCAGGGCGGGGTGAACGCGAGGACGGCGAGCACGTTCATCCCGCGGGCCGTGGCCTCGCTGACGATCTTGTCGGGATACGACCAGTCGAACTGTCCGCGCTCCCGTTCAATCCACGCCCAGCCGACGTCCACCCGGACCCAACGGACCTTCATCTGCGCCATCAGTTCGAACTGTCGCTCGATACCGGCCGCATCGGCTCCCCGGACATGGACGGTCATGCCGATCTCGACCCGCTGCGCGATGGACTGGCAGGACACCGCACTGAATACGGCCAAGGCCGCCAGCAACAACGTGGCGACGGCTCTGACCTTGATCAACAGCGTGACGTTTGCTTATGCGCGCTGGCTCGACACCGAGATCACCTCGCCGGTCAGGTAACTGGAGTAGTCGCTGGCCAGGAACGCGATGGTGGCCGCGACCTCCCACGGCTCGGCAGCACGGCCGAACGCCTCTCCCTCGGCCAACCGGTCGAGCAGTTCGGAGCTGCTGGTCTTCTCCAGGAACTTGTGCCGGGCGATGCTCGGCGAGACGGCATTGATCCGAACCCCGTACTCGACGGCTTCGACCGCGCTGCACCGGGTCAGCGCCATCACACCGGCTTTGGCCGCGGCGTAGTGCGACTGCGAGTGCTGTGCGCGCCAGCCCAGCACGCTGGCGTTGTTGACGATGACGCCGCCGTGCGGCACGTCGCGGAAGTACCGCAGCGCGGCCCGGGTCGCCCGCATCACCGACGTCAGCGTCACGTTGAGGACGCGATCCCACTCGTCGTCGGTCATGTCGATGACCGGTGTCTGTCCGCCCAGACCGGCGTTGTTGACCAGAACGTCGAGGCGACCGGCCTTTTCGACCGTGCGAGCGATCAGCGCGTCGACGGCTTCGGTGGAGGTGACGTCACACACCACCGAGTCGACCTTGCCGAGGCCGAGCTCGGCGAGTTCGTCGCGGGTCTCGCCCAGCCGGCGTTCGTGGTAGTCGGAGACCACCACGTCGGCGCCCTCGAGCAACGCGCGCCGCGCGGTCGTCGACCCGATGCCGGTGCCGGCCGCGGCGGTCACCAGCACGACCTTGCCCTTGAGCAGGTCATGGCCCGCGATCTCAGTGGGCGCGATGGACAGATCGGTCATGAACCTTTGGCCTCCCGGGGCAGGCCGAGCACCCGCTCGGCGATGATGTTGCGTTGGATCTCGTTGGACCCGCCGTAGATGGTGTCCGAGCGGGAGAACAGGTACAGCCGCTGCCATTCACTGAACTCCCCGTCGGGCAGTGTCAGCCCCGCCATCCCTTCGACATCCATCGCGATCTCACCTAGCTCGCGATGCCAGTTGGCCCACAACAACTTTGAGATGTTGTCCTGCCCGGGCCTCTCGACGTCCATCGTCGCCAGGGCGTAGGACCGCATCGCCTTCAGCCCGGCCCACGAGCGGACCAGTCGTTCCCGGATCAGGGGATCGTCGGCGGCACCCGTCTTCTTGGCCAGCTCGACCAGGTTGGAATGCTCACGCGCGTAACGGATCTGCTGGCCGAGGGTAGACACGCCGCGCTCGAAGGTCAGCGTCCCCATCGCGACCCGCCAGCCGTCGCCGGGTTCACCGACGACGAGATCGGCGGCGGTGCGCGCGTTGTCGAAGAAGACCTCGTTGAACTCCGAGTCGCCGGTCAGCTGGATGATGGGCCGGATCTCGACCCCGGGCTGCTGCAGCGGCACCAGCAGGTAGGACAGGCCGGCATGGCGTTTGGAGCCCTTCTCGGTGCGCGCCACCACGAAGCACCACTGGGCCCAGTGCGCCAGGGACGTCCACACCTTCTGTCCGTTGAGGACCCACTCGTCTCCGTCGAGCACCGCAGTGGTCGACACGTTGGCCAGATCGCTGCCTGCGCCCGGCTCGGAGTAGCCCTGCGACCACAGCTCGGTGACGTCGAGGATCTTCGGCAGGAAGCGCTGTTGCTGCTCCGGCGTGCCGTAGGCGATCAGCGTCGGGCCGAGCAGCTCCTCGCCAAGATGGTTGACCTTGTCCGGCGCGTTGGCCTTGGCGTACTCCTCGTAGAACGCGACGCGGTGCGCAACCGACAGGCCGCGTCCGCCGTGCTCTTCGGGCCACCCCAGACAGGTCAGCCCGGCGGCGGCCAGATGCCGGTTCCATTGCAGCCGTTCCTCGAAGGCCTCGTGCTCGCGGCCGGGCCCTCCCAGGCCCTTCAACGCGGCGTATTCGCCGACCAGATTCTCGGCGAGCCAGTCGCGGACCTCAGCCCTGAACTCCTGGACCTCTATCACCCCTGTAGGGTAGCCTACCAAGCACTTGCTTGGGTACTCGATCCCCTGGAGGAGCGTTCGATGACGAAGTCCGCGCGGACCACTCCCGCGGTGCTCGACCGGATCGCGCGCGAGTTGCCCGACCACGCCGCCGTCGTCACGGCCGACAGGGCTCTGACCTACGCCGAACTGCGCTCCGAGGTCCGACAGGCGGCCGCAGCGATGATCGAGCTGGGCATCGAACCGGGCGACCGGGTCGCGATCTGGTCGCCCAACACCTGGCACTGGGTCGTCGCCTGCCTGGCCGTCCACCACGCCGGCGGCGTCCTGGTCCCGCTCAACACCCGCTACACCGCCGGTGAGGCCGAGGACATCCTGGCCCGCACCTCCGCGCCGCTGCTGTTCGCGTCCGGGGAGTTCCTCGGCGCGGACAAGGCCGCCAGTGTCGACCGCGACGCGCTGCCTGCGCTACGCCATGTCGTCCGCATCCCGATCGAGAAGGCCGATGGAACGTGGGACGAGTTCGTCTCGCGCGGCAGGGATCTGGCGGCGGTGGACGAGCGCGCCGCGACCGTCACCGACGACGACGTCTCCGACATCCTGTTCACCTCCGGCACCACCGGACGGAGCAAGGGCGTGCGCTGCGCACACCGCCAGTCGCTGGACGCGTCAGCCGCGTGGGCGGCCTGCGGGCAGGTTTCGTCCGCCGACCGCTATCTGTGCATCAACCCGTTCTTCCACAACTTCGGCTACAAGGCCGGCATTCTGGCCTGCCTGCAGACCGGTGCCACGCTGTTCCCTGAGCTGACGTTCGATCCGGAGAAGACGATGCGCGCCGTGCAGCAGCACGGCATCACGGTGCTGCCGGGGCCTCCGACGATCTACCAGACGCTGCTGGATCACCCGAAGCGCACCGAATTCGACCTCAGCTCACTGCGTTTCGCAGTCACCGGGGCGGCCACCATCCCCGTCGTGCTCATCGAACGGATGCAGAACGAACTCGACATCGACATCGTGCTGACCGCGTACGGGCTGACCGAGGCCGCGGGTTTCGGCACGATGTGCCGCGCCGACGACGACGCGGTGACCGTCGCGACGACGTCGGGGCGCCCGATCGCGGACTTCGAGCTGCGCATAGGCGAACAGGGCGAGGTCCTGCTGCGCGGACCCAACGTGATGCTGGGCTACCTGGACGATCCCGACGCCACCAGCGCCGCGATCGACGAGGACGGCTGGCTGCACACCGGCGACGTCGGCGAACTCGATGCCGCCGGGAACCTGAAGATCACCGACCGGCTCAAGGACATGTACATCTGCGGCGGGTTCAACGTCTATCCGGCTGAGATCGAGCAGGTGCTGGCCCGGCTGGACGGGGTCGCCGAGACTGCGGTGATCGGCGTCCCCGACGAGCGACTCGGCGAGGTGGGCAAGGCATTCGTGGTCAGGCTGCCCGGCGCCGAGCTTGACGAGAAGACCGTGATCGACCATGCGCGAGAGCATCTCGCGAACTTCAAGACCCCGCGGAGCGTCGAGTTCCTCGACGCGCTCCCGCGCAATCCGGGCGGCAAGGTGGTCAAGCCACTGCTCCGCCAACACAGTGAGAGGGCCTGAGTTGGACCTGACCTTCGACGACGCCACGTGCGAGTTCCGGGCCGAGGTGCGTGAGTTCCTCGCCGCGAACAGGGACGCGTTCCCGACCAAGTCCTACGACACCGCCGAGGGCTTCGAACAGCACCGCCATTGGGACAAGGTGCTTTTCGACGCCGGACTGTCGGTGATCACCTGGCCGGAGAAGTACGGGGGCCGCGACGCCACACTGTTGCAGTGGATCGTCTACGAGGAGGAGTACTTCCGCGCCGGCGCCCCGGGCCGGGCCAGCGCCAACGGCACCTCGATGCTGGCACCGACGCTGTTCGCGCACGGCACCGAAGAGCAACTGGACCGGATCCTGCCCAAGATGGCCAGCGGCGAGGAAATCTGGGCGCAGGCGTGGTCGGAACCGGAATCCGGCAGCGACCTGGCCTCGCTGCGGTCGACGGCGACCAGGACCGACGGCGGCTGGCTGCTCAACGGGCAGAAGATCTGGAGCTCTCGGGCGGTGTTCGGCGAGCGCGCGTTCGGGCTGTTCCGGTCCGATCCCGAGGCGCAGCGTCACAAGGGCCTGACGTACTTCATGTTCGATCTGAAGGCCACGGGCGTGACGGTCCGGCCGATCGCTCAGCTGGGCGGCGACACGGGCTTCGGTGAGATCTTCCTCGACGACGTCTTCGTGCCCGACCACGACGTGATCGGCGGCGTGCACGAGGGCTGGCGGGCCGCGATGAGCACCTCCAGCAACGAGCGCGGCATGTCGCTGCGCAGCCCGGCCCGCTTCCTCGCACCGGCCGAACGCCTTGTCGCGCAGTGGAAGGACAACCCCGACCCGGCGTTCACCGACCGGGTGGCCGATGCCTGGATCAAAGCGCAGGCCTACCGGTTGCACACGTTCGGCACCGTCACCCGGGTCGCCGGCGGCGGTGAGCTGGGCGCAGAGTCCTCGATCACCAAGGTGTTCTGGTCCGACCTCGACGTCGCGCTGCACCAGACCGCGCTGGACCTGCGGGGCGCCGACGGCGAGCTCGTCGATTCGGTGACCGAAGGTCTGCTGTTCGCGCTCGGCGGACCGATCTACGCCGGAACCAACGAGATCCAGCGCAACATCATCGCCGAGCGACTCCTGGGCCTGCCCCGAAAGTAGACGAACGTGAACTTTGAGATCGACGATCAGCAGCGCGATTTCGCGGCCAGCATCGACGCCGCACTGGCCGCCGCAGACGTGCCCGCCGCGGTACGGGCCTGGGGCGACGGCGACCTCGCCCCCGGCCGCAAGGTGTGGGCGCAACTCGCCGACCTGGGGGTGACCGCGCTGATGGTCCCCGAGAAATTCGACGGCATCGACGCGCACCCGGTGGACCTGGTGGTGGCGCTGGAACGGCTCGGCCGGTGGAACGTACCGGGCCCGGTCGCCGAATCCGTGGCGGTGGCCCCGATACTGCTCGCCGACCAGGAGGACTGGGCCGACCGCAGCGCCGCGCTGGCCGCCGGCGACCTGGTCGCGACCGTCGCCGCGCCCCCGCTCGTTCCCCGCGCCGTCAACGCCGACGCCGCCGGCCTGGTCCTGCTCGCCGGCGACGGCACGGTGTGCGATGCGACCGCGGCAAGCGAGCACGAGTCCGTCGATCCGAGTCGAAAGCTGTTCGAGGTCAACGCCTCCGGTGAGACCCGGACCGCGGACGTGGCGCGCGCGTTCGAGTTCGGCGCGCTGGCCACCTCGGCGCTGCTCGTCGGCGCCGCGCAGGCGATGCTGGACGCGTCGGTGGAGTACGCCAAGCAGCGCAGCCAGTTCGGCACGGTCATCGGCACCTACCAGGCGATCAAGCACAAGCTGGCCGACGTGCTGATCGCCGTCGAGTTGGCCCGGCCGCTGGTCTACGGCGCGGCGCTGTCGCTGGCGGATGGAACGCCAGACACTGCCCGCGATGTCAGCGCCGCCAAGGTCGCGGCTGCGGATGCCGCGCTGCTGGCTGCCCGCTCGTCGCTGCAGACCCACGGTGCGATCGGATTCACCCAGGAACATGATCTGTCGCTGTTGCTGCTGCGGGTGCAGGCCCTGCGCCCCGCATGGGGCGATCCGACGTGGCACCGGCGGCGAGTGTTGGAGGAACTGACGAGATGAGCGAAGAACGGGATCTGCTACGCGACACCGTCGCAGCACTGGTCGAGAAACACGCATCACCGGAAGCGGTCCGCAAGGCCGCGGCTTCCGAAAAGGGATACGACGAAGCGCTGTGGAAGATGCTGTGCGAGCAGGTCGGCGCCGCGGCACTGATCGTGCCCGAGGAACTCGGCGGCGCCGGCGGCGAACTTGCCGACGCCGCGGTGGTTGTGGAGGAACTCGGCAAGGGCTTGGTTCCGACGCCGTTGCTCGGCACCACGCTGGCCGAGCTTGCGCTGCTCTCCGTCAGCGAGCCTGACGAGGACCTCCTGGGAGGCCTGGCCGAAGGCACGTCGATCGGGACCGTGGTCTTCGACCCGGGATACGTCCTGAACGGCAACGTCGCCGACGTCGTGATCGCCGCCGACGGCGACACGCTGACCCGCTGGACCTCGTTCACCGCGACCCCGGCGGTCGCCATGGACATCACCCGGCCCCTGGCCGCTCTCGAGGCCGCACAGACCTCGCCGCTGGGTGCCGATCCCGGCCTGGCCGACACCGCGGCGATCCTGCTGGCCGCCGAACAGATCGGCGCCGCGACGCGCTGCCTGGATCTCACCGTCCAGTACACGAAGGACCGCGTGCAGTTCGGCAGGCCCATCGGCAGCTTTCAGGCGCTCAAGCACCGGATGGCCGATCTGTACGTCGCTGTGCAGTCTGCCAAGGCCGTCGTCGACGAAGCGGTGACCGACCCGTCGCCGACGTCGGCGGCGCTGGCACGCCTGGCCGCCTCCGAGGCGTTCTCGGCGGTGGCGGCCGAGGCCGTACAGATGCACGGCGGCATCGCCATCACCTGGGAGAGCGACATCCAGCTGTACTTCAAGCGGGCGCACGGCAGCGCGCAGCTTCTCGGGCCGCCGCGGCAGCAGCTGCGCCGGCTCGAATCCGAGGTGTTCTAGCCTGGCGAGGTGACTCCTTCGCTGCGCTCGGGTATTCCGCCGTTCTATGTGATGGACGTGTGGTTGGCCGCGGCCGAGCGCCAGCGCACCCACGGTGACCTGGTCAATCTCTCGGCGGGACAGCCCAGCGCCGGGGCGCCGACGGCGGTGCGCGAGGCCGCCGTGGCGGCGCTGAACCGCAACGAGCTCGGCTACTCCGTCGCGCTCGGCATTCCCGAACTACGCGCCGCGATCGCCGACTCGTACCAGAAGCGACACGCACTGGCGGTCGACCCCGACGACGTCGTCATCACGACCGGCTCGTCGGGTGGATTCCTGTTGGCTTTCCTGGCCTGCTTCGACCCCGGGGACCGGGTGGCGATCGCCAGCCCCGGATATCCGTGTTATCGCAACATCCTGACCGCGCTCGGCTGCGACGTGATCGAGCTGCCCTGTGGCCCCGAGACCCGGTTCCAGCCGACGCTGCAGATGCTGCAGGCGCTGGACCCGCCGGTGTCGGGAGTGATCGTCGCGAGCCCCGCCAACCCGACCGGCACGGTGATCCCGCCCGAGGAACTCGCGGCGATCGCGTCGTGGTGTGAGAGCTCGGGGGTCCGGCTGATCAGTGACGAGGTCTACCACGGGCTGGTGTATCCAGGTGCCCCGGCGACCAGCTGCGCATGGGAGACCTCCCGGGAGGCCGTTGTGGTGAACAGCTTCTCGAAATACTTCGCGATGACGGGGTGGCGGCTGGGTTGGCTGCTCGTGCCGCAGGAGCTCAAACGGGCGGTGGACCGGTTGACCGGCAACTTCACGATCTGCCCTCCGGTACTGCCCCAACTGGCCGCCGTGTCGGCCTTCACCCCGGAGTCCATCGCCGAGGCCGAGGCGCTCCTCGACATCTACGCCGCCAACCGCACACTACTGCTCGACGGGCTGCGCGCGATCGGCATAGACCGGCTGGCCCCGACCGACGGCGCGTTCTACGTGTACGCCGACGTGTCCCACCTGACCACCGACTCGCTGGCCTTCTGCTCGACGCTGTTGAACGAGACCGGGGTCGCCATCGCGCCCGGAGTCGACTTCGACACCGTGCGGGGAGGCACATTCGTGCGGTTGTCGTTCGCGGGCCCGCCCTCGGACCTGGAGGAGGCGTTGCGGCGCATAGGGGCATGGCTGGGCTGACGCCCACAGCCCAGCGGGCGCCGTTGCTGGCTGCCGGGTTCACGACGGCCTTCGGTGCGCATGCGGTCGCGGGCACGTTGGGCACCACCACCACCGGCACCGCGGCATCACTGCTGACACTGGGTGCCCTGCTGGCGATCTACGACGGCGCCGAAGTCGTCCTCAAACCGGTCTTCGGGACCCTTGCCGACCGGATCGGCGCGCGCACCGTGCTGATCGCCGGGTTGCTGGTCTTCGCCGTCGCCTCGGCTGCCTATGCGGTGGCCGACGACACCGCGTGGCTCTGGGCCGGACGTTTCGGACAGGGTGTGGGCGCCGCGGCGTTCTCCCCTGCCGCGTCAGCGCTCGTGGCCCGTCTGACCCCGGCCGGCGCCCACGGTCGCGCGTTCGGCACCTACGGCTCCTACAAGTCGATCGGCTACACGCTGGGGCCGCTGGTGGGCGGCGTGCTCGTCGCCGTGGGCGGGATGCGCACGCTGTTCGCGGTGACGGCGGTGCTCGCCGCTCTCGTCGCCGTGTGGGCAGCTGTGTCGGTGCCCGCACTGAAGCCGCTCCCCCGACAGCGGCAGACCCTGCTCGACACGCTGCGCCGGTTCTCCGAATCATCCTTCGTCACACCGACTCTCGCACTCGCCTCGGCCAGTGCGGCACTGGCGGCCGGCGTCGGATTCCTACCTGCCGCAGGCACGCATGCCGGCCTGTCGCCCGTCGTCACCGGAGCCGTCGTTTCCGTGCTCGCGCTGACCACGGCGCTCGTGCAGCCCGCCGCCGGCCGCGCACTCGACTCGGGACGGATCACCGTCACCACGGGCATCACGGCCGGGGGGCTTCTCACCGCAGCGGGACTGGCCGCCGTGCTGATCCCCGGGGTGGCGGGCCTGCTGTGCGCCGCGGTCGTCATCGGGCTGGGTTGCGGGCTGATCACACCGCTGGCGTTCACCATGCTGGCCCGGTCCACATCTGAAGGACGGCTGGGTCAGACCATGGGCGCCGCAGAGATCGGCCGTGAATGCGGCGACGCCGCAGGTCCGCTGCTGGTCGCCTCCGTCGCGGCCGCGACCAGCGTGCCGCTGGGCTTCCTCGGGCTGGCCGCGCTCGTGACGCTCTCGGGCGTGGCGACGTTCGGTGTGAATCGCGTCCGCGGCGGCACCGATGAGACCCGTTCCGGCCCAGCGGGCTAACTCAATCCCGTCGACGAACGCCGGCGGCGCGAGATCGCGTCGACGCTGGCGGCCAACAGCAGCACGCCGCCGGTCACCAGGAAGTTGATGTACGACGACTGGTTGAGCAGACCCAGGCCGTTGGCGATGGTCGCGACCACCACCCCGCCGATCACCGCGTCGATCGCCCGGCCCCGGCCACCGAACAGGCTGGTACCGCCGATGACCGCCGCTCCCACGGCGTAGAGCAGCGTATTGCCCGCGCCCGACGAGGCCGACACCTTACCCGCGTACGACGCCGCGATGATGCCGCTCAACGCGGCCAGCGACGAGCACACGACGAACACCGACACCCGGATGCGGTCCACCGGGATACCCGCGCGGCGTGCGGCTTCGGCGTTACCGCCGACGGCGTAGATGTGCCTGCCGTAGGACGTCCGCTTGAGCACCACGGTCATCGCGATCAGCAGCACCAGGATCAGCGGCAGCACATAGGGGATCCCCCGGATCTCGGCGCTGGCGTTGACGCTGCGGTTGACACTCATCACGTACGTCACGCCGAGCACCACCGCGGCCACGGCGGCCACCCTCATGACCACCACACCGACCGGTGGGTGGGCCAGTTGCAGGGCCAGCTTGCGCTGGTACTGGCCGAACTCCAGCGCGGCGAATCCGATCACCACCACCGCGGCGATCGTCCAGCCGACGGTGACCGGCAGGTTGCTGATCGTCAGCCCGCGGATCACCGGATTGTCGACGCGCACCGAGCCGCCCTCGCCGATCAGCTTGAGGGTGACGCCCTGCAGTCCGAGGAAGAACGCCAGCGTGACGACGAACGACGGGATGCCGAGCTTGGCGCGCAGCAGGCCGATCGCGAGCCCGATGACTGCGCCGCAGGCGATCCCGGCCGCCATCGCGACCCACCAGGGCCAGCTCATGTTCACCACGGCCAACGCCATCGCGCAGGCCGCCACCCCGCCGGCGACGCCGGCCGACAGGTCGATGTCGCCGAGCAGCAGCACGAACACCAGGCCCATCGCCAGCACGCAGATCGACCCGGCCTGGGTGATGAGATTGGCGAGGTTCAGCGCGGACAGGAACCGGTCGTTGGCCAGGCCGAAGACCACGAACAGCACCACCAGGCCGAGGAAAGCCGGTAGGGATCCCATGTCCCCGCCGCGGACCCGTTGCAGGTATCCGCGTACCGCGTCGCCGAACGTGTCGTCGGTGCGCTGGTCATCCGAGAACCCGGACTCGGCCGTAGAGAGCCCGGATTCGGTGCGGACAGTGGTCATTTCGAGCGCCTCATCTGTGTCTCGGGGTTGGACGGGGTTCACATCGACTCGGCGGCTTCGGCCGGGGCCAGGCCGAGGTTGCCCGATCGGCCGGCCGTGATGAGTTCGACGACCTGGCCGTGGGTGACGTCGGAGGCCTTGACCTCCGCGGCCACTCGTCCCAGGTACAAGGCGCAGATCCGGTCGGCGACCTCGAACACGTCATTCATGTTGTGCGAGATCAGCACAACGCCGAGACCGCGTTCGGCAAGTCCGCGCACCAGCTCGATCACCTGCCGGGTCTGCGCCACACCCAATGCGGCCGTGGGTTCGTCGAGCAGGACCACCTTGGAGTTCCACAGCACAGACTTGGCGATGGCCACGGTCTGCCGCTGGCCTCCCGACAGGCTGGACACCGGCTGGCGCACAGATTTCACCGTCCGCACCGACAGCGAGGTCAGCGCGTCGCGGGCCATCGTCTCCATCCGTGCCTCATCGAGCATCCCGCGGCTCTTGAGTTCCCTTCCCAGGAACATGTTCTCGACGATGTCGAGGTTCTCGCACAGCGCCAGATCCTGGTACACGACCTCCACGCCCAGCGCGGACACGTCGTTGGGGGTGCGCACGCTCACCGGTTCGCCCTCGAACAGGTAGGTGCCCGTGTCGATCGGGTGGATCCCGGCGATCGCCTTGACCAGGGTCGACTTCCCGGCCCCGTTGTCCCCGACCAGCGCGGTCACCTGGCCGGGGTATACGCAGAAGTCGACATCGTGCAGCACGTGGACGACGCCGAAACTCTTGTTGACGCCCCGTAGTTCGAGGATCGGCGGGTGCGGTTCCATCACATGCCTGCGGCGGTGCACGCCGCGGCGAACTGCCCGGTGCACACCTCGTCCTTGGACTGGCCACCGTCGTCGAAGACGACGTTGATGTTGTCCTTGGTGATCGACTGCGGCATCAGCAGCACCGAGGGCACGTCACGGCCGCCGGTGTCGTCGCGTGAGGTGCCGGTGGTCTCGGGCTGTTGGCCGTTGGCGAGCGCGATCGCGGCATCGGCGAGCGCGGCGGCCTCTTCGGTGGCCGACTTGTAGACCGTCATGCACTGGGTGCCGGCCAGGATGTTCTGCAGGCCTTCCACCGTCGCGTCCTGCCCGGTCACCGGGACCTGGCCCGCGCGCTTGTTCTTCTCCAGGATCGAGATCACCGATCCGGCCAGACCGTCGTTGGCGGCGTACACGCCGTCGACGCGGCCGTCGGCCGCGGTGTAGAGCTGCTCGAAGATCGTCACCGCCTTGTCGTTGTCCCAGTCGGGGACCGCCTGCTCGCCGACGATCGTGATCGACGGCGTCGCGTCGACGACCGAGTGCGCGCCGGTGCTGAACAGCGTCGCGTTGTTGTCGGTCGGAGAACCGTTGAGGAACACCACGTTCGCGGGGCGTCCGGCCAGACAGTCGACGAGCCCCTGGCCCTGCAGTTCGCCGACCTTGGTGTTGTCGAACGACACGTAGACGTCCGCCGAACCGCCCAGCGTCAGGCGGTCGTAGTCGATGGTCTTCACACCCTGCGCGGCAGCCTTCTGCTGGATCGACGCACCGCTGTCGGAGTCGAGGTTGACGATGGCCAGCACGGTGACGCCGTCGGCGATCATGCCGTCGGCGATGGTGGCCATGGTGTCGGCCGACCCCTCCGCGTTCTGGATGGTGTAGTCGACGCCGGCGTCGGTGAACGCGGCCTCGAGCGCGGGCCGGTCCTTGGTCTCCCAGCGGACCGACGACTTGGTGTCGGGCAGGATGACCCCGATCTTGCCGCCGCCCTGGGCGGCGGTGGACCCCGAACCCGAGTCCGAGTTCGACCCGCATGCGGTCATGGTCAGGCCGACTCCGACCACCGCGGTGACGAGCAGGCTGCTGGTGCGCTTCACGAAGATCCCTCCGGACGACTCGTAACGATCATTTGTTGTGCCTCTCGACATATACCGTGATCCAGATCACTGCCGGGCGGGATTTGCCCGTTCCGGCCCCGCCTCGGGCTCACCGGGCGCCCATCAGGTGCTCGATCGCCAGCTGATGGAGGGCCACGAAGCCGCAACCCTTTCCGCCGAAGTACGCGTCGGTGTCGAAGTTCTCGTAAGCGGTCGGGTCGGCCAGCAGGTCGGCGTAGGTCTCGCCGTCGGCGAGGGTCGGGCGCCGCAGGTCGGCCACCTTGGCTGCGGCCATGGCCTCCTGGACGGCCGGATCGGCGCGGAACGCCGCAGCGCGCTCCCTCAGCAGCAGGTACATCCGCATGTTGGCGGCCGCGGAGGCCCAGACGCCGCTGCTGTCCTCGGTGCGGCTGGGCTTGTAGTCGAAGTGGCGGGGTCCGTCATAGCTGGCCGAACCGTCCGGTCCGCCGTGCTCAAGCAGGTCCACCAGCGAGAACGCGTTGACCAGGTCTCCGTGACCGAACACCAGGTCCTGGTCGAACTTGATACCGCGCTGACCGTTGAGGTCGATGTGGAACAGCTTGCCGCTGTAGAGCGCCTGGGCGATCCCGTGGGCGAAGTTCAGCCCGGCCATCTGCTCGTGGCCCGTCTCGGGATTGACCCCGACCATCTCCGGATGTTCCAACGTCTCGATGAACGCCAGTGCGTGCCCGACGGTGGGCAGCAGGATGTCGCCGCGCGGCTCGTTGGGCTTGGGCTCGATGGCGAACCGGATCTCGCTGCCCTGATCGATCACATACTGGCACAACAGATTCAGTGCCTCCCGGTAGCGCTCCAGCGCGGCCTGGACGTCTTTGGCCGAGTCGTACTCGCTACCTTCGCGCCCACCCCACATTACGAAGGTCTGGGCGCCGAGTTCCGCGGCGAGATCGACGTTGCGCAGCACCTTGCGCAGCGCGTAGCGGCGCACTCCGCGGTCGTTGCTGGTGAAGCCGCCGTCTTTGAACACCGGCTGGGTGAACAGATTCGTGGTCACCATGGGCACCACCAGACCGGAGGCGCCGAGTGCGGCGTTCACGCGGTCGATTGCCCGCCGGCGCTCGGCATCGGAGCTACCGAAGGCGAACAGGTCGTCGTCGTGGAAGGTCAGGCCGTACGCGCCCAGTTCGGCCAACCGTTCCACGGCCTCGACCGGGTCCAGCGCGGGCCGGGTGGCGACGCCGAACGGATCGACGCCGGGCCATCCGACGGTCCACAGACCGAACGAGAATCGGTCCTCACGTTTCGGGATGAGCGTTTCGGCGAGGGCGCGGCCGGATTCGAGCACAGTCATCGGGATACTCCAAACAGCAAGAAGCTATGATTTTGTTCTCTTCTCGAACTTATGATGTGGTCTACGACACTGTCAAGGCCGAATGTGAAGGAGGCGTGCACGGTGAAGGCGACGCACGGCAACCGTGCAGTGCGAGTGGGGACGAGCACCGACGACGTGCGGCGACGGAACCTGTCCAGTGTTCTCACCCTCGTGCACCGCCGGCGGGCGATCAGCCGCGCCGAACTCACCCGGCACACCGGCCTGTCGCGCTCCACCACGAAGGACCTCGTCGAGGAACTGGTGACCAAGGGCCTGGTCGAGGAATCTCCCGGACCACCGATTGCACAGGTCGGACGTCCGAGCCCCATCGTGCGCCCGGGCAATCGCGTGGTCGCCGTGTCCGTCACGCCCGAGGTGGACGCCGTCACCGTGGGACTCGTGTCCATGGGCGGCCAGGTATGCAAGGTGGTCCGCTGCCCCACCGACCGGATACCGACGCCGACCGACACCGTGACCATCGCGGCCGAGGCGATCGGCGCCATTCGGCGCAGTCTGGGCACCGATCAGGAGGTGACAGCCGTCGGCGTCGCGGTTCCCGGGCTGGTGCACGGCCCCGAGTCGACGGTCCAGCTGGCCCCGAACCTCGATTGGCATGACGTCGAGATCGGCCAGATGCTCAGCACTGCCACGGGATTACCGGTCTACGCGGCCAACGACGCCAATGTCGGCGCCAACGCCGAATACCTCTTCGGGAATCACCACGACACCGGACACCTGATCTATGTCAACGGTGGCCCGAGCGGCATCGGTGCGGGATTCGTGGTCGCGGGCGGACTGCTGGAGGGAGTCGCCGGGTATGCAGGCGAACTCGGGCACACCTACGTCGGTGGCGGCGAGCAGTGCCACTGCGGCAGCGTGGGTTGCCTGGAGACGGAGGTCATCCAGGCCCCGCTGACCAGGCTGCTCGCCGAATTGGACGGTGCAGGATCGGGACGCCCGAGCGGCGCCGAGCTCGATGTCCTGAACCGCCAGGCCCGGGCACTGGCCGTCGCACTCGGCAACGCGGTTAACATGTTGAACCCCGGACTGATCGTCCTGGGCGGTTTTCTGCGGGTGTTCTGTACCTACGCCGGGACAGTGCTCCGCCAGGAGCTGGCACGGCGCAGCATGGCCGCGCCCCGAGATCTGGTTCGGGTCGTGCCCGCCACGCTGGGCGCGGACACATTGGTCATCGGCGCAGCGGAATTGGCGTTCGCGCCGGTACTGGCCGACCCGGGAGGGCTCTGATATGACACTCGTCGCAGGTATCGACTCGTCGACCCAGTCGTGCAAGGTGGTGATCTGTGACGCCGACACCGGTCGGCTGGTGCGCACCGCGACGTCACCGCACCCTCGCGGCACCGAGGTCCACCCCGGGCTGTGGTGGGAAGCGCTACAGCAGACGATCACGTCCGCCGGTGGCTTCGAGGACGTGGCCGCCGTCTCGGTGGGCGCGCAGCAGCACGGCATGGTGTGCCTCGATGAAGCCGGGCAGGTTGTCCGAGATGCCCTGTTGTGGAACGACACTCGCTCCGCTGAAGCTGCGACGCAACTCATCGACGAGCTTGGTGGGCCTGATGCGTGGGCGAAGCGTGTCGGGGTGGTCCCGGTCGCCGCGATCACTGCGACCAAGCTGCGGTGGTTGGCCGATCACGAACCGCAGCACGCCGACGCCACCGCGGCGGTGTGCCTTCCCCACGATTGGCTGACGTGGCGGTTGACCGGCTCATCCGACCTGGCCGACCTGCGTACCGACCGCAGCGATGCGAGCGGCACCGGTTATTACTCGGCCGAGAGCGACGAGTACCAGTACGACCTGTTGGCACTCGCCCTGCGGGGTCGGATCCCCACGGTGCCCGGGGTGCTCGGCCCGCGGGAGTCCGCAGGCGCGACACCGCAGGGTGTTGTCCTCGGGCCAGGTGCGGGCGACAACGCCGCAGCCGCACTGGGTTTGGGCGCGACGGACGGTGATTGCGTGGTGTCGCTGGGGACGTCCGGAGTGGTCAGCGCGGTGGGGCACGCGGCGCCGCATGACCCCGAGGGCATCGTGGCCGGCTTCGCCGACGCGACCGGCCGGCAGCTGCCCCTGGTGTGCACGCTCAACGGGGCGCCGGTGCTGGCCGCGGTCGCGGAGATGCTGCGGGTGGATTTCGACGAGTTCGACCGGCTCGCGCTGTCGGCACCCGCCGGCGCTGACGGCCTCGTGCTGGTGCCGTACTTCGAGGGCGAACGCTCCCCCAATCTGCCGAACGCCACTGGCGCGCTACACGGAGTCACGACGCGGAACCTGCACCCCGCCAACATCGCCCGGGCAGCGGTCGAAGGACTGCTCAGCTCGATGGCGTTCTGCATCGACAAGATCCGCGACCAGGGAGTCGATGCCCGCCGGATCATCCTCATCGGCGGTGCCGCGCGGTCCGAGGCGGTGCGGCGCATCGCACCCGCCGTCTTCGGCACCCCGGTGCAGGTACCGACGCCGGCCGAGTACGTGGCCCTGGGGGCGGCCCGCCAGGCAGCCTGGGTGCTCTCGGGTCAGCAGGAGCCACCGAACTGGTCTGTCGGCGATACGGCCCGTTACGAGGCCGATCCCACACCGCAGGTGCTCGACCAGTACCACTCCGCGGCGCCGCTGACCTTGCGGTAGGCGGCTTGTCGGAACTTGTCGGCGCCTGTTGGTAGCGTCGGGTACATGTTCGAAAGTTTGTTCGATGTTTCGGAGTCGGCCGGTGAGGCCGAGCTACGGGCGGTCGTGGAGCGGTGTGAGGCGGTGAAGTCGGCGGCTGCGGCGGCCCAGGCGCGGGCCACGGCGTTGTGGGCGGCACGGCGCCGCGCCGCTGAGGAGGCCGCCGGTGTGCCGGCCGCCCGGCGTGGGAAGGGGTTGGGGGCGGAGGTGGCGTTGGCCCGCCATGACGCCCCGGTCTGTGGGGGCCGGCATCTGGGGTTCGCGCAGGCGTTGGTGGCCGAGATGCCGCACACGTTGGCCGCGCTGGAGTGCGGGGCGCTCTCGGAGTGGCGGGCCACCCTGGTCGTGCGGGAATCGGC
>NZ_BCRS01000002.1 GCF_001552715.1 Mycolicibacterium vaccae NBRC 14118 = CIP 105934 | reverse complement strand
TTGCCGCCGTTACAGAGTGGCGGCCTATTTCTTCGCGCAGGGGCTCCGCCATTCGGCTACCTGAAAAGGGGCCCTGACGCTACCTGCAGTACGGGGATCTCCTCGGCGTCTGGAGTACCTAACTTGCCATGAGAGATGCCCGGCTGAATCGCTACCGGCGGCACCATTTTCCCTTTCGAGCTGCAGCGTCCGTCGCAACGGTGGGCGGCGAAGCGGTTCACCAACATCCGATACTGGAGCGAGCCATCACTCGACGGGGCACTTCCCGCGTGGACGACCACGACGAATTCTGTTGAGGAAGAGGAATATTCGATTCGTGCGCAATCGCTTCGTCTGAGCCGGGGAGGGCGACTCGTGACCCACGCGCACCGGCGCAGGATTGTCCGGCGATACCAAACCCGACAATTTCCCTGCACGTCGCCCCTATTCTGCATCCTCGTCGTCGCGGTGTGCGGCCTCGATCACCTCGGGCGAGACCGGCCGCTGTAACCACGTCCTCATCCGCACCAAGCCGCCCGCGACGGTGCCAATGGCCATCACCGCCGCGATGATCCAGAATGCAGTGGACATAGCCCCAGTGTCCGCCTTCGACAGGCCGGATGGGTCGATACGCGCCCCTTCGCCATGAGAGCGATCGCCCACGGATTTCGGATCGACGTCCGGCGGCTGCGGTCCGGGGCGGTCGCGGTCAGCTCACGCCGCGGAGCGTGACTCGCTGGGTCGGCGGCGCAAGTCCACACTGCGCAGGGCGGCCGGAACGAACGCCTGGTCGAGAGTGCCGACGTCCGTGCCGGGGGGAACGATCTCGTCGATCCGGTCCAGGACGTCGTCGGACAGGACGACGTCGACCCCGGCCAACAGGTCCGCGAGCTGCTCCGTCGTGCGAGGGCCGAGCAGTGCGCTGGTGACGCCGGGATGGGTGATCGCGAAGGCCATCGCCAGGTGGGTCAGCGGCAGCGCGGCTTCCTCAGCGAGGGTGATGAGCTGTTCGACGGCGTCGAGACGCCGCTCGTCATTGAACACGTTGAGGAAGCTCGCCCGACGCACGTCGGTCTCCTGTCCTCTGCGCACGCGCCCGGTCAGCATGCCCTGGCCCAGCGGGCCCCACACCAGCACGCCCATGCCGAATCGCTTTGCCAGCGGCAGGATCTCGGCTTCGATGCCGCGATTGAGGATCGAGTACGGCGGCTGCTCGGTGCGAAACCTGGCCAGTCCGCGACGCTCGGCGACCCATTGGGCGTCGATGATGTCGGAAGCCGGTGAGGTCGAGGTCCCGATCGCGCGGACCTTGCCGCTGTGGATCAGGTCTGACAGCGCGGACAGTGTCTCCTCGACGTCGGTGTCGGGATCGAGGCGGTGCACCTGGTACAGGTCGATGTGGTCGGTCTGCAATCGGCGTAGCGAGTCCTCGACCGCGGTCATGATCCAGCGCCGCGAGGCGCCGGCGTGGTTGGCGGCCTCGCTCATCGGGCGGCCGAACTTGGTGGCGAGGACGACGTCGTCTCGACGACCCTTGAGGGCCTTACCGACGACCACCTCCGACGCGCCGTGCGGCGGGATCGAGTACGCGTCAGCGGTGTCGATGAAGTTGATGCCGGCGTCGAGCGCGGTGTGGATGAGGCGGATCGAGTCGTCATGGTCGGGATTGCCGATCGCTGCGCCGAGCAGCATCGTGCCGAGTGCGTAGGGGCTGACGTGCATGCCCGTGCGTCCCAGGGGTCGGTACTTCATTCGTCTGTCCTCGTCTCGGCGCTCTCGCCGGCTGGTACCACTCGGGGAGCGCGCGGTGCCGTACCATCAAAACGGAATGCCTTTCCGTTTATCCGACGATACGGAAAGCGTTTCCGGATTACAACGGTCAAAGTTCGTCGTGACGCAGGAAAGGGGAGTGCGGCATGCCTGAGGCCCGGATGGGTGCGGCCGACGCGGCCGCACCGGCGTCGCGGCGTCCGCGCGTTGATGCGCAGCGCAACAGGTCGGCGCTACTCGCCGCCGCGAAGGTCGTCTTCGCAGCGGCGGGCGTCGACGCGCCGGCGAAGGACATCGCCGACCGGGCCGGAGTCGGAGTCGGAACGCTCTACCGGCATTTCCCGCAGCGCGCCGATCTGGCCAAGGCCGTCCTCGACAGCGAGATCGACGACTGCGCCCAAGCCGGCCCAGCCTTGAGCGCCGAGCACGAGCCCGGTCTCGCACTGCAGAAGTGGCTGCTGCGGTACACCGCGTTCCTGGCCACCAAGGACGGCTTGGCCTCGGCCCTCGCCTCGGGAAGCACTTCGTTCGACACCCTGCGAAACCACATCCTCGACACGCTCGAACCCACCCTGCGAGCGCTGCTCGACGCCGCGACAGCCGACGGCCAGATCCGACCGGACGTCGGCCCACGCCAACTCATGTACGCCGTCGCGAAGCTGTGCTTGCCCGCCGCGGGCGAGCCTGCCGACGACCGCCAGAAAATGGTCGCAGTCCTGCTCGACGGGCTGCGCTACGGCGCCTGACCCGAGTCGGAATGACTGCCCGGTACGGCCAGTCTTGGTGGTGGACAGAACACCGACATACCGTTGTCGCAGCGGTGTCCGACGCTGGCACCATGACTGAGAACACGAACACGGTGCAAACAGACACGGCTGCTGCGGATGCGGCATTGGCGGTGTGGTTGCAGATGTGGAACGCCGACAGTGAGATCGCGCGACGGATCTGCAGTGAGGATTTCCGGATTCACTTCCTGATCCCCGAGGAGGACGGGTCCAACCCGGGCGACGACGTTCTGGGTGGGGACGGTTTCGCGCAGTTCCTGGATAAGTGGCGCCGGCGGCATCCCGGTGTGGTGTTCACCGAGGCCGCACGGGCAGTAGACGGCGCGCACGGCCGGATGCTGTGGAACATGCAGGCCAGGGATGTTGCAGCGGGCGGGATCGACGTCTTCGACTTCACCGACGATGGGCTGATTCGCGAGGTGTGGTCGGTGAACGGGACGCGCGCGCACCTGACCTGAGACCGGGGGAGACTCACCTTCATGAGGAGAGCCGAGCGGTTGTACGCGCTGGTGGATCTGCTGAGGGGATCACGCCGGCCATGGTCGGCCGCTCGGCTCTCGGAGGAGTTCGAGGTGTCCAAGCGCACCATCGAGCGTGATATCCAGTCCCTGCAGCTCGCGGGCGTGCCGATCTATGCCGACCACGGGGTGTCGGGCGGGTATTCGATCCTGCGCGAACACTCGTTGCCGCCGCTGAATCTCACCGTTGCGGAGTCGTTGGCGGTGCTCGCGGGGCTTGGTTTGGTGGAGACCTCGCCCTATGGTGCGGCGGCGCGTCGGGCAAGGGCGAAGGTTCTCGCGGTCAGCCGCGAGGATCAGCTCGCGCCGATCGACGGGGCGTTGGCGTCGATGTTCGTCATCGATGCTCAGCCGTCGTCCGAGGCGGCGGTCACGCTGATTCCGGAGGCGATCGCCGCGCGAAGGGTCGTACGGTTGAGCTATACCGCCAAGGATGGCAAGACCGACACCACCCGGGACGTGGAGGCGCTGGGTCTGCTGCGCGGAGGTGCTGCGTGGTTGTTCGTCGGATGGTGTCGACTGCGCGAGGGCATCCGCGGGTTCCAGCTTGACCGCATCCGACATCTGGAGATCACTGACGAGGTGTTTCCCGAACGCGATCCTTCAGTGCTGGATGAGGATCTGTCGCGGTGGAGCACGCGAAGGCTCGGGTGACGCCCCGATCCGGCTAGCGAACCCGGATCGCTCCTTAGGCGAGAAACGTTTGGCGACAGAGGATTACGCCGGCACGGTAGTGACCGCGGGATCGGACTCGATGGGACCGGACGGAAACAGCAGACCGCAGACCAGCGCGCCGGCGGCGAAGATCACCGCACCCCCGAAGAACGTGGTGGTGTAGCTCTCCATCGCGGCCATCGCCTGGGTCGCTGGGTCGGGTACCCGGCCCTGCAGGTAGTCCGACGCTGCGGCCGCGGCCAGCGCGCTCAGCACAGCCGTGCCGATCGACCCGCCGATCTGTTGGAACGTGCTCACCGCCGCGGAGGCGACACCGGCATCCTCGGCCTGCACCCCGGATGTGGCCGCCGCCATCGCGGGCGCCATCACCAGACCCAGGCCCAGGCCCGTGATCACCAGACCCGGCACCACATGCGTCACGTACGAGCTGTCGAACCCCAACCGCGTGAACAGGAGCAGGCCGACGGCTGCCAGCAACATGCCCGTGAACACCGAGAGCTTGGGTCCCACCGCGGCGGTGACCTTCGCCAGCGCGGTAGCCGACACGGCCAGCGCCGCGATCATCGGCAGGAACGCGAACCCGGTCTGCAGCGGTGTGAACTGCTTGACCGTCGACAGGTAGAAGGTCAGGAACAGCAGGACGGCGAACATTCCTGCGCCGCAGACCAGCAGTGCCGCGTAGGCGCCACCTCGGGTGCGGTCGGCCAGGATGCGCAGCGGCAGCAGGGGATTGGCGACGTCGCGTTCGATGAGCAGAAAGATGCCGATGAGCGAGATGCCCAGGCCGATGCAGCCCAGCGTCACGGCGCTGGTCCACCCCTCTGCTTCGGCGTTGCCCAGGCCGTACACCAGCGCAACCAGACCGCCGACGATGACCAGCGAACCGGGCAGGTCGAGGCGGGCCCGGGCCTCCGAGCGGCCCAGTGCCGGGACCAGGACGATGGTGCCGATGACGGCGATCAGGGCCAACGGCGCATTGACATAGAGGCACCAGCGCCAGGACAGGTACTCGGTCAGAGCGCCGCCGAGAATCAGGCCGATCGCGCCGCCACCACCGGAGATGGCGCCGAAGACACCGAATGCCTTTGCCCGCTCGTCTTTTTCGGTAAACGTGACGGTGAGCAGCGAAAGAGCGGCCGGGGCAAGCATGGCGCCGAAGACACCCTGCAGCGCACGGGCGGCAATCAGCACTTCGACGCTGCCCGCCACGCCACCGAGCACCGACGCAGACGCGAAACCGATCAACCCGATGAGGAACATCGGCTTCCGTCCCACCAGGTCGCCGAGGCGGCCACCGACCAGCAACAGAGACCCGAAGGCCAGGGCGTATCCCGTGATCAGCCACTGCCGGGCGTCGTCGGAGAAGCCCAGGTCCAGCTGGGCCGACGGCAGGGCGATGTTGACGATGGTGGCGTCGAGCACCACGACCAATTGAGCCAGCGCAATGACGCCCAGGATCAACCACTTCGAACCGCCGATGGTGCGCTTCGCGCCAGAGTCGGGTGCGCGGTGCCGACCGCCGGCGCGCGGTTCTGCCGGGCGCGTTGAGCTCAGAGTGGTCACTTGGCCTCCAAAGCGGAAAGTTTGTTCCGTTTCAATGTAGGCTATCCGGAAGAGTGTTTCCATTTCGAAGAGTGGGGTAGCGACGTGGCGTTCAGCACAGCGCGCGGGCACCGACAGCTCGACGACGTCTCGTATCCTGGCGGCGTGCCGCGCCCCGGATCGACCGCCGACTCCGACGGCAAGACGCTGCGACGTGACGCCGCGCGTAACCGGCAGCGCGTTCTCGACGCCGCGGCCGAGGCGTTCGCCGAGGTGGGATTGGACGTCGGCTACGAGGAGATCGCGCGGCGCGCCGGGGTCGGGGTGGGCACCGTGTACCGCCGGTTTCCTGAACGCGCCGAACTCGTCATCGCGTTGTTCGAGTCGCGCGTCGATGTGCTGGTCGACGTGGCGGACGCCGCCCTGGAAAAGCCCGACGGTCTAAGCGGTCTGCGATGGTTCCTGGAGCGGGCGGTGGAGATGCAGGTCGAGGATCGCGGACTGCAGGAGCTGGTGGCCGGCAGTTCATTTCGCGATGAGCGCTTGGTACGGGTGCGCCGTCGGATTGAGCCCGCGGTGGCGAGCCTGCTGGATCGCGCCAAGCGGGAGGGTGCCGTTCGCGCCGACGTGGAGCCATTGGACATCGGCGCGCTCATGATGGTGGTCAGCACCATGCACACCCCGAGCCAGCCCCAACTGTGGCGGCGCTATCTGGAATTGGTGTTCGACGCGATGGCGCCGAGCCCGGAGGGTTCGCGGCCACTGCCACTACGCGCCCCGACCGAACACGAACTGGAAGAGTTGGCGATCAGCATGCGCAAGGGACACTGAGCACCGGACGGCGCACACTGCCAATAGGCGAATGACTCAGGTTCGCAAGGTTGGGGCCAGGGCGGCATCGAGGATCCTCGCGTCGCGGGTCGCGATGGTGAGATTTCGCCGTAGAGCCTGGGCGACGATCACGCGATCGAAGGGATCCTTGTGCTCCCAGGGGAGTCGGCCGGCCAGGATCGCATCGGGAGACTCGATGGGCAATTCGGTTGTGGTCATATCAGCAATGATGTCGGCCCAGGCCGACAGGAGTGCCTCACCGTCAAGGCGGCCCAACCGAGTCTTGATCGAGATTTCCCAGGCCGAGGCCGCGGTCACGCACACGTTGGTGTTCGGATCGGCGATGATGGCCAGCGCGGAGGCGTCCAGCTCCGACGGCGTACTCGCCAGCCATAGAAGTGTGTGCGTGTCCAGCAGCACGTTCACGTTTCGGCGCTTTCCCAGCGCGCCAGTTCCGAATCTGGCAGGGGCTCGTCGAAGTCCTTGGGCACCAGAAGGTTTGGCAGCTGCCCGAACTTTCGCGGCATCAGTTCGACGGGCACCAATTTGGCGACGGGGCGGCCGTGATTCGTGATCGTCACGGACTTGCCCGTGCGTTCCACTTCGGCAAGAAGGGCATTGAGCCGGTTCTTGGCCTCCGTACTCGTCACCGTCGTGTCCACAAATCGACGCTACCAGGATCACGCTAGTCGCGCTAGCGCACCTAGCGTGATCCTGGGCGTTGCCTGCGGCGTGCAGTAGGTCCCAGCCAACGAGAGTCCCGGGGCGCAGCACCTCGGGCTCCGAGGTCTACTTCAATGGCTCGGGCGTAAAGGTGGCGTCGATACCGCCCACGGTCATCGTTACCTGACCTTCCATCACCATGACCTGCGCCGAGACCCGGCGATCGACGCTCTGGGCCAGTTGTTGCACCGGCGCGTGCGGAATCTGCACGACGGACAGATTCGGCAGACCCGCCACTTTGGGTCCCACGGTGCGCCACCAGGTGGCCACGCCGGCGGCGAATGGGAACAGCAGCACCTGGTCGGCCTTGCTGGCCGCCTTGCCCAAGACCCGTTCATCGGGCTGACCGACGACAATCCACTCCAGGGTCCGCTCCGTGTAGTCCGAGAGCCGCAAGTCCGGCACGCCAGGGGTGGACAGGCCCGCGCCGAACGCCAACTCACCGTCGACTTCGCTGAGCCGGTGTGCGCGCAATCCAAACGCCAACAAGCGCACCACCATCCGCTCATCGGTCTCACTGGGATGACGGGCCACGGTCAGCGCGTGATCGGCGTAGTAACCGTGATCGACATCGGAGACGCCAAGTTCGAATTTGAACACTGTTGCAGAAAGGGCCACGTCATAGTGTCCACCCTGGCGAAGCTCACCGATTAGTCGGGCCGCTCTCGTAGCACCTGTGACTGCAGATCCTGTGGGCAAGTTCGGCAGGGTCGGTGCACTCGTGGTCGATCGCAGCGATACGGGCCGTAGGCGCGTACAGCACTCCGAGAAGTCGAAAGCGCGAAGGACGGGGCAGATTCGGGGTGGGGTCAAGCCACTGTGGCGAGGAGGGTGGGTAGCCGTAGCCCGCTGACATCCCGGCACCGGGGCACGGAATCACTCCGGTCGCTGATACTCAAGCTGCAGATGCAGGCAGAATGCTTCTGCGACAGGCTCACTCGAACCTATGTATCTCACACCATCTGCGCGGCCGGAGATTAACCGCGTTCCAACGCGGCCGTCAGCGTTGGGCTGCCAGGCACGCTTGGGTGGTCAGTGTCTGCAGCCTCGGCGCGGCGTTGTCGAGATGGGCTTCCGGCAGAGCGTGGGTGGGCCATGGCCAAGGCGTAGGTGAGCCGATATTGCGCCGGCAACGCCGCGAAATCGGAGGCGGTCAGGTCCCGCTCAGCATCCCCAAGAAACTTTGGCCGAGAAGCTCATGTAAGGATTGATGGATGAATCGGATCTGCGTTTTCTCCGGCTCGAATTTGGGTCGCCATGACCAATATCGCACATCGGCAATGGAACTGGGCGCACTACTGGCTGAGCGCCAGATCGGTCTGGTTTACGGGGGAGCCGCCGTCGGACTCATGGGAGCAGTTGCAGATTCGGCTTTGGCCGCTGGCGGCGAGGTTATCGGGGTGATCCCGCGGGCCCTTGTTGAACACGAAGTCGCGCATACCGGCCTGCAGGATTTGCGGATCGTCGATTCCATGCATGAGCGCAAGGCGTTGATGGCTGAGCTGTCCGATGCCTTCATTGCCCTGCCTGGAGGAATCGGCACTCTCGAAGAGATTTTCGAAGTGTGGACGTGGACTCAGCTTGGCGCCCATGCAAAACCGTGCGGGTTGCTCAACACCCTCAACTTCTACGACGGATTGCTGGCCTTCCTCGACCATGTTGTCGACGAGAGTTTCTTGAAGCCCGTCCATCGACAGATGCTTCTCTCTTCGGATTCACCCACTGACTTGCTGAATGGACTACTCACCTATCAACTCTCAACGGAGACGAAGTGGATCAGGCGCGATGAACGCTGATGGCTCTGGCCCACGCGTCGGATGTGGTGCAGCGATCGTCCAGGACGGTAACCTGCTGCTTGTCCGCCGCAGGCGCAATCCGGAGGCGGGTTGCTGGGGCCTCCCGGGAGGCAAGGTCGACCCGTTTGAGCCCGTGGCGGCCGCGGTGACGCGCGAGATCCGCGAAGAACTCGGCATCTCCATCGAACCGAGCCTGCTCCTATGTGTCGTCGACCAGATCGATCGTCAGGCCGGCCAACACTGGGTGGCTCCGGTCTATCTCATCGAACGCTATGACGGCACACCCTCCGTTCTCGAACCGCAGGCGTTGTCGGCGATGCGGTGGTTCGATCTCGATAATCTGCCCGAGCCGCTGACCGAGGCGACGCGGCAGGCCGCATCGGCTCTTCGGCGTCGCACGTTGTTGAATTGAACTAGGGCCAGCATCTGAGTCCAGTCTCAATGTCGCCGGGACAGCGCAGAACAAAACCATTGGTGTGCAGGGCAATAGGACGTACTTTACTGGTAACGCTGCATATTCATTTACTGCATATCCGATCTAGGTCTACGAGCGCTGGCGCGACCCCGAACTTTGTATATACTGATCCTCAACTTGGTATATACACTGGGAGGCTTGTCGGATGACAAAGCGACTGATCGATCTCGACGATGACCTGCTGGCCGCCGCGCAGAAGGAGCTCAAAACGTCCGGCGTATCGGACACCGTGCGCATCGCATTGCAGCAGGCAGCAGCCTCGTCTGCTCGTGCACGCCAGATCGCTTGGCTGCAAGCCGGCGGCCTAGGGGAGATGGCGGACCCCGATCAACGTGGTGACGTGTGGCGCTGATCGCTCGGCACCTCGTCGATACCAGCGCGGCAGCACGGATGAAGCACCCCGAGGTTGCCTCCAGGCTGGCCCCGCTCATTGAGGCCGGATTGGTCGCAACCACCGCTCAGCTCGACGCCGAGGCGCTCTACAGCGCCCGCAGCCCTAAAGACTATGAACAACTCCGGTCAGACCGCCGTCTGGCCTATGAGTACCTGCCAACCGATGACGAGCACTGGCAGATGGCACTCGGCGCGCAACGGCAGCTCGCCAGCACTGGTCGCCACCGCGCCGTCGGCATGGCCGACCTCCTGATCGCCACCATCGCAGGGGCCCATGATGTGACGCTGATTCACTATGACGCCGACTTTGAGATTGCCGCAGAGGTACTACCATTCCGGCATCAATGGGTTCTGGAACGGGGGACCATCTAACGGTGCGACGTATCAAAACCATTGGTCGGCAACGTAATATGCAGTGATTTACTGGTAACGCTGCATATTCGATTCCTGCACATCTTCCGGCGAGTGCCTGCAGAGGTCGCGCAACACTTCCGTAGGTATGCGATCTTGTCGCGGGTGGCGGGCGTCTCCGACGGCGTTTTCGATCCGCTGATCGCTCAGAACGCGTCTTCGGGCAGATCCATCACCCCGAAGTCGGCACCCGCAACAGTCACGCGAGCCGCCGCTATCTGAGGCAATGCCGTGCGAGCGAAGAACCGCGCTGCGGTTATCTTGCCCTCGTAGAACTGCTGGTCCTGATCCGAAAGCACGTGCAACAGAGCGTCATTGGCTACCTGAGCCTGCCGCAGCAGCAGCCAGCCGGGGAGCGGCGCGGCAGTCCCAACAGTGCCGGAAACCAGTGGGGCTGGTCAGCCGCTTGTGGCATCCACAAATTCAGCGAGGCTCTCACACCACGAAAGCTTGTAACACCGAAAGGCTGTCCTCGTAGATGTGGTGGCGGGTGATCAGCCCGTGCTCCACAGTGAGGTGCAATGCGAAAGCGGCGTCGTAGCTTCGCCCAGTCGGTTTGGCGGTGTTGTGGAGCTCGCCGAGCACGATTGCGTCTGCGCCGTCGACCAGCACAGAAAACACCTCCGCAGAACTCTGATTCGTGATGTGATGCTCGATGATGAGCTTGAAGTGCTCGTTGACACCGGCACGGTCGGATCGCTGCTGGATCCACGGGACGACAGCGGCGTAGTCTCCGGCCGGCCAGTTCAGCTTCCACGAGATCGACTCGGCATATAGCTCGGCTATCCTTGCCGGGTCGCCGGCGGCGATGCGGCGAAGCAGTTCGGCGACGACCTCACGGGTATCCACCGTACGAGTGTGGCATTCGTCGGCGAGTCGAGCCATTACGTCGCAGGTCATCTGTCGTTGGGCGCATTGGGCGGCAGCGCAGTACACAGTCACTTACTGGTAACCCGCCATATTCGATTCCGCCGCATTCCCGGACCCACGCGCGTGGGGTACATGTGGTCGGTCGAGCCGGGGAGAGCCCGGATGCTTGTCGCGATCAACCTCAGTAGGGTGTCCGCGGCGTAGCGAGGGGCGTAGTCCGCAGTTCGCTGATTTTCTCGGGAAGTACCGGTTGATCGAATCGGAGGATTTGTGGTCGGGCTCGGGCATCTATTGGTCGACGTGTCTGCGGAGTTTGTTCAGGACGCCCGATATTTCTACGCCGTCAGGCCCGCAGGGCGCGGGCCACGCACTGCTGAGGAGTTAAGCGCGGCCAGATCAGCAGGACTGCACCAGCCTCGTCGGATCCTCCTGCAGATGAGTGTGTAGTGCGGGCTGGGGGAGTCCCAGTCCCCAGTCCGAACCAGGCCAACAACGATATGCTCGTTGCCATCGGCGCGGCGATGGCTGCGGCGGTGCGCTAGTCGGATGCATTCTGGATTCGCAAATCGTTGTGCCGCAATATTATTGCGGAAGGCAGTTGGCAAACGCCGCCATCGTGGCCGGCCAAGCGCGCGGTAGGCTGGGGCCGGTATTTCAGCTTCGTTCATCGGCAGTCCTTCACGAACGTGCTGCTCGGTGAGACGCCATTTCAGGAAGCACCCGCTACACGCGACTAGCGGTCCAATTGTCTAGCTGCCAGGGCAGAGCAGATTTAGAGCGGACCCTTGGATGGCGAGTCTCTGAATATTGGTGAGAGGCTAGACGGAGTCGGCGAGAATGGCATCCATGCGCGTCCGGGCCGTATCGACATCGGGCGAATACATCGCAGCAGTACATCGCTGATAGCCCGTCTCTTCCGCCGCGATGGGGTCAACGATATTCACGCCCAGATTTTTCCGAAAGTGGTTGAGCCACCTCTCTTCATTTGGGCTGAAAAATCGTGGGTCTGCGTCGGCAAGTGTGCCGGCGTCAGCATCGTGAGTGCGACTACGGCTACCCCAACGCCCATCAACTTTTCAAGAGGAACCTTGCGACCGCGTGTAACCCTGTGCTCCAATCGGTTTCGAAGATGCTGGGATGAAGAAGCCTGAGATTAGTAGCGCCGCACCGACGACCCCTAGGCCTATCGCTAACAACTGAAAGATGCCCTTTTTTCCTTCACACTGCGGTTATCGACCGGCAACCACCACCGCCGCGCCACAACCACCTCCGCGCTCGACTGGCCAGCGATTCGCGTCGTCAGGAAGTTCCTGCCGCACAAGTGCACCGGCTAAGAAGATGCCGCCCCAGCGACTCACGGGGAGAAGGCCCGACCGCTACGCCTAGCCGCCATGCGCTCAGTGAAGCTCCACACTTTGCTATTGCTCTAGTCCGGTGGGGACTGGATGGTGGTTCGCCGGTGGTGGAGTTCTATCGCATCGTTGATCACCAAGAACGCGCCCTGTATCGCTGGCTGAAACCACTTGCGATTGAACGCCGCGCGGTCGTCGCGCAGCTCATCGGCCCAGTAATGCCCCGGGCCGATGCAGGTATCCGACTACTCGTGCGTCGGCACTCCCGCCGTCCAAGGATTCAGTCATGACGACAACATCCGCACCCTCGGAGGTGTTCTCCACCACCTGGCCGACGCGTGTGCTATCGGCGGCGGTGATCGATGACGATCCGGCGTTCGTGGCACAGCACATCGGGGAGGTTCGCCGCCTCAATGCACTCTCCTATCGACGGTTCCCCGCGCCAAAGACGCTCACCGGCCTGTTCGATTTCCTGCCGGAAGTGGTCTCGCTGGCTCATTGGCAGACGCCGTTCAAGGATCAGCTGGACCGGGGCACCTGTTACGCATTCGCCACGTGCGCGGGCATGGAGGCCGCTTACCGACGCCAGCATCACGTCACCCTCGACTTGTCCGAGCAGTTCGCATTCCACATCAACAAGGCGGGCGAACTGATCCCAGGGTTCCACAGCAGCCCGAAACTGCTGCATGAGAACAACAGTTCGTTCTGGGGCTTCCAGGGCTCCTCGGACATCGTCACCAAACTCGCCCGCAGCGCCATCCCGTTGGAACGCCACGCGCGGTATCTGTCACACAGCGACATGAACACGCTGCGCCTCAACACGCCCGGTGCGGGCGCACTGATCTCCGAAGAGTCCACGCCGCAAAGCCAAATCGATGCCTTCGAATACACGCAGGGGCACATCCCGCTGGCATCGCGATATCGGGCCCGGTACCGCGTGACCGGCTTCCGGTCGCTGGGCGACGACCCCTCGGACATCCTGATCCAGGCCGTGCTGTCGCAGGGCCACGAGGTGATCGCCGATATTCCAGGGCACTGCTATCTCATCGTCGGTTATGACCGGGGCAGTCGCGAATGGCTCGTGAAGGATTCGAGGGGTCAGAACACCTTCATTCGAGTGCCCTTCGGTGCTCCGGCGATCCTGGGGGCGCACTACATCACCGCGGTGTGCCCGCCCGAGAGCTCAGTGCAGAAGGATGCCTGGTGGATCGGCCGCTGGAACGTCGACCACGACGGCTGGACGGGCCACCTGGTGATCCGCCGGACGACCGATTACCGCCAGGCAGAGGGCAAGCCGACCAAACTGGGGACCTATTTCCGCGACGGCAAGGGATACGCCGTCAACGGATACGTCGAGGATGACGGCCAGCAGTTGCACTTCTGGGTTGCCGACTCGACCAAGCGGGTGCCCGCGGGCAAACTGACCGGTCAAGAGTTCCGCGCGTATGTGTTCTCCTGGGATCCAGACAACGCTGCCGGCCAGACATGGTGGTCGGGAATCCCGTTCGGGGTAACCATGAGTCGGGACCCTATTCACACGCTAGGAAACCGGGGATTCGATGCCAGTCAGTGGATCGGCACCTGGGACATGAACCACGACGGGTGGGGGGGACGCTTGGAGATCTCGTCGGTCGCGCCGCTTCGCGTCCGGTACACACCGGACGCCGGGGAGTCGCTCGACGTGGTGGGCAGCCTGGTCTCCCCGCACGAACTGCGCCTGATGATCATGTTTCCCGACGGCATCCAGCCATTCACCCTGTTGGCCCACACGTGGGAGCTCGGCCGGTTCTCCGGTGTTACACGGTGGGGCGGCGGACCCTTCAACTGGGGTGGGCGCCGGTTCGGCGTCCAGGGCGTGAAGCGCTGATCCTGTGGCGGCGCTATTACCCGCGCCACGCCTCGGCGGCTGGGCCAAGACCGAGGGCGCGTCGGTAACCCGAGTTCGAAGCGCTCACTAGACCCACATCGTTGTCGGACCACAAATACGCGCCACGGCCGAGTCGACGGGCTGTACGGCTACCGATAGTCCGCGGTCTCGGGAAGCGCGGCCAGTACCCGGAGAATACGTACGTGAATCGATTTCTGCAGCTCCAGTTGCTCGTACTCGAACGCTATGCACCGCAGCAGCAGGCGCTCGAGTTCTCGAACTTCGATGGAGGTTGGGGCGAGCGCCACGATCCCCAGGTTCGATGCGAAAGCCGCCAGATCTATTGAGATCGAACAGACAGGAAGTGGACGAAACACGCGGCGGGTGGCGGTCACTTGAGGCGTCCCTGATTCATCAGGTGACCATGGCATGCTTTACGGGTAACCCTGCATATTCGATTGCTGCATAATCGTTGACGAGATGCCCACGTGTCGTGCGCGGTTCCCGTCAGGTGCGGCGTATGAGGCTGGCACATAACGTGAGCAAGCGCTCGATCGCCGACGCCGTGCTGTACGGCGCCCTGCTGACGATCGACGCGATGGCTACGCCGACGGCGCCGAGCGCCTCATGAGAGGCGCAGCCACGCTGGCGAAGTCGATGATCCGTGCCCCGATTTCACGTACCTGCTGCTGCGTGAGTTGACGGTACGGCTGCGCGGAGACCGACATAACGGCGGTGCCGTGCTCATCGAAAATCGGTGCCGAGATTGTGGCGAGGGGATGGGCATCCACCTCGGGCAACTCGTCGGGTAGAAAGTCGACGACTGTCAGGTCGGCGACGGCACCGGCCAGACGAACCGAGACCGGATCCGGCCCGTTTCCATTGTCGAGGGCCAGCAGCGCGGTGTACACGCGCAGCAGGGGGTCGCTGAGGCGTTCGATACCGAATCCGCGTTCCCGAACCTCTGTCAGCACCTTTGGCATCCGCGCCCGGTAGACATCATTGGCCGCACCGGCGGCGTCCATCCAGCGCTCGTGCGCGGCTGTGGGTGCCCATGCGACGAACTCGCGGCCGAACGGTGCGACGAAGGGCAGGCGCACCCCGGCGCGAACAGGGGGAGGATTGGCTCCGGGAGACGCCGCGTCGATGACGGTGATGGAACCATCGCTCACCTCCGAGATGCAGACCGCCATGCCGAGCTCGGTGCACAGCTTGTGCAGAGGCGCTCTGAGAACGCGTGACAGCGGTGTCGCGGCCGACGGTGGGGTAGGCAGGCCCGGGCCCGGTGAGTATTTCCCGCTGAGTGGGTCACGCAGAACCCACTCGCACACGCGCAGTGTGTGCAAGATGGCGTGCCCGGTGGATCGGCTGATCCGCAGCTCACGGCATATCTCAGCCAATGTCAACGGGGTGCCGGCACGATCGACCAGTAACTCGACGACTGCGACGACACGTCGGGTCGGGGGCGAAAGGTCTTGACCGTCGGGGTCTTCCTCGCCTAACTTCGCGTTCATATAGTCGAATCATAACTCGAATATTCGACACACTGCCATTCTGAAGAGGATGCCCGCGATGGCGCAAACAGTTCTGGACATCGACGATCTGACAGCGCCGGTGCTCGATCCGATCCAACGGCAGGTCCTCGAACACATGGCTGCGGTATCGGTCGAACTCGATCCGGCCACCCTGATCGACGAGGCGATCGAGCGAACTGGAATGGACGACTTCGGCCCGGGCGACTTTCGTCCCCGGCTGGAGGCATACGCCGCGGCAGTGGACGCCGATTCGGGCAACACGAACCTGAACAGGCTGATCATCCGTAACCGGATCATCCGACTGCTGTCACAGCGGTTGCTGCTGGCCGACCTCTTGCGTCGCTACCCGGAGATCCACGCCATCGAGATCGAAAGTCCGTTCATCGTCGTCGGTCTTCCCCGCTCGGGTACAACGCATCTGGTGAATCTCATAGCGGCCGACACCCGTCGGCGCGCGCTGCCGTACTGGGAAAGCCAGGAACCCTTTCCGTACCTGGGTGAAGGTCCCGACGTCGGCGGCGTCGACCCGAGATTCACGCGCAGCGTCGAAGAGCACGAATCGGCCAAGATGATGACGCCCCTGGTGCAGGCGATGCACGACCGATTCCCGCAGGCCATCGAGGAGGAAGTCGAGCTCCTCGACCTCGACTTCGCGAGCTATGTCCTGGAGTGGCACGCCCGGGTGCCGCAATGGCGAGACTTCTACCTCGGGCTCGACCAGCGCGAACATTACGGCTACCTGCGGACTGTTCTGCAGGCGCTGACCTTCCTGCGTGGTCCACGCCAGTGGGTCCTCAAATCGCCGCAACACTGCGAGCAACTCGGACCGCTGATGCAGACCTTCCCGGACGCCACAGTGGCGTTCACCCACCGAGACCCCGTGGCCGTCATCCAGTCCGCCGTGACCATGCTGGCCTACGGGGACCGGATGCGCCGCAAAGAGATCGACCCCGAGGGACTGGTGGAGTACTGGATCGACCGGATCGAACGGTTGCTGCGCGCCTGCGTGCGCGACCGCGAATTGATCGGTGCGGACCGCAGCGTCGATATCCCGTTCCATCAGCTCAACGGCAACGAGATTTCGATCCTGGAGACGCTGTACGAGTGCAACGGAACGGAACTCACGCCGGAGGCTAGTGCGGCTTTCCAGAGCTACCTCGACGCCAACCCCCGGGGCAAGCACGGCCAGGTGCGCTACGACCTCGCACGGGATTTCGGGCGGACCCCTGAAGAGATACGGGCGAGGTTCGCCTTCTACTTCGACCGGTTCGATGTGCGGGCCGAAGTATGAGCACATTCGAGCCCATTTATCTGAGCCGGCCGGGAGGCGACGCCATCGTCGGCGCCGGGGCGCCCGCCGAAGAGGTCGCGCCGGGGATCTGGATGTCACCGGGCCTGTCGAACTCCTTCCTGTTGACGACCGGCGAGGGCCGGATCGTGGTGAACACGGGGATGGGCTTCGAGGGGCCGGTTCACCGCGCCAACTACGACGCCGTCGATTCGTCGCCGATCCGGTACGTCATCCTCACCCAGGGGCATGTGGATCACGTGGGCGGTGTCGGCACTGTCGCCGACCCGGACAGTGACATTGTCGCCCAGTCGAACTGGGAGATGTGGCGACGGGACAACGAGATTCTGGCCGCGTTCCGCGCGCAGAATTCTGCCTTCGCCTGGGTGGACAAGGTGATGGACACGATCAACCACGCCACGGCTCGATTCGGTACGCCGCCGCCACAGAGTGCCCCCACCCCGACCATCGTGTTCGACGACGAATTCCTCATCGAACTGGGCGGGCGGCACCTGCAGCTCTATGCGACACCAGGCGGCGAAACCACCGACAGCCTCGTCGTGTGGCTGCCCGACGAGGGTGTCTGCCTATGCGGCAACGTGTTCGGGGCGCTATTCGGGCACATCCCGAACCTGGTGACGATCCGCGGCGACCGGTACCGCGATGCGCTCACCGTCGTCGAGTCCATCGACAGGGTGCGGGCGCTGGGAGCGGAGACGCTTCTCACCGGCCATTTCGGCCCGATCGTCGGCAAGGAACGGATCCACTGGGAGTTGACTCGCCTTCGTGACGCCGTGCTGTCCATCCACGACCAGACTGTGGCGGGGATGAACGCAGGCAAGGATGTACACACGCTGATGCGTGAGGTGGTGTTGCCGCCCGCGCTGCAGGTCGGTGAAGGCTACGGGATGGTGCGGTGGAACGTGCGAGCGATTTGGGAGAACTACGCAGGCTGGTTCCACCACCGCTCTACGACCGAGCTCTACGCCGAGGGCCCGGACTCCGCAGAGCACGCGCTGTTGGAACTTGCCGGGACAGAAGCTGTTCTGGGTCGGGCGGCAGCCCTCCTGGAGGCGGACGAACCCGTTCAGGCCATCCACTTGGCCGAGATCGTCAACCGCAACTACCCGGACGACCAGGATGCGCGGCAGCTTCTGGTCGCTGCACACAAGCGGCTGCTGGGAGGCAGCACCAACTTCTGGGAGTCGGCATGGCTGCACAAGAAGATCGAGGAGCTCGCATGACGAATCGTGTTCAGTTCGACTTCACCGGCACCACCGCGCTGGTGACGGGCGGAACCAGCGGGATCGGTCACGCGACAGCGTCGCTGCTGCGTGACAGCGGAGCGACGGTGACCATCACCGGCACCCGGCAGGGGCCCGACGACTACGACGACGTCGACCTCTCGGGCCTGGACTACCGGCAGCTGTCGCTGACCGATGACGCCGGCATCGCCGCCCTCGCCGCGTCGTTTACCGAGCTGGACATCCTGATCAACAACGCGGGGGCCAACTTTCCCGGTGGGCTCGACGAGTCCACCCCCGAAGGCTTCACTCTGTCGGTGGAGGTGAACCTGTTGGCGCCGTTCAAGTTGACCGAGCGGTTACACGACGCCCTGAAGCGATCGACGGCGCCCGGGGGAGCCAGCGTGGTGATGCTCGCGTCGATGGCGGCGATCCGGTCGGTACCGGTGGTCCCCGGATACGGGTCCGCGAAGGCAGGTGTGCTGGCGTTGACCCGCAATCTCGCCGTGAAGTGGGCGGCCGACGGCATCCGGCTCAACACCGTCGTACCGGGAGTCGTCGCGACCCGGATGACGGCGCCGATGGATTACGTGCCGGAAATCAAGCAGGGGCAGGTCGACCACATTCCCCTCGGTCGGTTCGCAAGACCCGAAGAGATCGCGTCGCCGATCGTGTACTTGTGCACTGAAAGTGCTTCGTACTGCACAGGATCGGCATTTGTCGTCGACGGCGCCTACAGCGTGCTGTGACCGGCACAACCCGATGAGACAGGTTTGATTGGTATGACTGAAACAGAAGTTCTGTACAACACGTCGACCCCGGAGTTCCAGACCGACCTTTGGGACATCTACCGCACGATGCGCGATGAGCATCCCGTGTACCACGACCCCGACCAAGGGTTCTACGCACTGACCCGGTTCGACGATGTGTGGGCTGCCGCAGCAGACCACGAGACCTTCTCCAGCAAGGTTGCGGAAGCCAACGAGCTGCTGCCGCAACTCATCTTCATGGATCCGCCCAGGCAGACCGCGCTGCGCAAGCTCGTATCTCGCGTGTTCACCCCGCGCCGGGTCGCCGGGATGGAAGCCGATCTCAGTGCGTCGATAGAACGACTGATCGACACCATCGCAGCCAAAGGCACGTGCGAATTCCAGCACGAATACGCCGCGGTCATCCCGAGCGTCGCGGTCGGCGGGATGATCGGCCTCGACGAAAAGTATCTCGCCCCGATGCGCGCATGGACCGAGGCGTTCATCGGGTTGACGGAGAACAACGAGGATGCGCTCAACGCCGCCGTGAGCATCTACACGACGTTCGCCGAACTTCTCGAAGAGCGCCGTCGTGAACCGCGTGAAGACATGATGACCGCACTGCTCAACGCGGAAATCGACGGCGAGCGGCTCAGTGACGAGGAGTTGCTCGGATTCTGTTTGCTGCTGGTACTCGGCGGCAACGACACCACAGCCAGCCTGATCGGTTCCGGCACGGTGCTTCTCCTACAGAACCCGGATCAGCTGGATCTGCTGCGCCACGACCCGTCACTGTGGTTGTCCGCGGTCGAGGAGATCAACCGTATCGAGGCTCCAACCCAGGCCCTGCCCCGGACCGCAACCCGCGACGTCGAGTTGCACGGCGTACGCATCCCGGCCGGCTCACGGGTGCTGCTGGTATGGGGCGCAGCCAATCACGACGAACGCGAGTTCCCGGATCCGGAGCGATTCGACGTGACACGACGTGCCCAGCGCCACGCGTCATTCGGTCACGGTGTGCACTTCTGCATGGGCTCAGGTCTCGCGCGCTTGGAAGCCCGGCTCGCCTTCGAGCAATGGTTCACGCGCTTCCCCGAGTGTGAACTCATCGGTGCGCCCACGCGGATGGTGTCCACCTGGGCGCGGGCGTTCGAGTCGATTCCCCTTCGCGTCAACGAGAAAAGGACATCCCAGCCATGAGGTCAGCCATAGTCTCCGGTGCAGGTACGACCGCGATCATCGACGTTCCCACACCGCAGGCAGGCCCCGACGAGGTCCTCGTCCGCATCCGCGCGTGTGGAATCTGCGGGTCGGACACGTTCTACATCTCCATCGGGGGTCTTCCACCGCATCAGGGCAGCATGCCTCTCGGGCATGAACCGGCCGGCGAGGTCGCCGCCGTCGGTGAGAACGTGACCGGTATCGCGGTCGGCGACCGCGTCGTCATCAATCCGATGGCCGTACCCGACGACATCATCGGAAACGGGGGATCCGCCGGTGGCCTCGCCGACTACCTGTTGGTCAAGGACGCCGTGCGGGGCCACAGCATCGAGGTCATTCCCGACTACGTTCCCTACCAGGTCGCTGCGCTCAACGAACCCATGGCCGTGGCCCGGCACGCGGTGAACCAGGTGGCTCCCAAGCCCACAGATCGCGTGGCGGTGTTCGGCGCCGGGCCGATCGGACTCGGCGCGACGATAGCCCTGAAATCCCTTGGAGTCGGCCATGTGGTTGTCATCGACCTGCTGCAGACTCGCCTGGACAAGGCAATGAAGGTCGGGGCGGATGCGGTCATCAATTCGGCCGACGAAGACGTCGTCGCGCGGTTGATCGACCTGCACGGCCCGGGTGAGTCGATCTGGCCGGGAAAGTCCGGCACGGACATCTACCTCGATGCCGCTGGTGCGTCCGAGGTCGTCACGACGGCATTGGCGGCGGCGCAGCGCGGAGCCACCCTTGGGATCGTCGGTGTGCACAAGGAACCGGTGACCGTCGATCTCATGAACGTGATGAGCAATGAACTCACCATCGTCGGCTCGATGGGCTACCCGGACGAGATCTTCGAAGTCACGAAGGACATCATCGAGCACTGGGAGAAATACGCCGTGATCGTGAGCCACACCTTCGCCTTCGACGACCTCGATGAAGCTTTGCGCTGCGCCGCCACGCCCGGCGCGTCCGACAAGATCGTCATCACCTTCGACTGAGGACGGCGTAGGCCCCCGGCTCGCCGGCCGACGGGGAGATCAGTGAGGAAGTCCTGCAACGCGGCCGAAACGACGGGAGGGAGTGGTGGCCGGCACGAGCTCAGGGATGATCCATCTGATGCAGTATGCAGTGCTTTAGTTGACATAATGTGGCTTATCGGCACAATGCTGACTTGCGAGAACAGACCACGTGGGCCTTGCGCGTCGTTTGTGCAGGTCTGCGCTGATCTGGGCGATCTGTCCACCGCTGCAGTTTCTGTCCAGCCCTCTCCGAACTACCCCGTACCGTCGGTCGGCTGCTCGTCGCCAACTGTCGCCATCATCGTCGCCCGCGGCGGGCCATCGTCTGTATCGGCTGAGGTCGGGCTAGGCCGGCCTGGTGGTCATCGCAGACTCGGCCCGCGAGGCTTGTCTGACGGGATTGCCAGTGGTTAGCGCCCTCGGTCCCGGCCGTCACCGGAGCCGTTCGGTCGATTCAATACGTCACAGTGACAAATTGAGTCTGCGCCGCTGGACCTAATTGCGCTGTCCTGCAAACGCATCCGTAGCTTTGCGGGTGTCGGAACTTGAACGTCCCGTTGATGTCCGGCCGTGCAATCACTCACTCGCGGCCGCGATCTGAATTCCCTCCGGTCGTCGGGTTGTTTCGCCACACGTGTTGATCGATGATGTTTCCGCGTGCTGCGGGAGTCCCCCGGGACTATGCCACCCTTCCCCGTTTCACGCTCGAATAGCGTCACTGTGACGAATTGGGGGCGCATGGCCGGAACCCAATTGCGCAGCACCACATTGACTTTCGTCAGCATCCAGCAGGCTCCCTAAGGTTCCACCTGGTTCGTATCTGTTCGGCGAACACGAGACTTGACGTCGCTCTCTTTTCCGGTCACGTGTCGTCAAGCCCTGCAAGCTATTTCCGATCAGGACGGCGCGGCCCCGCGCACGGCGGCGGCCAGATGATCGTGTCGCCGCTCTCGCGGACGCCCCACTTACGCTTCGAGGGCTGCCGCATGTCCGGGTGTGAATCCTCGACCGGGGTGATCGCCACCGCGACCCACACCGCGGTCAGCGTCGCAGCGGCCACCGCGGACACGCCGGACGAAATCGCCAGGATCGGACCCGCCGAGCTGGTCTGGCACCACCAATACGCGCCGACCCCGGCGACCGTCGACAACCCCGACAGGTAGGCCGCCGCAGCGCACCACCGGAACCGGCGACGCCGCAGCGTGACGACCGAACACATCGCGCCGCCGGCGGCCAGCACGGACGCGGCCAGCGGGACCGTCCCGACGTCGTGGCCGACCACCCATGTCGTGATCCCACACGCAACCAACACCAGGACGGCTACCCACGCCACGCGACGCGCCCATACGGGCAGATGAACGTCCTCGAGCACCCGGTGTTCGATCTGCCTGAGGGCCGCCTCGAGCGATCGGTCGCGCTGCCGCAGACGGAACACCACACTCACCTCTTCGAGAAAACTGCCTGGTGTCGAGGATAGTCGCGGCCACAAACCGCCTGGTCAGAACTTGCCGTCGAGGTACTCCGCGTAGGCCGGCAGATCCAGCTGGCCGTGTCCGGACAGCCCGATGACCACCACCTGCTCCCGCGGATCGTCCGCGACATGCTTGGCCGCGGCCGCGATGGCATGCGTCGCCTCCGGCGCCGGCACGATGCCCTGCGTGCGCGCGAACTGCACACCAGCAGCGAATGCGTCGTGCTGCGAGATCGCCACGCCCTCCACCAGTCCGAGTTCGACGGTGTGGCTGAGCGCCGGCGCCATGCCGTGGTAGCGCAGGCCGCCGGCGTGGATCGGGTCCGGCACGAAATCCATGCCGAGCGTGTGCATCTTCAGCAGCGGGGTCAGCCCGGCCACATCGCCGTGGTCGTAGCGGTACTCACCCTGGGTGATCGACGGGCACGCGGCCGGTTCGGCGGCCACGATCCGCGGGTTCGACCGGCCGTGGATCTTCTCTCGCAGGAACGGGAACGACAGCCCGGCCAGGTTGGAACCGCCTCCGGCGCAACCGAATACGACGTCGGCACCGTCGGCTTCCACCAGCGCCAACTGCGCGACGGCCTCCTGGCCGATGACGGTCTGATGCAGCACCACGTGGTTGAGCACGCTGCCCAGCGCGTAGCGCGCCTCCGGGTCCGCCGCGGCGACCTCGACAGCCTCGCTGACCGCCATACCGAGGCTGCCGGTGGTGTCCGGATCCTTGGCCAGGATCGCGCGGCCCGACTCGGTGAGCGTCGACGGGCTCGAGTGCACCGTGCCGCCGTAGGTCCGCATCAGATGCCCGCGATACGGCTTGGACTCGTACGACGCGCGGACCTGCCACACCTCGATCTCCAGGCCGAACTGAGCCCCGGCGAACGACAGTGCGCTGCCCCACTGGCCGGCGCCGGTCTCGGTGGTCAGCTTCCGCACACCGTCGATGGAGTTGTAGTAGGCCTGGGCCACCGCCGAGTTGGTCTTGTGGCTGCCGACCGGGCTGACACCCTCGTACTTGACGTAGATGTGCGCTCCGGTGTTCAGCGCCTTCTCGAAGCGGCGAGCGCGGATCAGCGGAGACGGGCGCCACATCGCGTAGATCTCCCGCACCTCCTGCGGGATCTCGATGTAGGTCTCGGTGGCCACCTCCTGCGCGATCAATCCGCTGGCGAACAGCGGCGCGAGGTCATCCGGGCCGACCGGTTCCTTGGTGCCGGGATGCAGATGAGGCGGGATGGGCTCGGAGAGCTCGGCCGCCAGGTTGTACCAGTGCGTCGGCACCGTGACGGTGACGAGGTCCGGATGGGTGGCGTCGAGCTGTTCGGTCATGCGGACACCCTAACGGGCGACGATGCGGGCGCGAGGCGCCGTCAGGAGTTCGCCCCCCTCCAGAGAACTACGCCTCTTTCGCCCCGATCAGGGCCTCGGAGATCACGCCGGTCGCCCTCTTCAGAGCGGGAACAGCACGGGCGATCAGATCCTTGCCCATCCGTCCCGAGGGGCCGGAGATGCCGATCGCCATCGGAGTCGGAGCACCCGGCACCGCCATCGCGACGGAGCGAACACCGATCTCCGACTCCTCATCATCGATGGCATAGCCGTCGGCGCGCACGCGCTCGACGTTCGCGAACACCGCGGAAAGGGTCGACGCACTGTTCTTCGTCGGCGCCGGAAGCCCGGACTGCGTCACCAGTTTCAGAATGCGCGCATCGTCCAGTTCAGCCAGGACGGCCTTGCCCACGCCGGACGTGTGCAGACCGACGCGCTTGCCGACCTCGTCATTCGGCCGCGTCATCTGCGGAGAACGCACCTGCCCGGTGTAGATCACCATGTCGCCGTCGAGCACCGCGAGACTCGCCGCTTCCGACAGTTCGTCGACCAACGACTCCAGCACCGGACCGGCGACGGCGCCCAACTGGCGGTTCGCGACCTCGCCGAGTCGAATCAATCTCGGGCCCAACGCATAGCGGCGATTGGGTAACTGGCGCACGTAGCCGAGGCCGACCAGTGTGCGCAGCAGGCGGTGGATCGTCGGCGGCGGCAACGGGGACTCCGCGGACAACTCCGTCAGCGAGCACTCCCCTCCGGCACGTCCGATCAACTCCATCAATTCGAACGCGCGCTCGACCGACTGCACGCCGCCCGATTTCTCTGCCATCCATCTACTCCTGGCCGCCGATGTGGATTCCATTCAACAGTCCAGGAATCGATTCCACAATATGGAACAAACTGAGCCTCGACAGAACCTTGCGTGTACATTTCCCAGCCCGCACCCTAAACTCCACAATGTGGAATTCCGCCTCCCCGTCCAGCTAGGGCGCCACCCGTGACTCGATGCCTCGATGACGCGGCGCTGGCCGATATCGATCGTCGCCTCGCGGCCGCCGACGCCCAACTGGTGGCTCGATACCCCGGCGATGACGGCCGCCGCCAGCCGGTGCACACGGTCTACATCCCGGGCAACCGGTACTCGGCGACGATGCCCGCCGAGTGGGGATCCACCGCTCTTGCAGCCGCGAAGGATGCCGGCGGGCTCGACGCCGTGGCCGCACTGGTCGGCGCGAGCAGCGGAACCGACTGCGAGCCGGAGACTCTCGCAGCTCTTGTCGAGTACAAGCTGACCACCGAGCCGATCGAAGACCTCCGCATCGACTTCGAGGACGGCTACGGCACCTTCGACGATGTGACCGAGGATGCCGATGTCGCACAGGCGATCGCCGCGCTGCGGATCGCGCTCGACGCGGGCACCTCGACACCGTTCGTCGGTACGCGCTTCAAGTGCCTGGAAGCAGGCACCCGTGCACGCGGACTGCGCACGCTCGACATGTTCATCAGCGGACTCGTCGACTCCGGCGGCCTCCCTGACGGCCTCACCCTGACCCTGCCCAAGGTGACGTCCGTCGACCAGGTCGAGGCCATGGTCGCGGTCGCGAGCGCCCTCGAAGCCGCACAAGGACTACCGGATGGCCGGATCCGCTTCGAAGTGCAGGTCGAGACACCGCAGGCGATCCTCGGCGCCGATGGTCGCGCACCCGTGGCCCAGTTCATCCACGCCGGCCAGGGCCGCGTCAGCTCATTGCATTACGGGACCTACGACTACTCGGCCTCCCTGGGTATCGCCGCCGCGTACCAGTCGATGGAACATCCGGCGGCAGATCACGCCAAGAACGTCATGCAACTCGCGGTCGCGGGCACCGGTGTGCACATGTCCGACGGTTCGACCAACATCGTCCCGGTCGGCGATCCCGACAACGTCGCCATGGCATGGAAGCTGCACGCCCGACTGGTCCGCCGCCACCTGGAGCGCGGCATCTACCAGGGCTGGGACATGCACCCGGCCCAGCTCGTAACCCGGTACCTGGCGACCTACGCGTTCTACCGCGGCGCCTTCTCCCCCGCCGCGACGCGCCTACGCAACTACGTCCACCAGCTCGACTCGACCGTCATGGACGAGCCTGCCACCGCCCGCGCACTTGCCACCGTCATCCATCGGGGCAGTGTGTGCGGCGCCCTCACTGTCGACGAGGTCGAGACCGCCGTCGATCTGCCCATGTCCACCGTGCGCGATATCGCGCTCGGCCGCCCCACAAGGAGCAACCAGTGACCCTCCCAGTGCCCGCAGCGTCGTACTACACGCCCCGCGGCGGCCTGCCCCCGCAGACCGATCTGCTGACCGACCGCGCCATCGTCACCGAGGCCTACACGGTGATCCCGCGCGGCGTCCTCTCCGACATCGTCACCTCGGTGTTCCCGGAGTGGACCAATACGCGCGCATGGATTCTCAACCGGCCGGTCGCCGGTGGTGCGACGACGTACTTCCAGGCGATCGTCGAGGTCAAGCCCGGCGGCGGTGCGCAGCGACCCGAGCCCCAGCCCGAGGTGCAGAGCTTCCTGTTCGTCACCTCCGGCGCGCTCACCGTCAACGCGGCCGGCCAGTCGCAGACACTCACCGAGGGCGGCTTCGCCTACCTCCCGGCGGGCACCGACTGGTCGGCGCACAACAACGGTGACGCCGATGCGACGTTCGTCTGGATCCGCAAGCGCTACGAGGCCGTCGAGGGCCACACCGCATCGGTCAAGTTCGGCAACGAGCAGGACATCGAACCGTCAGCCATGCCGGGAACCGACGGCAAGTGGCGCACGACACGCATGCTGGACCCCCAGGATCTCGCGTACGACATGCACGTCAACATCGTCACGTTCGAGCCCGGCGCCACCATTCCGTTCGCCGAAACTCACGTGATGGAACACGGCCTGCTGATGCTCGAAGGCAAGGCCGTCTATCACCTCAACGGAGACTGGGTGGAAGTTCAGGAAGGCGACTTCCTGGCGCTGCGCGCCTTCTGCCCGCAGGCGTGCTACGCGGGCGGGCCGTCGAACTTCCGTTACCTGCTGTACAAGGACGTCAACCGCCAGATCATGCTGTAAGACGTTGCCCTACAACTGAAAAGGCCAGCCGATGACCTTCTTCTCGCGCGGAGTCGCGTAGGTACGCACCTTCGATGTGGACAGACCCATCCGGACCAGACCTTCGGCGATGGTGACCGCCGAGCGGACTCCGTCGACGATCGGGACGCCGGTCGCGGCCCTGACCTTCTCCTCGAGTTCGGCCATGCCGCCACAGCCCAGACAGATGACTTCGGCGTGATCGTTCTCGACGGCCTCCCGCGCCTGGCGGACGATCGCCTCGACCGCACGATCGGGATCTGATTCGAGTTCGAGCACACCGAGTCCGGACGCCCGGACCGACGCGCACCGTGCGTCGAGTCCCGCGAGCTTGAGACGGTCTTCGATCAGCGGCACGGTGCGGTCGAGCGTGGTGACAACCGAGTACTTGTGTCCGAGATACATCGCCGTCGACGCGGCCGCCTCGGTGATGTCGACCACCGGGACGTCGAGCAACTCCTGCAGACCTTCGCGGCCGTGCTCGCCGTAGCCGGCCTGGATCACGGCGTCGAACGGTTCGGGGTACGACGTCACGGCGTCCATCACAGCGATGGCCGCAAGGTAGCTCTCGAAGTTTCCTTCGCACGACTCCGCACCGAACCGCGGTGTGATGCCGACGATCTCGGTACCCGCAGACGCGACTGCGCGCGCCGACTCGGCGATCGCCTCGGTCATCGAGGCCGTCGTGTTGACGTTGGCGACGAGGATTCTCACGGCGCTCCCCTAGTGCGTACTGGCCACGGCGATGGGCTCACCGGAGACATCGTGGAACGGTCCGCGGCGGTCTGCAACCGCCAGGTAGACGATCGCACCGAGTCCGGCGCCGATGAACCAGGAGAACTCGGAGACAATCGCGAACGCCGGAATGAACGCCATCAGCAGTGCCACCACCGCGGTGACGACAAGGGCGATCACGGCGCGGACGTTGACCCCCTTCGTGTAGTGGTACTCGCCGTCCGCATCGGTCGTGAACAGGGCCAGCACGTTGATCTTCGAGCGACGCACCAACCAGTAGTCGGCCATGACGATGCCGAACAGCGGACCGAGAATGGCGCCGAGTCCGCCGAGGAAGTAGTTGATGACCGCGGGGGTGTTGTACAGGTTCCACGGCAGGATGACCAGGCCGATGACGGCCGAGATGAACGCTGCGCGACGGAAGTTCAGGTGCTTCGGGAACAGGTTGTTGAGCGCATAGATCGGGGCGACGAAGTTCGCCATCAGGTTCACGGCGATGGTCAGGATCAGCAGCGCGAGGGCGGCGAGCACCAGCAGCAGGGTGTTGGGCACCTCCTGGACGATGTCGGCGGGTGCCTCGATGATGCGTCCGTCGATGCGGAACTGCGCACCGGCCATGGTGATCACGATGCCGCCGAACACCAGCATGTTGAGCGGGATACCCCAGAAGTTGCCGCGCACGATTGCCGACTTCGATGTGGCGTTACGGGTGAAGTCGCAGAAGTTGAGGACGAACGTGCCGTAGATCGCGACCCACAGGCTGGCGCCGCCGATGATCTTCAGCCACATGTCGAGGCCGGTCAGCGAGTCGGGCGTGCTCCACGCGATGCTCCAGTCGGCGTTGTTGAGCATCCAGATCGCCAGCGCGATCATCGTGAACAGGATGACTGGGCCGGCGAACGCCTCGTACTTGCGGATCATCTCCATGCCGTAGCTGACGATGATCACCTGGACCACCCACAGCGCGACGAACGAGATCCAGCCGAGCGTCGAGAGCCCCAGGAAGCTGTTCGAGTCCAGCGCCTCGGCCGACGGTGCGAGCGCGATGATCATGATGCGCAGCACCACTGACGCGAGGTAGGTCTGAATGCCGAACCACGCGATCGCGACCGCCCCGCGGATGAGGGCGGGAATCTGCGCGCCGCTGGTGCCGAACGCGATGCGGCTCATCACCGGGAACGGGACGCCGGTCTTCTCTCCCATGAACCCGGACAGGTTGAGCAGCAGGAAGAGGAACACTCCGCCGAGCGTCAGGGCGAGCAGGATCTGCCACCCGCCGAGGCCGAGCGCGAACAGCCCGATGGCGAACGCATAGTTGCCGAGGCTGTGGACGTCGTTCGCCCACAGAGTGAAGATGTTGTACGCACCCCACCGTCGACCTTCGCGCTTTGTGGGCGCGAGATCGGGGTTGTACAGATCCGGACTCACGCCGGCGAACGGGGCATCGTCACGACTGGAGTCGCCGATCAGCCCGGTGGACCCTGTGCTCATGGACACACCTGTCACGGTCGGAGCGCCGACGCTCCGCGTCGTCGCTGGAATTCCACCTTGTGGAAGTTGTATTCCACAAGTTGGGTAAGTAACTCGCATCGGGACGGCACCTGTCAACCCTCGGCGCGATTGACGACAGTTACCCCCACCTCTAGAGTCACCGAAAAGTGGAGCGTGAGTTCCACCATGAGGAATATCTCGCAGCAACGGAGACCATCCATGACCGCCGACACCCGCGAGCAGCCGAACCACTCCGATCTCGACCTGGTGGTCCGCGGCAAACGCACGTTGACAACGGCGGGAATCGTCGCCCGCGAGATCGGTATTCGCGACGGTCGCGTCGTCGCGATCGAGCCGCTGGGCAGCGGCCTCCCCGGCGCGGAGATCATCGAGCTCACCGACGAGCAGGTCATGATCCCCGGCCTGGTCGATACGCATGTGCACGTCAATGAGCCGGGCCGCACCGAGTGGGAGGGGTTCGACTCCGCTACCCGGGCCGCGGCGGCGGGCGGCGTGACCACGTTGATCGACATGCCGCTCAACTCGATTCCGCCAACGGTCAACGTCGAAGCACTCAACGTCAAGCGTGCGGCAGCATCGGGCAAGCTACACATCGACGTCGGTTTCTGGGGCGGAGCAGTCCCCGGCAATACCGGCGATCTGCGCGGTCTGCACGACGATGGCGTGTTCGGCTTCAAATGCTTCCTGCTCCACTCCGGCGTCGACGAGTTCCCGCATCTCGACGCCGACGAGATGGAGAAGGACATGCGGGTGTTGGCCGAGTTCGACTCCATGATGATCGTGCACGCCGAGGACTCCCGTGCCATCGATCATGCCCCCACTGCCGAGGGCGACCGATACAGTCGCTTCCTGGCGTCACGGCCGCGCGGCGCCGAGAACGTGGCGATCGCCGAGGTCATCGAGCGCGCCCGGTGGACCGGTGCCCGCGCGCACATTCTGCATCTGTCGTCGTCGGATGCTCTGCCGATGCTCGCCACTGCCAAACGCGACGGCGTCAGGATCACGGTGGAGACGTGCCCGCACTACTTGACGCTGCTCGCCGAGGAGATCCCCAACGGTGCGACCGCGTTCAAGTGCTGCCCGCCGATCCGTGAGGCGTCGAATCGGGAACTTCTGTGGCAGGGCCTGCTCGACGGCACGATCGACTGCATCGTCTCTGACCATTCACCGTCGACGATCGACCTGAAGGACGTGGAGAACGGCGACTTCGGCGTGGCGTGGGGTGGCGTCGCCTCGCTGCAGCTCGGCCTCTCGTTGATCTGGACCGAGGCAAAGCGGCGCGGCGTGGCACTTTCCCAGGTCCTCGAGTGGATGGCGGCCAAGCCCGCCGAGCTCGCGGGGTTGAACAACAAGGGCAAGATCGCTCTCGGCTACGACGCCGATTTCGCGATTTTCGAGCCCGAGTCCGCGCAAGTGGTCGACGTGCACAAACTGCATCACAAGAACCCGATCAGCCCGTATGACGGTCGTGCACTCGCCGGCGTCGTGACGGGGACGTGGCTGCGCGGCAAGAGAATCGACTTCAAGACCCCGCAGGGCAGGATGCTTCGGCGCGGCGGCGTGTAGCCCAGCGTCTTCGTGGGTGCCGGCCATGAATTCGCCGATCAGCGGTGCGGTCCGTACCCTTCCCCCGTGAGCGCCATCGACCCCGACAAGCTGAGAACCTGCCTGCAGGTGCTGGCCGACATTGAGGCGTTGCCGCCCGAACACCCCGACGCCGTCGCTGTGCGCCGGGCCACGGCGGGCATCTTCAAGTCGGTTCGCAAGGCCCGCCGGCACGCCAAACGCGACGCCGTCGCGGCGGCTGACCGTGCCGTGATCGCCGCCACCGCCACGGGCGCACCGGGCCGCATCGACGACGAGACGGCCGGGCTGCCCCTGGTGTCCACCGCCGAGGGAGCCACCGCCGGCACCCTGCAGCGGTCTCGGGCCTGCTACGTCTGCAAGACCCACCACACCGTGGTCGACGCGTTCTACCACCAGCTCTGCCCGAGCTGCGCGGCACTCAACAGGGCCAAGCGTGACGCCCGCACCGACCTGACCGGCCGGCGTGCCCTGCTCACCGGCGGCCGCGCCAAGATCGGTATGTACATCGCGCTGCGACTGCTGCGCGACGGGGCGCACACGACCATCACGACGCGCTTTCCGCACGACGCCGTGCGGCGCTTCGCCGCGATGCCCGACAGCGCCGACTGGCTGCACCGGCTGCGCATCGTCGGTATCGACCTGCGCGATCCCGCGCAGGTGGTCGCGCTGGCCGACACCGTCGCCGCGCAGGGTCCGTTGGACATCCTGATCAACAACGCCGCCCAGACGGTGCGCCGCTCTCCGGGCTCGTACGCAGCCCTCGTCGAGGCCGAGCGCACCGCGCCGACCGAACTCGAACTCGTCGACGTCATCTCGTTCGACCGCGTCAGCGACGCCCACCCCGCTGCGCTCGCCGGGAGCCTGGCCGAGCAGCACACCCCGCACGCCGTCACCGAGCTCGCGCTCGCGGCGCGCAGCGCCTCGCCGGAACGGATCGCGGCAGGCACGGCCATCGACGCGGGCGGGCTGCTGCCCGACACCGCATCGGTCAACAGCTGGACCCAACGGGTGCACGAGGTCGACGCGATGGAACTGCTCGAAGTCCAGCTGTGCAACCAGACGGCGCCGTTCATCTTGGTCAGCCGGCTGCGGCCGGCGATGGCCGCCTCGTCGGCGCGCCGCAAGTACGTCGTCAACGTCTCGGCGATGGAAGGCCAGTTCAGCCGGGCCTACAAGGGGCCCGGTCACCCGCACACGAACATGGCCAAGGCCGCGCTGAACATGCTGACGCGGACCAGCGCCGGCGAAATGCTGGAGCAGGACGGCATTTTGATGACCGCGGTGGACACGGGCTGGATCACCGACGAGCGCCCGCATCCGACGAAGCTGCGCCTGGCCGACGAAGGCTTCCACGCCCCACTGGATCTGGTTGACGGAGCCGCGCGCGTGTATGACCCGATCGTGCGCGGGGAGGCCGGCGAGGACCTGTACGGCTGTTTCCTGAAGGACTATTCGCCGGGCAACTGGTAGTGGGTTCTGCCCGCACCGCCGCGGTGATCTGGATACTCGGCGCGACTGCCTATCTGGTGTGCGAGGCCGTCGCGGCGGCGGGCTTTCCCGGCTACAGCTACCTCGCCGACTACATCAGCGATCTGGGCGTCAGCGACGTGATGAACATCGGCGCGTTCATGGTGCACGGCATCCTGTTCGGGCTCGCAGCGGCAGTGCTGGCCCGCGGCTGCACGACGACGGCGGCGCGGGTGTTCGTGGTTGCCGCCGTGGCGAATGCGGTGGGCAACATCCTGGTGGGCATGTTTCACAGCGGGACGCCCGATGCGCACTGGCATGTCGTGGGAGCGGGTCTGGCCATCGGCGGCGGCAACGTCGCGGTGATCGCGGCGGGGTTCGCCGGCCGCGCGCTCCGGGCGCCTTCCTGGGCGCTCCGGGCGAGCTTCGCGCTCGGAACCTTCGGCCTGGTGTGCCTGACCACCCTGATCATCGACGGCGCCACCGGTTCCCGCGTAGTAGCGGCCGGCCTCTTGGAGCGCGGGTCGGTGTATTCGATCATCGCCTGGAACTGCTCGCGGGCTTCACGCTCATGCGTCGGCGGTAGACGATGGCGCCTCCGGCGGCACAGGCCCACCGCGACACACACGCTGATACGCCGGGTAATCCCAGGTCCGCAGGAACTCCTCGGCGGCGCGCACCCCGCGTTGGTAGAGCGCGTCGCGTTCCTCGGCGCTGATATTGAAATCGAGGGGGCCGATATTTTCGGTGGGTACGAAGATCGTCCGCTGGACCGTGCACGGGTCATCGATGTAGGCGGCGTCCTGATCGCTGATCAACGTCTCCAGAGCTGCGAACGCCAACGACAGCGGGCCGTGGATTTCGTGGGTCGGCGCGCGCCCAGCCGGCGCCGAGAGTCGGATCCCGAAGGTCGGCCAGCGCGGCTGGTCGTCGGAGCTGTCGAACAACTGGACCGGAAAGTTCGACAGCAGACCACCGTCGACCCACGTAGCCCCGCCGACCTCGACCGGCTCGAATGCGAATGGCACCGCCGACGACGCGCGCACCGCCCGCGCGACCGGGAACTCGTCGGGATCCAGACCGTAGTTGGGCAGATCCCAGGGAATGCGGACCAACCGACGTCGTGACAAATCACTGGCGGTGACCACCAGCGACCACGCGTTGCGCTCCGGCTCCTCGCCGGTGCGCAGATCACCGAACGTACGAACGCCCATCTCACCGAGTAACTCCGTCAGCAGGTTCTCCAGGTACTCGCCCCGGTACAGCCCGTTGTGGGCGGCCAGCGACAACGCCGGGCCCACAACCGGTATCCGCGTGAGCACCGTCGGGTCGGCGAATTTGGAGTAGTCGATCTCCTGCGCGAGCTCGTCGAGACGCGACAGCGGTTCCCCGGCGGCTTGAAGTCCCGCGATCAGCGCGGCCACCACCGAACCCGCGCTCGAACCGGCGACCCTGGGGAACTCGTAGCCCACGGCGGCGAGCGCATGCACGGCTCCGACCAGGCCGATACCGCGGACACCGCCGCCTTCACACACCAGATCTGCGCGGTTCATGTGCGCCTCCTTCGGCACTCGATCCCAGGCTAGGCCGCATCAGCCCCGACCGTGTCACCTCTCACCGTCTGTGGTCCGCACGTGTAGGGACCACCAAGCGACTCCACAGCACACTCCCAGCATCATCCAGGACTACATAGCCTCCCTATGTTCGTTGTGCCGGATGACGGCCACCCGCCGCCGTCCCTACCGATCGACCGGAAGAGTGTCATGCCCACTTCAGACCACGACCAGTGGCTTCGCCGCTTCGAGCAGCTGACCTCCAGTGATGCGCAACTGGTTGCCGCCCAACCGGATCCGGCCGTCACTGACGCCATCAGCTCGCCCGATGCGCGGCTCGTCGACGTCATGCGGACCGTCATGACCGGATACGCCGACCGGCCCGCCCTCGGGCAGCGCGCCGTCGAGTTCGTCACCGACGTCACGGGGCGTACCGTCGCCGAACTGCAACCCCGCTTCGAGACCCTCACCTACGGCGAGACCTGGGCGCGGGTCCGGGCGCTGGCGCACGCGCTGATCAATGATCCCGTGCGCCCCGGCGACCGAATCGCGACGCTGGGCTTCACGAGCGCCGACTACGCCGTCGTCGACATGGCCGTGTCCCTGACCGGGGCCGTCGGGGTGCCTCTGCAGACCAGCGCCGCACTGGCGCAGTTGCAGCCGATCGTGGTCGAGTCCGCGCCGGCGGTGATCCTGTCCAGCGTCGGTGATCTCGCCGACGCCGTGGAACTCGCGCTCAGCGCCCATGCCCCCGAGCGGGTGATCGTGTTCGACTATCACCCCCAACTCGACGAACACCGCGACGCCTTCGCCGCCGCCGCCGACCGCCTGCACGACATCCCGCTGGAATCCCTCGACGATGTGATCGCCCGTGGCGCAGAGCATCTCGCCGAGTCCGAACCCGACGCCGGTGCCCCTGACGACCTGCGTATGCTCGTCTACACCTCGGGCAGCACCGGCGCCCCGAAGGGAGCCATGTACACCGACCGGCTGATGGCCAACTGCTGGCGCGGCTGGTTCTCCCCCGAGCGCAACGTCGACGGCAGGCTCCCGGCGATCACCCTGGACTTCATGCCGCTGAGCCACGTGATGGGCCGCGTCGTCCTCTACGGCACCCTGGGTGCCGGCGGCACCGCCTACTTCACCGCGCGCAGCGACCTGTCGACACTGCTCGACGACCTCGCACTGGTACGACCGACCCGACTCGATTTCGTACCCCGCATCTGGGAGATGCTGTTCCAGGAGGTGCAGAACAGCGGCGGACAGGGAAAGGACCTCCTCGGCGGGCGACAGCTGTTCGCGATGACCGGGTCGGCGCCGACCTCCCCGGAACTGCGACAGTGGGCCGAGGACTACACCGGCATTCACATCATCGACGGCTACGGCTCCACCGAGGCGGGCATCGCCCTTGTGGACGGCGAGATCCAGCGCCCGGCGGTGCTCGACTACAAACTGGTCGACGTGCCGGACCTGGGCTACTTCACCACCGACCGACCACATCCGCGTGGCGAATTGTTCCTCAAGACAACGAATCTCATTCCGGGCTACTACAAACGACCCGACGTGACCGCCGAACTGTTCGACGCCGACGGCTGGTACCACACCGGTGACGTGATGGCCGAGGTGGGACCGGATCGGCTCGAGTACGTCGACCGCCGCAACAACGTGCTCAAGCTGGCGCAGGGCGAGTTCGTCACGGTGTCCACATTGGAGGCCGCCTACGGTGGGCACCCATCGATCCGGCAGATCTTCGTCTACGGCAACAGCTCCCGCTCCTACGTGCTGGCCGTCATCGTGCCCACCGACGACGTGCTGGCCGGCGTCGGCGGCGACGTCACCGCGGTCAAACCGGTTCTGGCCGAAGCCCTGCAGGCCGTCGCGCGCGGCGCCGGCCTGCAGTCGTTCGAGATCCCTCGCGACTTCCTCGTCGAGACCCAGCCGTTCACCCTGGAGAACGGACTGCTCACCGGCATCCGCAAACTGGCCCGCCCGCAACTCAAACAGCGCTACGGGCCCGCGCTCGAACAGCTCTACACCGACCTCGCCGAGGGCCAGGCCGACGTGCTGCGTGAACTGCGGCGCACCGGCGCGGACGGCCCCGCGTTGCAGACGGTCACCCATGCGGCCGAGGCGCTGCTGGGCACCACCGGCGCGGCCCCGGACACCGCGTTCACCGACCTCGGTGGAGACTCGTTGTCGGCGCTGACCTTCGGCAATCTGCTGCACGACATCTTCGATGTCGACGTGCCGGTCGGGGTGATCGTCAGCCCGGCCAGTGACCTCGCCGCCATCGCCGCCTACGTCGAGGCGCAGCGCGCCGGCGGCGCCACACGGCCCAGCTACGACGCCGTCCACGGCCCGGCCGCAACCGAAGTCCACGCGAAAGACCTGACCCTGGACAGGTTCCTCGACGAGGCCACCCTCGCGCACGCCGCCGCGCTGCCCGGCCCGAGCGGGGAGGTCCGCACTGTCCTGCTGACCGGCGCCACCGGATTCCTCGGCCGCTACCTCGCCCTGCACTGGCTGGAGCAGATGAGCCTCGTCGGCGGCACGGTCATCGCCCTGATCCGCGCCAAGGACGACGCCGCCGCGCGGGCACGCCTGGACGCGACCTTCAGCAGCGACCCGCGACTGCTCGCCCACTACCGGGAACTGGCCGCCGAACACCTCGAGGTGCTGGCCGGCGACAAGGGCGAGGCCGACCTTGGCCTGACCCGCGCGACCTGGCAGCGACTTGCCGACACCGTCGACCTGATCGTGGACCCCGCAGCGCTGGTCAACCACGTGCTGCCCTACCGACAGCTGTTCGGGCCCAACGTCGTCGGCACCGCCGAGCTCATCCGGCTGGCCCTGACCACCCGCATCAAGCCGTTCGTCTACGTCTCGACGATCGGCGTGGGCGACGGCATCGCGCCGGGCCGCTTCGTCGAGGACGCCGACATCCGGCAGATCAGCGCCACCCGCACCATCGGCGACAACTACGCCAACGGCTACGGCAACAGCAAGTGGGCCGGTGAAGTCCTACTGCGCGAAGCCCACGACCTGGCCGGCCTTCCGGTGTCGGTGTTCCGCTGCGACATGATCATGGCCGACACCACCTACGCCGGGCAACTCAACGTCCCCGACATGTTCACCCGCCTGATGCTGAGCCTGGCGGTGACCGGCATCGCCCCCAACTCGTTCTACGAGCTCGACGAGGGCGGCAGCCGACAGCGTGCCCACTTCGACGGCCTGCCAGTCGAATTCATCGCCGACGCCATCTCCACCATCGGTGCACAGGTGATCGAGGGTTTCGAGACCTACCACGTCATGAACCCGCACGACGACGCCATCAGCCTGGACACGTTCGTCGACTGGCTCATCGCGGCCGGATATCCCATCGTCCGGGTCCCCGGATACGCGGCCTGGCTGCAACGGTTCGACACCGCACTGCGGGGCCTGCCGGAGAAGCAACGCCAAGCCTCGCTGTTGCCGCTGATCCACAACTATCAGCACCCCGAACACCCGATCAACGGCCCACTGGCGCCGGCCGACCGCTTCCGCGCCGCGGTACAGGAGGCCAAGATCGGACCGGACAAGGACATTCCGCACCTTTCGGCGCCGGTGATCGTCAAGTACCTCACCGACCTGGAGTTGCTCGGCCTGATCTAGTTCCCCTGGCGGGCCGACCGTCCTACCGTGAAAGCCATGCCCGAAGCGATCGATGTCGCCCACCCCCCGCAGGCGCTGCTCAACGTCATCAACCCGACCTTGAGGTTCGCGCTGCGCACACCCCTGGGTGGCGCGCTCAAGCAGTTCATGATCGTCAGCTTCACCGGCCGCAAAACCGGCCGCCGCTTCGCCGTGCCCGTCAGCGCCCACCGCCTCGACGGTGACCTCTACGTCATTCTCGAGGCGGGCTGGAAGCACAACTTCCGCGACGGAGCCACCGCCGAGGTCACCTACAACGGCACGACGACACGGATGCACGGTCAGCTCATCACCGACCCGGCGGCCGTCGCCGACATCGTGCACCGCGTGGCGGCCTCCTACGGCGTCAAGAAGGCCCAGCAGAGCATGGGCATGAAGTTCAGCGGCGGCGTCGTCCCCTCGAAAGAGGAGTTCCAATCCGCGGCAACGCGTCTCGGTATCGCCGCCATCCGGCTCACCCCGGCGGCATAACCGCGTTTCGCGCGTCCTCCGCGGAGATCGTCTCCGGCCCATATGTCCTGCACCGCAGGCCATATCGCCACCGCTGTCGGCTACCTATCCGCGCCGACGCGGCGCACTGATCTACTCGCCGTTCCCGGTGACACCGGTCAGCCCGGTACTCCCCCGCGACCGGATTTGCCGCGTGCCGGGCTCAGCGGGCAAACCGCAATGAACTGTTAACAACGCGGACCAAGATCAGTAATACGCGGCAACCTACACTTTCGATACAAATTTGAAACCGCCGATTAGCCGTCCTTCGTAAACCCTACGAAGGCATCTCTGCCTTTCGCGACACCACGCGACTGGCATGAGCAATCAGTCCCGATCCATTTCCTCAGCGCGTGCCGTTCATTCTTGTCCGACTACCTAGCCCGCTCCGTAATCGGGGCCAGAAAGGCTTCACATGCTCACGGCTGCCAAAAAGGCCACACTCGGAAGTTTTGTCGGCACGACAATCGAATGGTATGACTTCTTCATCTATGGCACGGCCAGCGCACTGGTCTTCCGCCATGTCTTCTTTCCTTCCCACGACCCCCTGGTCGGCACCCTGCTCTCTTTTGCGACGTTCGGCGTGGCGTTCGGCGCCCGCCCTCTCGGAGGGTTGATCTTCGGGCACTTCGGGGACCGTGTCGGCCGACGCCCGATGCTCGTCGTGACACTGATCTCGATGGGTGTGGCAACCGGCGCCATCGGTCTTCTGCCCGGTTACGACGCGATCGGCATTGCCGCGCCGTTGCTGCTCGTCACACTCCGGGTGTTGCAAGGACTTTCGGTCGGCGGCGAGTACGGCGGGGCCGTGCTGATGTCCGTCGAGCATGCACCGCCGGGCAGCCGTGGGCTCTATGGCAGCTGGGTCCAGGCAGGATCGCCGGCGGGCCAGATTCTCGCCAACGGTGTCTTCCTGACCACCACAGCGGTGATGTCGCAGGAGCAACTTCTCTCCTGGGGCTGGCGAATCCCGTTCCTGGCAAGTTTCGTGCTGGTGGCGGTCGGGCTCGTCATTCGGCTGACCGTGGAAGAGAGCCCGGAATTCCAACGGGTCGATCAGCGAAAGGAAAAAGAGGACAGCCCGGTCGTCACCATTCTCCGGCAGTACCGTAAGCAAGTCGTCCTCATGGCTGGTTCGTACCTCGTCACCGGCATCGTGATTTACGGGGCCGCGGTATATAGCCTCAGCTATGGAACAACCAATCTTGGATTCAGCTACAGCCAGATGTTGTTGATGGTGCTCCTGTGCCAGGTTCTCACCTTCATTCTTATTCCGCTTTTTGCGCATGTTGCAGATCGTGTGGGAATCAAGAAAGTATTCATGCTCGGGAACATCGGCATGGGGCTCATGGGTATCCCCTGGGTCCTTCTCTTGGACACCGGTGATTTTGCGCTGGCGGTATTCGGCTACTTCCTGATATTCGTCCCCTACGCGGCGACCTACGGGACGATGGCCGCATTCTTCGCCAGCGTCTACGACACCCGGGTCGGCTATTCGGGGCTTTCGATGGGCTATCAGCTGGGCTCCATCTTCGGTAGCGGTCTCACGCCGCTGGTTGCGGCCGCGCTCATCGCCTCAACCGGCACAGTGGTCGCGTTCGGCGCCTACATTGCGGTGGCGGCCGTCCTGTCGATCGTGGCGACCATCGGGCTCAACGCCCTCGAGGGCGGTTCCGAATCGCCGGCCCCTCCGGCTCACAAGATTTCGGTGTAAGTTCCTGTTGCCGAATCGATTTCACCAACCGCATAGGGCTAACCGTTGCCTCCGGGCGACACCGAACCCCGCGGAGACTCTTCAGGAAGCTCCGCATAATCCCATTGATGCTGCCGGGCAAGATCACAGGCGACGTCGACGACCCCCTTCAGCAGTGAGTCCAACAGCACACGATGATCATCAGCGATCGTGACCAGTTCGGGGGCGGACGCCAACATCGTCACCGAGGTCCACGCCTCGATCTGGAGGTTCTCCCAGGAGCGTTTGAGGAGGCCGTTGCCGGCCGCCTCGACGATGTGCCGGTGGAACGCGACCGTCTCCAACCCGACAGCCTCGACGTCGTCGTGCTCGGCGGCACGGTACATGCTCGCGACATCCTGTTGCAGTTGCTCGACCGGCACCGCGCCGGCCAGCAACACCAGCCGGGTCGCGGTCTCCTCCAGTGCGGCCCGCAGGACGTAGCTTTCCCGCACCGTCTCTCGGATAAAGGAACGAACGAATGTGCCACGCCGCGGCCGTATCTCGACGAGGCCGAATGTTTCGAGGTCGCGTAGCGCCTCCCGGACCGGAGCCTGACTGGTGCCGAACTGCGCCGCAACTTTGGTCTCCACCAGGCGCTCGCCCGGCCCCAGCTCCCCCGACACGATCTGATGCACGAGCGTGTCTCTGATCTGGTGGCCGAGCGTTTGACGCAGGCCAGGCGGGGGGTGCGCGGGCATGGTCTGAAGATACGGACTCATCGTCTGTGCGGGACGACCGGCCTGGCCTGGACGGTCAGAGGTCCACGACGAGGACCGCGGACCTTGATCGGGACACGCAGGGCAGAATCATCTCGTGCGAATCGCGCTCTGAATCGCTGAGCACGTCGTCGTGATGCTCCGGGATGCCGCCGAGCACCCGCAGTTCGCAGGTGCCGCAGATGCCGGCCCGGCACGAGTTGTCGATCTCGATGCCGGCGTCTTCGAGTACGTCCAGAAGTGTTCGGTCGGCAGGAACGCTCAGTGTCGTGCCTGTCCGGGCCAACTGCACATCGAATTGGCCGTCAGCACTCAGGGGCGGACGTTCTCGGGGTGTGAAGCGCTCCAGATGCAGCGCACCCGCGGGCCAACTGGCGCACCGGAGTTCGACGGCGTCGATGAGCGGACCCGGACCGCAACAGTAGACCGCCGTGTGCGGAGCGGGGCTTCCGAGGAAGCGGTCGAGGTCGAGCAGGCCGTGCTCGTCGTGGGGCAGCACATACAGTTCGCCATCCGATACTGTGCTCAATTCGTCCACGAAGGCCATCGAGCCACGCGTTCGTCCCCCGTAGACGAGCGTCCACGCCTTCCCGCGTCCGGCGACTTCGTGGATCATCGGCAGCATGGGCGTGATACCGATCCCGCCGGCGATGAAGAGATAGCGGTCGGTGTCCACCAGTGCGAAATTGTTCCGCGGCCATGACGCGGAGACGAGGCGACCCGGCCGGAAGCCGTCGTGGATCAACGCGGAACCGCCGCGACTGTTGTCGTCGCGCAGGACCGCTATACGCCAGCGCTGAGCGTCGGCCGGATTGCCGCACAGTGAGTAGTGACGGACGATCTTGTCGGCCAGTTCGATCTCGATGTGCGCACCGGGTGTCCATCCCGGCAGCGGCGCTCCGTCTTCTGCGCAGAGCTCCAGGCTCACCACACCGTCGGCCTCCTGCTGGATTGCCGAAACTCTCAGTCGTGCAGGCAATGTCGTTGTGCTGTTCAACAGAACTCCAAGGCGGTGGGTGAGCCACGGAACGTGCGGGACCTGGGACGGCCGACAGTCACCCCTGGGGTGCCATCAGCCGGGTGGCCGTCTCGGGAGTGAACATGTTCGCCGCGATGTCGTGCATGCCTCGCATGGCCCGGAGGATCTCTTTGCGGTCCTCATCAGTTTTCGCGTACCGCGCCAGCATCTGCCTGCCCAGTCCGACATGGAACTTCTCGTCGATCTCGATTTTGCGATGCACCCGCACCACCTCGTCGAAGCCGTGTCGTTCTCCGGCAAGGAATGTCGGCTCGAGGCTTCCGGTTGCCGAGGTCTCCGAAGCGTTCCACGCCGCAATAGCGGCAAGGGGATGGCGATCGAGACAATCCCAGAGGAACTCACTCCATTTCTGGGTGTCCGGCGGGATCGTGGTGGGCGCCGTGCCGCCGAGCGATTCGACCGCGTTGCTCACCAGTTCGTAGTGCTCAGCCTCCTGGAACGCTTGCTTCGCCAGCAGGGTGATGTGCTTGCGCTCGAAACCCAGTCCGTACCGGTGGATCTCGGCATTCAAGAGGAACACGTAATCGATCTCGCGCCAGGCACGCGTCGCCAGCCACTCGGCCAGGATGATGGGCTTGGGGTCCCGGCTGAAGTTGTCGAAGAAATCCTCACTGGTGCGTTTGGCGTTGGCGAAGATGGCGTCGAGAATCTCGTCGACTTCTCCGATGATCGGGTCGAGGCCCGTTCCTCCCCTGACATTGCGCACATCTACCACTGCCGATCTCCTCTGCCGTCGCCGTCCTATCGATTATCGATTGTTCTGCAGGTGTGTCGTACCGTCAAACGGAAGAGCACATTCACTCGTCGGTTGGCGCCGGGTATCCCTCGGCCGGCGAACGCCTGGACGGCTTCCGGCGAGTCGGACGGCGGCGAGGCCGCGGCCGCCGCCCCCGAAGCCCGCGATCACCGAGTTCGCCATCACCATCGGCGAACCCATACGGAAGGCCGCAGCCTGTCCAAATAACGAATTTGGTTGCAGTGATGGACTTTTGCCGCCTGCCAGTACCTGTAACGCCGTGTCCGACCGCGGCGATAAGGAGGACGGCGACGCCGCGATGACGTCACTATGACGAACGACTGGGAGGGTTGCCAAAACGGTGCCGCCCAGAATCCGGGTCTGTCATAGTTCTGCGCAGGGAATGTTGGGGGGAATGAATGGCCGCTGGTTTGCGAACCGCCGGTCGCCTTGTGGGGGCGACAGCTCTGGCGTTGGCCGCGCTACCGATCATCATCCCGGTGGCGGACTCGCAACCGTGTCCCGACATCGGGGTGGTGTTTGCCCGCGGCACCGCCGAACCGCCCGGCGTCGGTGGCGTCGGCCAGCGATTCGTCGATTCCCTGCGAGCGCAGGTAGGCCCGCGGACGGTGGGCGTCCACGCCGTGAACTATCCGGCCAGTAGCAACTTCAGCGGCGGACCGGTCTTCACCATGAATGTCGTCGAGGGCATGCGCGACGAGACCAACCACCTGCGCGGTGTGGTGTCGGTGTGCCCGAACACCCGCATGGTTCTCGGCGGCTACTCTCAAGGCGCGGTGGTGACCGCCCTGGTCACTTCGGGCGTCGTGCCGACGGACGTACCCGCCGGAGCCGCTCCCCTTCCGATCCCCGGCGACGTCGCCGACAACGTCGCCGCAGTGGTGCTGTTCGGCATGCCTGCGGGGTGGTCTGCCGCGAAATACAACGCACCGGTCATCGACGTCGGGCCGGCCTACGCCGCCCGGGTCCTCGAGCTCTGCGCACTGGGTGACACCGTCTGCTCCGGTGCCCCCGCCACCGGTTCCCCTGCGGCACACCAGCAGTACGCCAACAACGGAATGGCCGATCAGGCAGCAACCTTCGCCGTCGGCATGCTGGCCCAGCCCGCTCCCACCCTGACCCTCCAGTGAGACGTCAGAGGGCTACCGCCCGTCAGCAGGCGTCCGGCGCCGATTCGTACGCGTCGATGGCCCCGACCTTGGCTGCCGACGCACTCTGCGGATCGAACTCGTAGCCGAGCCACTCCCCTACGAGGCGGCGCGCCAACTCCAGCCCGATAACCCGCTGCCCGAAGCACAGCACCTGTGCGTTGTTCGACAGCACTGAGCGTTCGACAGAAAAGCCGTCGTGCGCGGTGACCGCGCGGATCCCGGGCACCTTGTTGGCGCTGATCGCGACCCCGAGCCCGGTACCGCACACCAGCAGGGCGCGATCTGCCTTGCCCTCGGCCACCATTCGCGCCGCCGCAACCGCCACGTGCGGATAGGCGGTGTTCTCGTCGGCACCGACTCCGACATCGGTGACATCGGCGACGCGCTCATCGGCGAGCAGGTCACCTTTGAGCGCTTCCTTGTACTCGTATCCGGCGTCGTCGGCTCCGACGACGATCCGTAGGCCAGACGGCATGGTGGTCACGTCCCTTTCGCTGTTCGCGGAGCCCATGGTTACGGGGTCCATCTTTACGGGGTCGAGGTGAAGTTCTCGGCGGCGGTGCGCAGACACATCGCCAGCGAGGTCGCGCCGGCGTCCGGAGTGCCGACGCTGCGCTCCGCGAGGGGTCGCGCCCGACCCACCTTAGGCCGCAGTTCAGCGGTCGCCCGCGCCGCCTCGGTAGCGACCTCGGCCGCTGCCTGCCACGCATCCCGCCACTCCTGACCGTCGGCCACCCGCCGCTGCAGGTCTTCGACGAACGGAAGAAACGCGTCCAGCATGGTCTTGTCTCCCGGCGCGGCACCGCCGAGTGTGATCAACGCGTCGTAGCCGTCGCGCATTCCGGCCGCAATGGTGGTGGCGTCGGGCCGTCCGGTGTCGCCGAGTCGCGCACCGACAGCGGACAGCAGGGCACCCCAGAGCACGCCCGAGGTGCCGCCCGCCTTGGCGGCCCACTCCTTGCCCGCCGCGGCCAGGACCGAACCCTGGCCGGCTCCGGCCTCGGCCGCGCTGCGGGCTGCCTCGGACGCTGCCGACGAGCCCTTCACCATCCCTCTGCCGTGGTCGCCGTCGCCGGCGACCGCGTCGATCCGCCCCAGCTCCTCCTCGACGTCGGCGAGCATGGCCGCCATCGCCACCAGCACACGGGCGACCAGCCGACCGCCGTTGCGGCCGTCGTCGTCCGCGCGCTCCGCCAGTGCCGCCGCGTCGGCTCCAACAGCCAGCTCGGCGGCGGTGCGCAGTTCGGCAGAGCCCTCACCGACGGCCGGTGCCGCGGCCCCCTTGCGGTAGGCCGGGGTGTCGGCGGGCGAGGTCCAGTACCGCTCGAGTTCGTCGTCGAGCCACATCAGCGTCAGCGAGCAGCCCGCCATGTCGAGGCTGGTGACCAGCTCACCGACCTCCGGTTCGACGATCTCGTAGCCGCGCTCGCGCAGCAGTGCGGCCACGGTGCCCCACACCACGAACAGCTCTTCGTACTTGGTGCGGCCCAGGCCGTTGAGGATCACCGCGATCCGCTTCGACTCCGTCGCCGGCTGGTCGGCGAGCACGCCGTCGACCAGCTTCTGCGCCAGCGCCGACGCCGACGGCATCGGCTCGTCGGCCACCCCGGGTTCCCCGTGGATGCCGAGGCCGACACCCATCATGCCCTCCGGGACAGTGAACAGCGGGTGGTCGGCCCCCGGCATGGTGCATCCGTCGAACGCCACCCCCAGCGTGCGCGTCGCGGCATTCGCCGATTCGGCGACCCGGACCACCCCGGCGAGGTCGAGACCGTCCTCGGCCGCCGCGCTGGCGCACTTGAACACCGTGAAATCGCCTGCGATACCGCGCCTTTTCGCTTCCTCGCCGCGGGGCGCGCTGGCGATGTCGTCCGTGACCGCGAAGTAGTGGGCCTCGATACCCTCGCTGCGCAGCTGTGTCACCGCGAGCCCGAAGTTCATCACGTCACCGGCGTAGTTGCCGGTGGTCAACAGCACACCGGCGTCGCCGTGGGCAGCCCTGGCGACCGAGGCCGCCTCCTCGGCCGAGGGCGAGGTGAAGATGTTGCCGACCACCGCGCCGTCGGCGAAACCGAAGCCGACCGTGCCACAGAACGCGGGATAGTGACCCGAGCCACCGCCGATGACGACCGCGACCTTGCCCGGCCTGGTCCGGTGGGCGCGGACCACACCGCCGGGCACCCCTACGACATAGCGCGCGTTGGCGTCCAGGAAGCCGGTCAGCATGTCCTCGGTGAATCGGGCAGGGTCGTTGTAAAGCTTGGTCATCGCAGCCGTTCTCCGGTGTCGGTGTCGAAAAGGTACACCCGCTCGGCCGGTGCGGTCACCGTCACCTGCTGCTCGGGTTGGTAGTCCTCCTCGGCGGGGGTTTGCACCACCACACCCTCCTCGATACCCGGCACGGTGCTGGTCGCCAAACCGAACTCCAGCAGATGCTCGAAGTATGCCACCGTGGCGGCGACGCCCTGGCCGTCGCCTCCGGCCGACAGTGCGCAGTCCTGTGGCCGGATGCCCACGGTGACCCTGGTCGCGTCCGGCACATCGGTCACCGTGGTGTCCAGGAGCCCTGCCCCGGAACCGATCTCGACGCGCACCCGACCGCCGTGGACCCGGGTTGTGCCCGGGATCACGTTGATCGCCGGCTCTCCGACGAACTCCGCGACGAACAGGTTGGCGGGATCGTCGAAAACCTCATCGGGAGTGCCGAATTGCTGTACCACACCGCCGTCCATGACGGCGAGCCGGTCGGCCAGCGACAGCGCCTCGACCTGGTCGTGGGTGACCACAATGGTGGTGTATCCGAACTCCCGCTGCAGCACCTTCAGTTCGCGGCGCACGCGGTTGCGCGCGGAGGCGTCCAGATGGCTGAGCGGCTCGTCGAGCAGCAGCACCGGAGGATTGCGCACCAGTGCCCGAGCCAGCGCGACCCGCTGCTTCTGACCGCTCGACAGTCCCGCCGGGCGCAGATCGAGCAGGTCTTTCATCTCCAGCCGCTCGCAGATCGAGTCGACCATTTTCTCGGCGCCTTTGACCTTGCGCGCCTTCAGGCCGTACAGCAGGTTGTCGCGGACCGACATCGGCGGGTACAGCGCATAACTCTCGAAGCCGACCCCGATGCCGCGTTTGGCCGCGGGCAGTTGGGAGACTTCACGATCACCGATCTTGATCGATCCGCTGGTCACCGTCTCCAGCCCGGCGATCATGCGCAAGGTGGTCGTCTTGCCGCAGCCCGACGGCCCGAGCAACGCCACCAGTTCGCCCGCCTGGATCGCCAGGTTGATGCCCTTGACCGCCGTCACGCTATCCCGGCTCCGCGACGCATAGGTCTTGACCAGATCCGAGAGGGTCAGGCTCTGGGCTGTCTGCTGCGTGGTCTTGTCGATCGTGACGCTCACTGCACTGCCTCCAGGGTCGAGTCGCCGAGTCGCGCGGTGTCACCGTCGCCCGGCGTGAACACGTGCACATCGGATTCCGCGATGCGCATCGTCACGTTGTCGCCCTCCCCGACGCCGTGCCGGCCCGAGGTGAGGGCGATCAGCTGCGCGCCTCCCACGTCGACGGTCAGCTCGATGTTGCGGCCTAGCCGTTCGGCGAGCACGACACGTCCGCGTAGTGAACCCTCCCGGCTCGTGACATGGATATCGCTGGGGCGCAGCCCTACTCGCACCCGATCCCCCCGTGCGCACTGCACGCCGGCCGGCACCGGAACATCCAGCGAGCCGTCACCGAGCCGGATCCGGCCATCGTCGACGACGCCGTCGAGCAGGTTGATCTCGGGTTGACCGAGCGATCGCGCGACGAAGGTGTCGGCCGGTCGGCGCCAGATCTCGTCCGGCGTGCCGATCTGCATCACCCGGCCCTCCCGCATCACCGCGATACGGTCGCCCAGCGCCAGCGCCTCCTGGTAGTCGTGCGTCACGTAGACGGTCGTGGTGTTCGACATCGCGCCGAGCTGCTTGAGTTCGGCGCGCATCGACGCGCGCAGCTTGGCGTCGAGGTGGCTCAGCGGCTCGTCGAGCAGATAGGCATCGGCCGGCCGGACCAGGACACGACCGAGCGCCACCCGCTGACGCTGCCCGTTGGACAGCTCGCGGGGCAGCCGGTTCTTGAGCGCGTTGATGCCCAGGGTCGTGGTGACCTGGTCGATCCGCTCAGCCTGCTCAGCCGCCGAATATTTGCCGGTACGACCGGATTTGAGCGGCGAGGCGAGGTTCTCGGCCACCGTCTTCTGCGGGTAGAGCGCGTAACTCTCGAAGGCCATCGCTACGTTGCGGTGGTAGGGCTCCACCGCGGTCATGTCGACACCGCCGATGGATACCGTGCCCGAATCGACGTCGACCAGCCCGGCGATGGACTTCAACGTGGTCGTCTTCCCGGCTCCGCTGGGACCCAGGATGACGAAGAACTCGCCGTCGGCGATGTCCAGCGACAGGTCATCGACCGCGGTGACCTTCTTCGAGGTCGCACCGTAGCTCTTGGTGACATTGGCAATCGTTACCGTGGCCATCAGGCCTTCACCGCCCCGAATGACAGGCCCCGCACCAGATACCGCTGGATGGTCAGCGCGAGGATGAGTGGTGGCAACGCCGCGATCAGCGCCGCGGCGGCCGTGAGGTTGTAGTACGCCTGGCCGCCGCCGCCGAGGAACTTGGTGATGGCGACGGTCACCGTGCCGGCATTGCTGTCGGCCAGGATCAGCGGGAAGACGTAGTTGTTCCAGGCGAAGATGAACGCCAGCAGCGCCGCGGCGGCGATGCCGGGCCGCACGATCGGCAGCGCGACCATCAGGAACGCCCGGCGACGGGTGTACCCGTCGAGCAACGCCGCCTGCTCGAGATCCTCCGGCAGATCCTGGAAGTAGGACCGCAGGATCCACACCACCAGCGGCATGGTGACCAGTTGCAGCACCCAGATCATGCCGACCTTGGTGTCGAACAGGCCGATCTGGTTGTAGATCACGAACAACGGCACGATGACCATGAGCTCGGGTGCGAAGCGGAAGGACAGCATGGTGAACATCAGGTCGTTGGAACCCTTGTACTGCCAACGGCCGGCGGCGTAGGCGGCGGGGATACCGATGATCAGCGACACCAGCACCGCGCCGCCGCAGTTGAGCAGGCTGGTCAGCAGCGAGGCCTTGAAATCCACGCTGGTCATCTGGGTGCCCCGATCGGACAGGACCGTGGCGAAGTTCGACCAGGTGGGACTGAACGAGAAAAAGGTGGTGGTCTGCTCCTCGGCGTTCTTCAGGGCCAGCATCAGCATCCAGAAGATCGGAAAGAGCGAGAAGACGAACCAGAAGACCAGCCCGACATCGGCGGCGACGGCGCCGATGGACCACCGCTTCTGGCCCGGTTGAAGCTCAGTGCGGGACATCTTGAGTGCCATGGTCTATGACTCCGCTCCGGCAGCGCGGCGCTGCGCTTTTCCGAGCACGCTCACCAGGTAGCGCGCGGTGATGAACACGATGACCCACAGCAGCAGCATGTAGGTGCTGCCGCGCGAGTAGTCCAGGTTGATGATCGAGTCCTCGAAGGCGCCGATCTGCAGTGTCCGGGTGGCCACGCCGGGTCCGCCGGCGGTCAGCACGTAGATGTGGTCGAAGACCTTCAGGTTGTCCATGAACCGGAAGATCACGGCAACCAGGATGTAGGGCCACAGCATCGGCAGCATCAGCTTGCGGAACATGTAGAACCACGAGGCGCCGTCGACTTCGGACGCCTCGAACGGCTCGCGTGGCAGCGATCGGATACCGGCGAGCACCAGGATGGCGACGAACGGCGTGAAGATCCAGATATCGACCAGGATCACCGAGAACAGCGCGTTGCGCGCCGACAGCCAGTCAAACGTGTTGCCCAGTCCCAGAACATGATTGAGCACGCCGAACTGCGGGTTGAACATCAGTTTCCAGATCACACCGGCGATGACCGGAGCGATCATCAACGGCAGGATGAGCACCTTCTCGAAGATCTTGCCGATGATCGAGGAGCGATTGAGCAGCAAGGCCAGCCCGACGCCCAATACCGTCTCGATGAACGTCGCCGCGACCGCGAAGGTGGCGGTGACCTGGACGCTCTTCCAGAAGACCTGATCGCCGAGCACCGAGGCGAAGTTGTCGAACCAGACGAAATGCGGATCAGGGTTCACCGCAGCGTAGTTCAGGAAGGCGTAGTAGGCGCCGACCGCGAACGGATACAGGATGCCGACCACGATCACCACGGCCGGGACGGACAGCAGGTAGGGACGCAGCCTGCGCCGCCAGGCCGGAACCTCGGGCAGGTCGCCCCGGCGCACTGCGGGCGGCCGGTCCGGCGACGTCGACGGGGCCTTGGAGGTCTGAGTTGTCATGATTTCCACGGCTCCTAGAGATTGACCTTGGACGTGTTGGTCTTGGCGAGGCTGCGCAGGCGCGTCGCAGCGTCATCTCCGCCGTAGATGTCCTGCAGCGCGACCGCCCAGTTCTGGGTGGTGTCGAAGAACTTCTTCTGCGGGGTGAACTGAATCTTCGACTCTCCGATGACGGTCTCGAAGGCTTCGAGGTAGCCGTACTGGTCGGCGGCGACCCGCTTGAAGGTGGTGTCGAACACCGACTGGCGCACCGGATCGGCGTAGCTGCCGCCCTCGACGGCTTTGTTCATCGACTCTTTACCGGTCACCCACTGGATGAACAGCCACGCCGGCAGCTTGTTGCGCGAGTTGGCGCTCATCGCCCAACTCCACGTCCACAGGTTGGTCTTGTAGTTGCCGTCCGGACCGGCCGGGCCGGCGTACCACGCCAGATTGCCGGCCTCTTTGCTCGCACCCGGCTTGTTCTTCGGGTAGGTGGCACTGTCGGCGTCGAACACCATCATCGCCGTTCCGTCACCGAGATCACCTGTGGCATTGGGATAGTCATAGGTCGTCCACGACGTGGGGCCGGCCTTGTGCTGCATCTCGATCCACTTCTTGGTGAAGTCGATCGCCTTGTCGCTGTCCATCTCGGCCACCAGTTCAGAGCCGTTCCAGGTGTAGTCGACCGCGCCCGCGCGGGTGTATTGCGTCATGAAGCCGGGATGGATGGTCGCCCAGGACTTCGACCCTCGGGTGGAGATGCCGTAGCGGTTCGCCGAGCGGTCGGTCAGATCCACCGCCAGCTGGATGAAGTCGTCGAAGTTGTCGGGCAACCTGGTGATGCCCTTCTCGTCGAAGATCCGCTTGTTGTAGGCGACCACGTTGTTCTCGAAACCCCACGGGATGGCCCACTGTCCACCCGTCCCGAGCGGATTGCCGAGCGTGAAGTCCCACCGGGTGGATGTGCGCAGTCCTTCGAAGATGTCCTCGAAGTCGTACTCCGCACTGGTGGCCGAGCTGTTGCGCAGCCACGGGTCGAGATCCTCGATCCAGCCCGGTGGACCGTACTGCCAGATGAAGTACGCGCCGAGCATGAACGCGTCGTGTTTACCCGAACCTCCGGCCAACTCGGTGTTGAGTTTGGTGAAGTAGTCGGCCTCGGGCACCAGGTCGATGTTGACGTTGATGCCGGTGAGCTCGGTGAACTCCTGGAGCAACGGCTGGTACGAGAGCTGATAGGGATGCGGGGTCTGCAGGATGTTGACCGTCGATCCCGCGGCCTTGCGCCAGTCGAAGCCACCGGTGACGGCGCCGGCGCCGTTGGGTGCGCTCTTGCCGCCGCCGACCCCGCAGGAGCTCAGCGCCGGCACGCTGGCCGCGGCCGCTCCCGCGACACCCATCGCCGCAAGCATCTGCCGGCGCGAGAAGTGCCGTCCGCGAGGCATATTCGAGAATGTCATGTGCCGCCCTTCGTTCACGCGGGGATCAGCGAGACCTTGACCGATTCCTTGCCGCTGGCCACCAGGTCCAGCCCCTTCTGGAATTCGGCGAGCGGAAGCTGATGGGTGCAGATCTGATCCATGGGCAGGACGCCGGATTCGATCATCTTGATCGCGGCCGGCCAGCAGTACGGCCCCAGGTGTGCACCGAGGACGTCGAGCTCTTTGTCGTCGCTGATGATGCTCCAGTCCACCGACACGTCACTGCCGAACACGCCGTACTCGACGTAGCGACCGAGCTTGCGTAACAGGTTGAGCCCCTGCGGGACTGCCGAGGGATGCCCGGTCCCCTCCAGGTACACGTCGGCGCCGTAACCGTCGGTGAGCTCTTTGACGATGGCGACGGCGTCCTCCTCGGCGATGTTGATCGTGAGGTCGGCACCGCAGCGCTTGGCGAGTTCCAGCTTCTCCGGTGCCATGTCGAGCGCGATGACGCGCATGGGGTTCTTGGCGCGGGCACCGGCGACCATGCCCAGACCGATCGGCCCGCAGCCGGCCACGACGACGGTGTCCTCGAAGGTGATCTGGGCCCGCTCCACGGCGTGCAGCGAACACGAAAGGGGTTCGGCGAAGGCGGCGTGGTGTGGCGCCACAGCGTCGGAGACTTTGTGCACCAGGGCTTCCGCCGGATACACCATGTAGCTGGCCATCGCCCCCGGCGTACGGCGCTTGAAGCCGTAGAGGTCGTGCGGCTGACACATGTGGTACTGGCCGCGCTTGCAGAATCGGCACTCCCAGCACGGCACGATCTGCTCGGAGACCACCCGGTCACCGACGTCGATCCCCCAGCGCGTCGCCGCCTGCTCGTCGAGTTCGACCACCCTGCCGACGAATTCGTGCCCGGGAATGACCATCGTCTCGGCCCATGCGGGCCGGTTCTCGTCACCCCAGAACTTCGCGGCCCCGTGGTAGCACTTGAGGTCGCTCGCGCAGATCCCGACCGCCTCTACTTTGATCAGCGCTTCGCCGGGACCGCGCCGCGGGACGGCCACCTCCTCGAGCCGATAGTCATGGGGACCGTGGCAGACAACGGCCTGCATTTTCTCGGGAATACCAGCGGACATGCGTATACCTCCATCTGTGTGCGCAGTCACAGTAGCGAGCGATGTGCACATCTGTCCAGAACGAATGTTCAGCAAAATTCTTTTCAGAGCAGATGTTCAATGCCATACTCTCTGCATGCCCCGGTCGGCCCAGCCCACCCCCACCGCTGCCAGCGCCGACAGTGCGGCCGATGCCGAAGGCAGCCATTTCCCGCCGTCGTTGCTCTACACGGCTTCTCGGCTCTACTACGAGGACGACGCCACCCAGGCCGAGGTGGCCGAGCAGTTGGGAACCAGCCGGGCCACGGTAAGCAGGTTGCTGGCCGAGGCCAAGCGCCTGGGCATCGTCCGCATCCAAGTGATCCCGCCCGCCGAGGCGCGGCCCACCGAGCTGGCCGACCGGCTGGCCCGCGCTCTGAACCTGCACACGGTTTACCTGTCCGCACCGCTGCCTGCGCCGGGGCCCGGACGAACGGTCATCGACGTGATGGGCCGCGCGTTGGCACCCGTCACGGGGCGTGCACTCAGCGAGGCGGGTCTGCTGCCAGGTGATGTCCTGCTGGTGTCGTCGGGTCGCACCGTCTACGAGGTGGCCCAACACGAGCTCACCCCGCTGCCCGGCGTGGTGGTGGCCCCGACGGTCGGCGGCAACGACCAGCCATACGAGTGGTACCAGACCAACGAGATCACCCGGCTGGTCGCGAATCGCGTTGGGGGCCGGGCCAACTACCTGTTCGCTCCGGCACTGCCGGGTCCGGGTCTGTATGGGTCGCTGCTCGAAGATCCGAGCATTCAGCGTGTCGTTCACCAGTGGCCGCAGGCCAGGTGTGTGCTCATGGGGGTCGGCGCCCCACCTCTGACCCGCTCGGACGTGCCGCAGTTCGTGCCGGCCGCATCGTCCTCGCTGCGCCCCGCCGTCGGCGACGTGTGCTCACGCTTCTACGACCGCAACGGCGAGCCCGTCGACTTCGACGGCGCGGACCGGCTGATCGCGCTGGAGCTCGACCTCCTTCGGCACATCCCGGTGACGATCGCCGTCGCCATCGGACGGGAGAAGATCGACTCGATCACCGCCGGCGCGCGCGGCGGTTACTTCAACCGGCTGGTGACCGATCCGGCCACCGCGGAGGCACTGCTCAACGAGATCGACTCGACCAAGGAGGGTTCGTGACGACTGCCGTCGCTGCCAGGTATGCCGGCGCGCAACGACTGGATGGCAAGCGCGCGTTGGTAACCGGCGCGAGTAAGGGCATCGGCGCCGACATCGCCCGCGCGTTCGCCTCGGCCGGTGCACACCTGGTGCTCGGCGGTCGCGATCAGGACGAACTCGACCGCGCGGGTCAGGCTCTGCACGACGAGTTCGGCGTCCGAACGTTCCCCGCCGCTGTCGATCTGGCCGATCGGGACGGTCCGGATACGCTCGCCCGGATGGCCGCCGACGCGTTCGGCGGCCTGGACATCCTGGTCAACAACGCCGGCATCTCGCATCCCGAAGCGGTCGTCGACACCCACGCGGATCTCTTCGACGCCACGATCGCTGTCAACTTGCGGGCACCGGCACTGCTCGCGGCGCGGGTGGGAGCGCACATGGTCGAGCAGGGCACCGGTGGCGCGATCGTCACCGTGGCGTCGGCGGCTGCGCTGGCCCCGCTCCCCGACCACTACGCCTACTGCGCATCCAAGGCGGGTCTGGTGATGGCGACCAAGGTCCTGGCGCGCGAGCTGGGCCCGCACGGGATCCGCGCCAACTCGGTGTGCCCCACGGTGGTGCTCACCGAGATGGGGCAGCGGGTGTGGGGCGAACCCGCCAAGGCGGCCCCGATGCTCAACCGGATCCCCCTGGGCCGCTTCGCGGTTCCCCACGAGGTTTCGGACGCGGTGGTGTTCCTGTCGTCGGACGCCGCCAGCATGATCAACGGCGTCGAGATCGCCATCGACGGCGGCTACACGATGGGCTGACCGCTCAGGCCGACTCGGCCTCGGCAAGGCGGTGCATCTGATCGCGGGTGTTCGGATACAACTGCGCCCACGTCCGGTACAGCTCGTCGTACATCGCCTGGTTGCGCGGATCGGGTGTGATCTCCCGGGCGATACTGGCCCAGTCCGTGTCGGGCGGTACCAGGCCGACGCCGACGGCGGCCAGCAGCGCACCGCCGTAGCTCGCCCCGATCGCCTGTTCGGGCACCAATTGTGAGCGCCCGGTCACGTCGCTGACCGCCTGCGCCCAGACCGGACTCTTCAGTCCGCCGCCGACGGCGACGGTGCGGGTGCCCGAATGCGCGTCGTCGAAGCGTTCCAGGATCTGTCGGATCCCGAACGCGATCCCTTCGTAGGCTGCGCGGAACAGATGTCCCCTGCCGTGCCGCAGGGTCAGGCCGGCCAGTAGGCCGCGAGCCTGCGGATCGAACACCGGGGTCCGCTCGCCGGCCAGGTAGGGAAGCATCAGCAGGCCTTCACTGCCCGGCGGCACATTCAGCGCCTCGGCGGTCAGCTCGTCGAAGGAGACCCCACCGGTCAGGGTTTGAAGCCAACTGATCAGGCTTCCTGCCGTGGAGGTGCCTGCGGCCAGCGCCAGGCTGCGCGGCTCCACGCCCGTGGTCGTCCACAGCGTCGGGTCGCTGTGGTACTCGTCGATCACCTGCACCAGGAACATGGTGGAGCCGTACATCAGCATCTGGTCACCTGGCCGGCGGACACCGACCGAATAGGCCTCGGAGTAGGCGTCCACGCTGCCCGCGACCACCGGCAGCCCGGCAGGCAACCCGGTCTCGCGTGCGGCGGCCGCCGACACCGCGCCGACGATCTCGCTGGGCCAGACCAGCCGCGGAAGCGGCAGATGTCCGCAGATGCGTGCGGCCCACTCGTGGTTCCAGTCGAAATCGCGGGTGGCGTAGAGCGGGTCGCACTGGCTGGCGGTGTGGTGGTCCATCACGTACTCGCCGGTCAGCTTGGCGGCGATGTAGGAATTGGAGCCATACCAGCCCGTCGCCGACTCGAACACCTGCGGCTCGTGTCTGCGCACCCATTCGATCTTGGGGCCGACCGCCTGGCTCGACAGCAGGGTTCCCGCCCGATCGAGGATCGCCTGTTCGCCCAGTTCCCGTGTCAGCGCCGTGATCTCGGCGTGGGCCCGGGTGTCGATGCCGTACAGGATGGCCGGCCGCAGCGGACGTAGGTCCGCGTCGCACAGCAGCAGGCAGGGGCCCACACCGCTGACACACATCGCGGCCAGCCTCGCACCGACGGGCACCTGCGCCGCCAGCGCGGCGCTGATGGCGCACACTTCCCGCCACCACACCGCTTCGGCATCCACCTCGGCCCAGCCCGGGCGGGGCAGATCCATCCCGTGCGGGACGGACTTGGACGCGATGACCGTGCCCTTCGTGTCGACCAGGACGCCCTTCGTGCTTCCCGTCCCCATGTCGATTCCGAGCAGCAAGTCCACTACTGCACCCTACGGTGCGACCGTGGCGAGTCCCCGGGAAGTGATGGACCGGTGGCGGAGGTTCCCGGGTTCGGCCTTGGTCGGGCGGATCACCGCTGATCTACACTCACGCCGTGGACGTCAAAGGAACTAGTGCAATTGTCACCGGCGGAGCATCTGGCATCGGCGCCGCGACTTCCCGGCTGCTGGCATCCAAGGGAGCCCGCGTCGTCGTGGCCGATCTGCAGGCAGACCGCGGGCAGGAGCTGGCACACGAGATCGGCGGCGTGTTCGTCAGCGTCGACGTCACCGACACCGCGCAGATCGAGGACGCGGTGAACACCGCGGTCGACCTCGGTCCGTTACGTGTGCTCGTCAACTCCGCGGGGATCGGCTGGGCGCAGCGGACCATCGGCAAGGATGGCGAGTTCGCGTCGGCGCACAACCTCGACGCCTACAAGAAGGTGCTGGCCATCAACCTGGTCGGCACGTTCGACTGCATTCGACTCGCGGCGACGGCGATGAGCCGACTTGATCTCACCGACTCCGGCGAACGCGGTGCCATCGTCAACATGACCAGCGTGGCGGCGTTCGACGGGCAGATCGGTCAAGCTGCCTACTCGTCGTCCAAGGGCGGCGTCGTCGGTCTGACCCTGCCGGTGGCGCGCGACCTCGCGGCTGTCGGAATCCGGGTGAACACCGTGGCCCCGGGCCTGATCGACACGCCGATCTACGGCGAAGGGCCGGACTCGGAGGCCTTCAAGGCGAAGCTCGGCGAATCGGTTCTCTACCCGCGCCGGCTGGGCAAACCCGAGGAGCTCGCGTCCATGGTTGTCGAGCTGCTCACCAACTCGTACATGAACGCCGAAGTGGTCCGGGTCGACGGCGGAATCCGTATGCCACCCAAGTGATCCACTGACCGATGGTGGCAGCTGGGGAACTCGACAGCGTCCTCGCTGATCGCTCCTCCACGGTCTCCGGTGCGGACGGTCAGCCGTCCGCACCGGTGGCTGTCGGCGGCCGGGAGACACAGAAGCGGTTTCCTTCGGGATCGGTCGCCGGAACACACCCGCGCCCACAGATCGGGCAGTCCTGCCCTGCCCCGCTGAGCACACCCCCGGGGTCCCCCTCCAATCGCAGATGCACGCGCCCCTGCGTCGGTGGCGTGTCCCGGTTGCGGACGAACTCCACGGCGGCCCCCGTGCCGGGGCGCAACGTCGCGTATTCGGGATGTGTCCGCACGACGGGGTGTCCCATGACCGTCGACCAGTAGCGGGACACCTCGACCGGGTCGGCCACATCGGTCACCACGGCGGCGATCCGTCCTGCGTCGCGGTACTCGTCACGCGGCTCCAGGATGCAGAATTCGTTTCCCTCCGGGTCGGCCAGCACCACCCACGGCACTCCGCTCTGACCGATGTCGATGGGCCGTCCGCCCAGGTCGCACGCTCGCTGCACCAAGGTCTTCTGGTGCGCTTCGGATACCGAGGCCAGGTCGAGGTGCACCCGGTTCTTACCGTCCTTGCCATCGGACCCACGTACGAAGTCCAGCAGGAGACCGTGCCCCGGTTCGACCTGATCCGCGGGGCGCTCGAGGAGCTCAGACCAGTACCGGCGCAGCCGCGCCGGATCTTGCGCTTCGATTACCACCGCGCGGAGAACGACGGACACCCGACCAACGTATCCGACGTCGCCCCCACTGAACCGGGCAAAGAGATTCGCGCTGATTTTTTGCCTCCCCGTCGCGCTCCCGCCGTGCCACCGTCAGCGGCGGATGTTTGACGATGTCGGCTCGACGAAAGGCGCGAAATGACAGCCACACTCGGGACCAGCTCACGACTGACCCCGCTGGAGCCGGTACAACTCGACGCTGCGAGGTTGAACTATCCGGCCACCAACACCGCATCCATCCCGCCGCTGGCCGAGCACTGGCAGAAGCTCGACTTCCGCGAGATCCTCAGCAGGCCTGCGGCGTTCCTGTCGGTCAGCCAGTCGAACTCGCTGTACAAACCGGGGGGTGTGCAGTACGCCGAAGGTCACGCGCTGCGCGGCAGCCTTGAGGCGACGGTCAAGGCCGTCCGGGCCGCTCGCGAAGCACCGAACTTCCGGTCGTTCAACTGGATCGGCTTCTCCGTGTTCCGCGACAACTACCCGAAAACCGACTTCGACCGGGTGCAGTATGACGGCTGGACCGGCCACATCGACGCCACGCCCGCGCAGATCGCCTGGGACGACGCTCTCGTCGACGAGTTACGCGAGCTCGTGCGTCCCGGAGACAACGAACTCTACGAGAAGGCCCTGCAGACCGCCTTCGTCGGCACCGACCTGCCCGGCACCTTACTTCGGCAACGAGTCGAGGTCGTGGTGATCACCGGCATCCACCTCGACTGGTGCGTGGAAGGCAACGCGCGGGCCGCCCGTGACCACGGACTGTTGCCGATCATCATCGGCGACGCCACCGGTGCCGCCCGCCCCGACCAGGAGCCCGCGGCGTTCCGGCGCATCAACGACTTCTTCGCGCCGGTCATCACCTCGGAGCAGTTCGCGGAGTGGCTGAGCCGGTAGCCGCCGCCGCGCAGGGCACGCGTGCGACCAGGGCGCTGACCGCGGCGAGCGCAGCCCGCAGTACGCCGCCGTGGTCGGCGGCGAGTCGCACCACCCAGCCCGCGTCGTGGGGCAGGTCGCTCACCCCGGCCAGCACCGGTGCGGCGGCGGCTTCGATCTCCGGAGTCAAGGCAGTCATCGTGGTGTCCAGGTCGTCGCCGATCACGTACACCGTCGCGAAAGCCGTGGGAGCGCGCCGGACCCGGGGCATCGCGTCGAGCAGTTGCGCATCGAGCGCGAGCAATCCCCCGTCGTCACCGAAGATCTCGACGGTGGACTCGTAGCTGCCGAACATGTCGTGGCTCAGGTCCGGGTGCAGCACCACGGCGTCGACGAGGACTGCGCGTCCACCGGGCCTCACCCAGACCCGCAGGTGCTGGCGATAGCGCGCGTGCGGGGTGAGGATGCGCGGCGAAGCGTCCAGCAGCAGCCGCCCGGTCCCGTCCACGCAGACCTCGGTCTCCTCCGCGGCCGGCTCGCCGCCCGGGACGCCGGCGACCATCGTCGCGCCCTGGCCGCGCACCACCGCCGACCCGCCGTCGATCACCCCGATGCGCTGGGTGACCACGTCGCCCGGGATCAACGTGCCCGCCGCGTTCTGCACCGTCACCGTTCCCACCGACGGCTGCGCGCTGTCGGGGAACACCCGTCCGATCAGCAGCGGCCACCGGTACCGCCGGCGGGTCAGCGCGGTGCGGCCGCCGACACCGGCGAACTCCAGGTCCAGCGACCTGCGGGCGGTGCCGGTCACACGAACAGCACTTCGCGTTCGAGCACGTCCATCAGCGCGTCCAGCCCGTCGCCGCCGCGCGCGCTGATCGCGACGACGGGGCGGCCCGCCCGCACCTCGTCGGCCTCCTTCAGCATCAGCGGCAGGTCCACACCCACGTGCGGAGCGAGGTCGACCTTGTTGACCACCAACAGATCACAGCGCAGCACGCCCGGCCCCCGTTTGCGCGGGATGTCGTCACCGCCGGCCACGTCGATCACGAACAGCCAGTAGTCGACCAGGTCGCGCGAGAAGGTGGATGCCAGGTTGTCCCCGCCGGATTCCAGCAGGATCATCTCGGTGTCGGGGAACTCCGCCTCCAGTGCGTCGGCGGCGGCGATGTTCAGCGACGGGTCCTCCCGGATCACGGTGTGCGGGCAGCCGCCCGCCTCGACCGCGCGGACCCGCCTCGGATCGATCAGCCCGGACCGGCGCACCCGCTCGGCGTCCTCAGCGGTGACCAGGTCGTTGGTGATCACCGACAGCACCCGTCCGCGGGCGGCGAACCCGGCCAGCAGCGCCTCGACGAGCGCGGTCTTGCCGGACCCGACCGGACCGCCGATACCGATCCTCGCGGCCCTCACCGCAGCAGGTACTTCCGCGAGAACGGCACCGTCACAGCGGGTTCGGCGGTGAGCAGCTCGCCGTCGGCGCGGACGTCGAACGTCCGCGGGTCGACCTCGACGTGCGGCAGCGCGCTGTTGCGCACCATGTCGCTCTTGCGCAGACCCCGCACCGAGGAGATGGGCAGCACGTTCTTGCGCAGCCCGAGCCGCTGCGGCACGCCCGCCTCGACGGCCAGCGACGACATGAACACGAACCCCAGCTCGGCGGCAGCGTCCCCGAGCGCGCCCCAGTTCGCGCGCTGGATCACCGGCTCGGACGACGAGATCGACCCGGCGGCGTCCCCGAGCGCGGCCCACGCCACGAACCCGTTCTTGAGCACCACCTTCGGTTTGACGCCGAAGAACGCCGGATGCCAGATGACCAGATCGGCGACCTTGCCCACCTCGACGGAGCCGATGTGCGCCGCGGCCCCCACCGACAGGGCCGGGTTGATCGTGAGTTTGGCGATGTAGCGCTTGACCCGCTCGTTGTCGGCGGCGGCGGTGGTCTCCTCCGGAAGCCGGCCGACGCGCTGTTTCATCACCGATGCCAGCTGCCAGCAGTTGGCGATGTTCTCGGCGACCCGGCCCATGCCCTGGGTGTCGCTGCCGAAGATCGAGATCGCGCCCATGTCGTGCAGGAAGTCCTCGGCCACCATGGTCTGCGGCCGGATCCTCGCCTCGGCGAACGCGACATCCTCCGGGACGTCCCAATTCATCAGGTGCGCAAGCATCGTCATCGGTACACCCTCGTCGAGCCCGCCGAGGGTGTACGGGTTCGTCGGATTGGTGGTGCCCGGGATGACGTTGTCGTAGCCGACACAGCGGATCAGGTCGGGCGCGTGTCCGCCGCCCGCGCCCTCGACGTGGTACAGGTGGATGGTCCGGTCACCGATGGTGGCCATCGTGGTCTCGGAGAAGCCGAACTCGTTGATCGAGTCGGTGTGCAGATGCACTGCGAAGTCCGCGGAGTCCGCGGCCACCAGCGTCTGGTCGATGATCGCCGGTGACGCCCCGAAATCCTCGTGGATCTTGACCGCACCCGCCCCGGCCGCCACCATCTCGAGCACCGCGGCCGGATCCGACGAGCCGCGTCCGAACGGGACGTAGTTCATCGGCGTGTACTCGCCGGCCTTGAGGAACAGACCGAGATTGCGCGGGCCGCCGGTGGCGACCTCGAACGTCGGCCCGAGCGAGCCCCCGATCAGGGTGGTGGTGCCGGTGGACAACGCGTGCTCGGTCTGTTGCGGGGAGATCAGGTGCGCGTGGGTCTCGATGGCGCCGGCGGTGACGATCATGCCCTCGGCGGGGATCGGCGTGGTCGCCGTACCGACGACCATGCCGTCGGTCACACCGGGCATGGTGTCGGGGTTGCCGGCCTTGCCGATGCCGACGATGCGTCCGTCGCGAATGCCGATGTCCGCCTTGATGATCCCGGTCACCGCGTCGACGATCAACGCGTTCATGATCACGTAGTCCAGCGCACCGTCGGACACCCTGGTCGAGGGCCGGTAGCCTTCGCCGTCGCGCACGCTCTTGCCCGCGCCGCTGAGCAGTTCGTAGCCCGGCACGGTGTGGTCGTGCTCGACCTCGACGAACAGTTCGGAGTCGGCCAGCCGCACGCGGTCGCCGGTGGTGGGCCCGAACACGCGGGCGTAGGCCTGGCGGTCGATCGCGGTCATGACAGTCCACCGACCGCGTGCTCCAGCGCGCCCTCGGCGTCCAGGGGTCCGTCCGCGGCGCCGGAGAACCCGTGGATGACGCGGTCCCCGGCCATCGGGACCAGTTGGATCTCGACGGGTATGCCGGGTTCGAAACGCACCCCGGATCCGGACGGGATGTCGAGCTTGTGACCCCACGCCGCGCGCCGGTCGAACTCCAGCGCCGCATTGGTCTCGAAGAAGTGCGACTGGCTGCGCACCTGGATGTCGCGGTCGCCGCGGTTGACGACGGTGAGTGCGATCCGTGGCGCGCCGGGGAACAGCTGCACCGGTTCCTCGCCGACGATGACCTCGCCGGGCCGGATCGCGTCCTGGCCCTGCGTGATCGGATCGATCAGCGTCACCAGTTTGGTCCCGTCGGGAAATGACGCGTCGACCGCGACGATGCCGACCATATCGGGCACTCCTGGCTCACACTGCGCGGCGTCCAGCAGCCCGCAGGCGTGGTCGATCACCTCGTCGTAGGCCAGGTTCTTGCGGGCGGCCAGCAGCACCTCGTCGACCAGCAGCGCCACCGCCTCGGGGTGGCTGAGCAGCACACCCTCGCGCAGGTTGCGCCGCGCCAGTTCCGCGGCGCTGAACACGGTCAGCCGCTCGAGTTCGGTGGGTGTCAGATTCAATCGTCTCTCCTCAGCTGGCGAACAGGCGCACGCCGTCGCCGCGGCGTTGCGCCGCGATGTCGGCGTAGGCGGTGAACGGGGCGGGGGTGGTGCGCGGCCGCAGGGCCAGCACGTCGAGCAGACGCGGGGTGAGCGTCGTCGCGATCCGCTGAGCCCCGAGATGCCCGATGATCCCGAGACGCAGTGCCGCGCCGGTGATTCCGGACAGCACCTGCCATATGACCACCGTCTCGGCGGTGGCCAGCGTCAGGCCCGCGGCGCGCAGGCACACCGCCTGTACGACCGGCAGATGGCCGGGCGCGGTCCCGGCCAGGACACGGTCACGGTAGTCGGCCACCTCCGCCGCCCCGGCGCCGACGACCGCGCTGAACGTGGCCAGCGTGGCCGCGCCCGCCCGGCGGGAGGCCTCACGCAGCACCGACATGGTCGCCGAAGCCTCGGCGAGCTGGTCGGCCGCGGCCGGGTCTGCGGCCCATGCGCTGCGCAGCAGCACCCGGTCACAGTGGTGCCAGCGGCCGTGCAGCTGCTCGGCGACGAACGCGGCGACGTCGTCCTCGTCGCACACCAGGCCGTCGCGGTGCGACCCCTCCAGCCCCGACGAGAACGCAAAGCTCCCGGAGGGAAACGCACTGTCGGCGAACCTGATCGCCGCGAGCAGCTGCCCCGCGTCAGTCATCGACACGCTCGACGCGGCCGCTGTCCAGCAGATCGGCGATGCGGGCCGTGTAGTCCGACTCCGCCGACTCCAGGTGCACGACCAGCGTGTCGTCGTCGCGGTCGACCTTCCAGTGCAGATGCCCGGCGAGGAACCCCAGCTGTAACGCCGACCCGATGTCGCACGCCCGCAACGTCATCCGAGTCGGTGCGCCGGCACGTACCACGACGGCACGGTCGTCCTCCAGCAGCAGCACGGCGCCGTCGGCGAGCCCGGTGTCGCCGGTCAGCGCGACGGCATAGTCCACGCCCGCGTCGGAGGTCACCCGCAACCGCCTGCGGTCGAGGTCGTAGACGTCGAGGTGCACGTACTCCACGGCGTGCTGGTGGCGCAGCTCCTGCAGCCGGGAGGCGACGACGTCGTCGTGGACCCACCCGACGACGTCGTCGAGCAACCGCACGCTAGGCCGCCTTTGCGGTGACCGGGGCGATCCGGCCGACGACGTCCGAATTCTGTTCCAGCGCATAGCCGACCTGCAGGATCTCCGGCTCGGCGAACGGCTTGCCGAGAATCTGCACGCCGAGCGGGAGACCGCCGGAGGTGAAGGCGGCGGGCACCGACAGCGACGGCAGCCCGGTGACATTGGCCGGCGCCGAGTAGCGCACGTACGCGGCCGTCGCGGCCTCGGCCGTGCCGTCGGGCCACGTGATGAACGGGTCGGACCGCAGCGTCGCCGGGCCCACCAGGGTGGGTGCGAGCAGCACGTCGATGCCGTCGTACATGTCCCGCCACGCGCCCTGGATCAGGGTGCGCAGCCGCAGCGCGTTGACGTAGTCGGTGGCCAGTTCCGCGGCTCCGATCTCCAGCAGCGTGCGCACCTCGTCGGTGAACTTCTCCGGCGAGTGGCGCAGGCGGTCGTGATGGTAGGCGGCGGCCTCGGGCATCATGATCGCCCACTCAGTCGGGATGATGTGTTCGGCCAGCGGGATCTGCACCTCGACCAGTTCTGCGCCCAGCCCCTCCAGGATCGCGGCGGCCGTCGCGGCCGCGGCGGCGGCCTCGGGGTCGATCTGCTCGGTGTAGTAGTTGGTGGGGATGCCGATCTTCTTACCGGCGACCCCGGCGTCGATGCCGTCGGCCATGTCGGGCACGGGCCGATCCACGGTCGCGGGGTCGCGCCGGTCGTAGCCGGACATCGCCGTCATCACGAGCGCGGAGTCGATCACGTTGCGGCTCAGCGGGCCGACGTGGTCCAGCGACCAGGACAGCGAGGCCACCCCGACGCGGGAGGCGCGCCCGTAGGTCGGTTTCAGCCCGACGGTGCCGCACAACGCCGCCGGGATGCGGATCGATCCGCCGGTGTCGCTGCCCAGCGCGACGTGCACCACACCCGCACCGACGGCCGCACCCGAGCCACCGCTGGATCCACCCGGTGTCCGGTCCGGCGCCCACGGATTCCCCGAAGTCGGTGTCGTTGCGCCGTAGGCGAATTCGTGCGTGTGAGTCTTGCCGATCAGGATCATCCCGGCGTCGAAGAGTTTCGCGACGGACACCGAGTCGACCTCGGGCACATAGGTGTCCCGCTGCGCGGAGCTCGAGGTGGTCTTCACCCCGGCGGTGTCGTAGAGGTCCTTGACGCCCAACGGGATGCCGTGCAGCGGCCCACGGTAGTTGCCGTCGGCGATCTCCTTCTCGGCGATCTTGGCCTGCTCCAGAGCTATCTCGGGTGTGGTGGTGACGAACGCGGTCAGCGCGGGCTCGGTCTCCTCGAGCCGCTGCAGCGACGAGCGGGTCACCTCGACCGGCGAGACCTCCTTGGCCTTGATCTTCGCCGCGACCTCGATGAGCGGGAGTTCGTACAGTTCCATCAGGGTGTGCCTTTCTCAGTGCTGGTAGGGCGGACCGGTCAGTGCCAGCCGGCGTGGAACCCGACCGCGGGGACGGTCTCGCCCAGCTCGTCGACCGAGGCGCGGCGGATCAGCGCGAGGGTGGACGCATAGGTCTCGTAATGCTCGGCCAGCCGCTCCGCAGGGACGGTCAGGCCGGCGTACTCGAAGACCGCGGCGATCTCCTCCGCGGATGGTTCGGGTGTGGTGTGGGACATGGCATCTCCTCGGGGTTGCGGTGGTAGGTCACATCGGCAGGGTCACGTCAGAACTGGCACGCGCACACCGCCGGCGAGTGTCTCGAAGCGGCGTCCGGCGCCGAGCACCGTCGCGTCGGCGCCGGGACGGGCCATCAGCTGCAGGCCGATCGGCAGTCCGTCGGCGCCGAAACCCGCGGGCACGGTCAGCGCCGGCATCCCGGTGACGTTGGCGGGGACAGTCAGCGCGTTGATGCCGTCGAGAATCCGTACGGTCGTGCCGCCCAGGTCGACCTCGGTCGAACCGTACGGCGGGGCCGTCATCGCGATGGTGGCCGACACGAGCACGTCCACCTCGGCGAACATCGCCTCCATACCCGCGATGACCGCGGCGCGGGCGCGCAGCGCCTCCAGGTACTCGACGCCGGTGTAGGCCGCGCCGACGGCGAGGGCCTGTCGCACGTCGTCGCCGAACTTGTCCGGGCTCATGCCGGTCTGGGCGGCGTGCCAGGTGGCGGCCTCGACGCCGCAGACGACGTTGACCACGTGCGGGCACAGCTCGACGTCGGTGAACGTCACCCGGCGGATCGTTGCCCCGGCCCGTTCCAGGATGCGCACCGCGTCGTCGAAGGTCGCGGCCACGTCGGGGGCCAGGCGGTCACAGAAGTACGGCTCGGCGACCCCGATGGTCAAACCGTCCATGCCGCGGTCGAATTCGCTGCGGAAGTCCGGCACCGGCCCGGTGCTGCTGTACGGATCGGCCGGGTCGTGGCCGGCGATCACCTCCAGCAGGGCGACGGTGTCCTCGACGGTGCGGCCCAGCGGCCCGGTGTGGTCCAGCGTGGAACTGAGTGCGCTGACCCCGCGCCGGCTCACCGTGCCGAACGTCGGCTTGTGGCCGGTGACCCCGCACAGCGCGGCCGGGATGCGGATCGATCCTCCGGTGTCGGTGCCCAGCCCGGCGGTCGTCACCCCGGCGGCGATGGCAGCCCCGGTGCCCCCGCTGGAGCCGCCGGGGATGCGGTCCGGCGACCACGGGTTCCGCGTCGGCGGGGTGCTGACGCCGTAGGCGTACTCGTGGGTGGTGGTCTTGCCGAGCACGATCGCGCCTGCGGCGCGTATCCGCCGCACCGCCTCGGCGTCCTCGGCGGCCAGATGCTCGGGGGCGCCCGGTGATCCGTTGCCGGTGCGGTAGCCGCCGACGTCGTAGATGTCCTTGACGACGACCGGGAGTCCGGCCAGCGCTCCGGCCGGTCCGGTCTCGCGCTGGTGCTGCGCCACGGCGAGCGCCTCGTCGGCGAAGACCGCGGCGAACGCCTGCACCGCGTCCTCGGTGCGGGCGATCTGGGCGAGCGCTGCGCGTACCGCGTCGACGGGGTCGGGCACCGTGGTGGGTTCGGCGGCGAGTACTTCGGTCATGGTGTCCTTTCAGCCGGCGGCCGCAGTCAGGTCCGGTTCGAGCACGGCGTCGACGAGCTTGCGGGTGATCTCGGTGCCCGGCTCGGTGAGCAGCTGGTCGACCGGGCCGGACTCGACGAGCCTGCCGTGGTCGAGGACGCCGGCGTGTTCGCACATGTGCTCCACGAGCGCGAGGTTGTGGGTGATCAACAACATCGTCAGCTTGCGTTCGCGCTGAAGGTCTTTGAGCAGGTTGAGGATCTGCGCCTGTACGGACACGTCCAGTGCCGCGGTGGGTTCGTCCAGGACGACGAACTCGGGGTCGGTGACCAGCGCGCGGGCGATGCCGAGGCGCTGGCGCTGCCCACCGGAGAACTCGTGGATGTAGCGGTCGTAGTGCGACGGCAGCATGCCGACCCGGTCCAGCAGCTCCAGGGTTTTCTTGCGGGCCTCGGCCGGTGAGTCGACGGCACGGAAGAGGGTCAGCGGGTAGGCGATCTGCGCGCCGACGCTGCGTCGCGGGTTGAACGCCGAACCCGAGTCCTGGAACACCATCTGGATGTGCCGTCGGTAGCGGCGCATGTCCAGGTCCGACAGGCCGACCAGTTCGTTGCCGTCGAAGGTCACCGACCCCGAGGTGGGTGTCTCCAGACGCATGACCATGCGGCCGGTGGTGGTCTTGCCGGACCCCGATTCACCGATCAGGCCGAAGGTTTCGCCCCGGTGGATGTCGAAGCTGACCGAGTCCACCGCGACGAAGTCGCCGCGTCTGCCGTCCTCGCCGCGCACGGAGAACACCTTGGTGAGGTCGGTGACGCGGATCAATGGTTCGTTACGCGACATCGGCGGTCTCCTTCGTGGTGTCGCCGTGGAACTCGAACAGCCGCCGGTCGGCGCGCGGCACCCCGCGTTCGGCGTCGTCGAGGCGCAGCCGCGGCACCGCGCGCATCAGTCCCTTGGTATACGGGTGCTGGGGCCGGTTCAGCACCTGGTCCACGGTGCCGGATTCGAGGACGTCCCCACGGCGCATCACGGTGACGTCGGTGCACACGTGGGCAACGACGCCGAAGTCGTGGGTCACCAACAGGATCGACGTGCCCAGTTCCCGGTTGATCTCGACGAGCAGGTCGAGGATCTGCTTCTGCACGGTCGCGTCCAGCGCGGTGGTGGGCTCGTCGGCCAGGAGCAGCTCGGGCCGGCACGACAGTGCGATCGCGATGACGACGCGCTGACGCTGACCGCCGGAGAGCTCGTGCGGGTAGGACTTCATCCGGCGCTTCGGGTCCGGCAGGGCGACCAGGTCCAGCACCTCGAGCGCTTTCGCTCGAGCGGCGGCCCTGTCGACGCGCTGGTGCAGCCGGATCACCTCCATGAGCTGTGCGCCGATGGTAAATGACGGGTCCAGCGCCGACAGCGCGTTCTGCGAGACGAGGCCGATGTGCGGTCCGCGGATGGCGCGCATCTGTTTGTCGGTCTTGTCCAGCAGGTTCTCGCCGCGGAACAGGATCTCCCCGCTGGTGATGCGGGCCCGGGTGGTGCCCAGTAGACGCAGCACCGCCAGGGAGGTGACCGACTTGCCCGAGCCGGACTCCCCCACCAGCCCGAGGATCCCGCCGTCGCGGACGGTGATGTTCGCGTTCTTGACCGCGTGCACCACACCTGCGTCGGTGTGGAAGTCGACCGACAGGTTCCTGATCTCCAGTGCGTTGTGCATCAGTTGGTCTGCTTTCGCGGGTCGAGGGCGTCACGGATGCCGTCACCGACGAGGTTGAACGCCAGTGAGACGACAAGGATGAGCAGGCCCGGGATGGTGGCGACGTGGTAGATGCCCTCCAGCAGCACGTTTTTCCCGTCGGCGGTCATGATCCCCCAGTCCGGCGTGGGTGGGATGACGCCGACGCCGAGGAAGCTCAGGCCCGACGCCACGACGATCATCAGCCCGCACAGCGTGGTGGCGTAGACGAGCAGTTGGACGACCACGTTCGGCATCAGCTCGCGGAACATCAGCAGCACCGGGTTGGCGCCGTAGGCGCGGGCGGCCTCGATGTAATCCTTGGACGACTCCTGAACGGTGGCGGTGTAGGCGACCCGCGCCATGTACGGGACCAGCGTGATGCCGATCGCGAGCATCACGTTGCCCAGCCCCGCGCCCAGCACCGCCGACAGCGCGATCGCCAGCAGCACCAACGGGAACGCGAACAGCACGTCGAGGATCCGCATCAGCGTCTCGCCGGCGCGGCTGCGCCGGTAGCCGGCGAACAGTCCGATCATCAGTGCCAGCGGGAAGACGACGAGCACCGGGACGACCGCGACGGTCAACGAGTTGCGGCCGCCGTAGAGCAGCCGGGTCCAGATGTCGCGACCCTGCCCGTCCAGGCCGAGCAGGTGGCCGTCGGTGCCGATGCCGGCCAGCCGGTTGACCGGGTCACCAGCCACCGGACTGTAGGGCGTCAGCAGCGGCGCGAAGACCGCGGCCAGCGCCACCAGGACCAGCACGCCCAGCGACACCACCGCCCACTTGTCGCGCCCGAACGCACGTACCGCGAGGCGCCACTGTGGCTGCGGGGCATCGGATTCGGCGCGCATGTCGCCACCCGCGGGGGCACGACGGGCCCCGACCAGGGAGCGGCCCATCCCGACCGCCGCATCGGTCATCGCACTCATGCTGTGGCCTTCCTTCTGGTGCGCGGATCGAGCAGGCCGACCGCCGTGTCGGCGAAGAGGTTGATGATCACGAACGCCAACGCGATGAACAGCACACCGGCCTGCACGACCGGGATGTCGCGCTGGGTGATCGAGGTGTAGAGCTGCTGGCCCAGACCCGGCCAGCCGAACACGACCTCCACGAACACCACCCCGCCCAGCAGGTAGCCGACCTGCAGGCCGATCACGTTGACCACCGGGGGCAGCGCGTTGCGCAGCGCGTGGCGCCACAGCACCGACGTCGTCGACAGCCCGGAGGCGCGCAGGGTGCGGATGTAGTCCTGGGCCAGGATGTCGACCATCACGCTGCGCGTCATCCGCGCGATCACCGCCAGCGGCACCAACGCCGCCGCGATGGCGGGCAGCACAAGGTGGGCCATCAGGTCGGTCAGCCCGCCGGGAAAACGCGGGTTGTACATCCCGGAGGTGGGAAGCCAGCCCAGCGTGATCGAAAAGACGCCGATCAGCAGCAGGCCGAACCAGTAGACCGGGACGCTCGCGCCGGCCAGCGAGATGACCATGGAGGCGCGGTCGAAGATGCTGTACTGCTTGTGCGCGGCGATGACGCCGAGCGGCACGGCCACCACGATGCACAGCACCAGCGCGGCGCCGGTCAGGATGAGGGTGTTGACGAATCTCGGCACCATGATGTCGGTGACGGGCGCATTGACCGTCAGCGACCGGCCCAGGTCGCCCTGCAGCAGGCCACCGAGGTACTCGAAGAACTGGACGGGCAGCGCCCGGTCCAGGCCCAGCTCGGTGCGCAGCGCGGCGACGGTCTCCGCGGTCGCCCCGGTGCCCAGGATCGTCACCGCGGGGTCACCGGGCACCATCTGCAGCAGCAGGAACACGATCAGGCTGACCCCGAACAGCACCAGAGCCGTTGACAGCAGCCGACTTCCGACAACACGGGTCATTGTTCGAGCCTCACTTCCGTCAGGTCGTACCACTCCTCGCTGGCCGACACGAAGCCGGAGACGTACGGGGCGAGCACATAGGGCGCCTTGTCGTTCACGATCGGGACGAGGGCGGCGTCGTCACTGACGATGTTGTTGGCCTCCCGCCACCACTTCTCGGCCTCCGCCGGATCCAGCGCGGTGATCGCGTTGTTCATCGCCTCATCCAGCTCGGGGTTGGAGTAGTAGCCGACGTTGGGACCGTTGGGCGCCTGCAGCTCCGAGGACGTGACGATGTAGAGCCAGTACGGGCTGGTCATCCCCCAGGACATCTGGGCCATCCCGACGCCCTCCTGCGCTCCGCGTGCCCACACACCCAGATACGAGATCCATTCCTGGGTCTGGATGTCGAGGTCGACGCCGATCTCGGCCAGGTTCTGCTGCAGGTACTCGGCCATCTGCGCGGGCATGATCTGCCCCGAGCCGTCGGTGGAGGTGATCAGCGTGGTTTTGAAGCCGTTCCCCAGGCCGACCGACGCGAGCAGCTCACGCGCCTTGTCGAGGTTGCGCTCGTAGACGTCTCGGCGCTCGACATATCCGCCGGCCGAGATGGCCTGGACGCCATAGGCCGGGGTGACCGATCCGCGCAGCAGGTCACGCGCCATGCCGTCGCGGTTGACCGCGAGGTTGATCGCCTGACGCACCTCGGGGATCGAGGTGTAGCGGTCCTTCATGTTGAACGACAGGTACCAGGTGTGCGGCGGAATACCCTCGGAGAGTTGATATCCCTCGCTGACGAGGTTGTCGATGCTGTCGGGGTTGGGCACCGCGATCATGTCGACGTCCCCGGAGCGCAGCGCGGCGGTGCGTGCCGACGGATCGGGCAGTGGCCGGAACACGACGCCGTCGATCTTGGGCACGTTGCCCCAGTAGTCGTCGTTGCGGACGAGGTCGATGCGTTCTCCGCGGATGCGTTCCTTGAACTTGAACGGTCCGGTACCCACGGGATGGTCGGCGATGTCGTCGCCGTAGGTCTGCAGCGCGGTCGGGCTGATGATGGCGGCGGAACCGTTGCCGCCCTGGGTGAGCATCCGCAGGAACTCCGAGAACGGCTGCTTCAGATGGATTCTCAGCGTGTACTCGTCGAGCACGTCCACGGATTCGACGAACTTCCAGACGAATCCGGTCTGGCCGCCGGCCCGTGCCGAGTACATCGGGGACTCCTTGTCCCACATGCGGCGGACGTTGTACTCCACGGCCTTCGCGTCCAACGGGGTGCCGTCGTGGAAGCGCACCCCCTGCCGGATGTGGAACGTGTAGTCCAGCCCGTCGTCGGAGACGTCCCACGATTCGGCGAGTCCCGGTTTCAGCGGCGGAATGGTCGCCTCGGCGGACGGGATGGTCAGATCCTGGTCGACCAGTGGTTCGAAGATCTGCCGGTTGATCCGCCAGGTCACCCATCCGCCCGCGACCTGCGGGTCGAGGACGTCGGCCTCGGACTCGATCGCGATGACGAAGATGTTGCCTGTCTGTACGGGTTCCCGTCCGCAGCCGACACCGGCGGCGATCGTGAGCAGGGCGATGGCGCACACCGAGGCGAGCCGCTTCACCGCGTGCCACCTGACGGTCGGTAGGTCATCTGTGGGGCCTCCGGGTGTCGGAAGAGACGCACGCCGCTGTGGTGGACACTGCACCCCGGCGGGCAGTGACTGGCGGCGACTTCGAAAATCAGAGTAGGCGCGAGCCGAGCGGCCCGGTATCCGTCATCTGACGTATTTCACTGGAGCCGAACGGTTTCCGGGATGTTACGGAGCGCCGAGCTCGAGTTCGGTGGCGTGCACGGCGGCGGCGACGCGATTGGCCACGCCGAGTTTGCGTAACACCTTCTCGACGTGGGTGCTGACGGTGCGCGGCGAGAGGTAGAGCCGTTCGCTGATCTCAGCGTTGGACAGGCCGCCGCGCAGCAGAGCCAGGATGTCCTGCTCGCGTGGGGTCAGGTGCGCCCTGGCCTCGGCGCGTATCCGCGTCACGTACTTGGTGAACAGCGGCCGGGCTGTCTCGATCATGCAGCGGCTGCGTGCCGAGAACTGCGGCCGCTCCATGTTGGCCTGGCACATGCCGACGATGTCGCCGGCGCCGTCGTGCAGCACCATCAGGAAACCGTTGGTGAAGCCCTCCGGGCGCAGAATCTCCGCGCCGCTGTAGGAGTCGGCGAATTCGGGCACGTCGAACCAGTCGGTGATCCGCGAGTGGTCGGAGAACTGCGTCTGGAACTCGGGCATCGACTGGATGTCCGAGCTCAGATACGTTGCCACGGAATCCGAATAGCCGACCGACTTCACCAGTGCGAAACCGGCACTCTGCGGAGGCTTGTAGGCGACGAGGAAGGTGTCGCAGCCTGTCTCGATGCGCAGGAAGTCGATGGCGCCGCGGACACGCACCTCGGTGTCGGTGGAGGCCATCGCCGTGGCGATCGCGGTGAAGTCAGGAGTGTCGATATCCGTGCACGTCACCGGCGCTTCTCCGTCCCCGAGATCTGCGATGTCGGGAGACAGTGGACTACACGCGGGCGACGTCGATGTTCGCTGACTGTTTCCGCGCCGTTACAGCCGTCGTGAGATCGGCCACACGACGGCGTTCAGGTCGCGATCCCGCGCTACCACTTCCCGTCCGTGACCGCGTCCGATCCGCCGACGCCCAGCGCAACCACGTTCGCAGGGTCGACCGGCACGAACGGATCTTCCACCACACCAAGCATATTGCCGACACTGGTGACGTTCGCCAGGTTCTCCGGCGGTTCGAGATCGCCGGCGTCGGCGTCGGCGTCGTAGTAGTCGAACCAGGGAGCCGGCACCGACAGGCACGGTGCGCCGCGGGACCCGGTGTAGCGTCGAAGGCATCCTCGTCGAGGAGGTGGGAAAGTGCCTGCGATCACCGGACCGCCGCGGCGACCGACAGGGTTGCTCGTATGTATGTCGGCCGCGTTGGCGATGACCCTCGGCTGCAGTACGACTTCCGACCGGCTCATCGTTTCCGACCAACCCGAGACCACACTGCCTGTTCCACCCCTGCCCCCGGTCCCGTTCCCGTTACCCAGCGATGTTCCGCCGGTGGTGTTGCCGAATGCGGTCCCGCCGGTGCAGCTGCCGAGCGCGATCCCGCCCGTGCAACTGCCGAGCGCCATCCCCCCGGTCCAGCTGCCGAGCGCCATCCCCCCGGTCCAGCTGCCGAGCGCGATCCCGCCCATCCCGTTTCCGTAACCGGGAGTTGCGAGATGGGCCTCTGTGGGCGGTGGCGAAGCGGTGAGTGAGCCGTTGAACCGTGAACCGTCAGTGCCCGACCTGGGATACCCCCACCCGGCGCACCGCCGGCGTGGCATTCGCGGTCTCGAAGAAGCGGTCGATGCCGGCGCGCAGACGCTCGTGGCGCCAGTACTCGCCGTGCCCGAGCGTCTCGTCCTCCCGACGTTCGGTGACGTCGACGTTGTCGGTCTCCCGCCGCATGCGTACCGGCGACCCGATCGGATCGGTCTTGCGCCAGTAGTTGCGCCACCACGTGCCCTTGTACGTCATGCCCCACGTCTTGGTGAAGAACTCGGCGTCGAAGTACCGCGGGAAGAACGTCCGGTACAGCGTGGAAAGCGGCGAGCCACAGGTGAACAACGCGATCCGGTCCGAGCGGCTGTTGTTCGACGTGTGATGCATGCGGGCTTTGAGCGCGTCCCGGTCGCTCTGGCCCTCGGTGGGTTGCTCGGTCCAGTGCCCGCCGTGCACGAACCAGGCACACACCACCGACCCCTGACTGTGTCCGACCAGGGCGAGCGGGGTGTTCGGGTACTCCAGCGCGAGATCGTTGATCGTCTGCCGGATACCGGCCAGCAGCGCACGCCGGTACGAGGCCCCGGCCAGCGGATGCAGATCCGGCGCCCAGAACCCGGCGATGTCGGCGATCGATCCGAAGGCGCTCCGCAGCCTCGCCGCGAATCTCTCCGGCCTGCGGATCACGACCATGACGATCGCCGCGGCGCCGGCGACCTGGAGCACGATCAGGAAGTCGGCGACCAGCCATGGATCGGCATTGGCCAGTGCCCGGTACATCAACACCCACAGGCCCGCGGTGGCGACGAGGCCCACCGCCACCGGCGGCGCCAGACGCTTCGGCAGTGCGCCCACCAGTTCGTGTGTGCCGCTGGGCCGTTTGTAACAGCCGGTCAGCCGCGTTTCCTCCGCCCGTGCGATGGCCTTGCGTTGCTTGGCCAGTTCGGCGCAGAAGACCATGGCGAACACCGCGAGCATGCCCAGGAAGAACACCGGGATCAGGTCGATGCTCAGCGCTTTGGGCACGCGCGCGATGACTTTCGCGCTGAGATCGTCGTATCGCGGAAGCAGCACGTGCCGTATCGCGTCCTCGGCCGAAACGTGCACGGGCGGGCCGGTCTTCGGCGGTATGAAGATGAACACGCTGTCGAAGAACTTGCGCAGCATCGAGCCGGCCGCGTGCAGCAGCGTGATCGCGAGAACCAGCAGCAGTGCCGCCCCCGCCAGTGCGGCACCGTCGGTCTTCTTCCACAGCGCCAGTGCACACAGACACAACGCCACCACCAACACCACTCCCGTGGTGACCGCGACGATCAGGCTCATAGGGTCGACGGCCACACCCGGATCACCTGCGGGGGTGAGCAATCGGCGGACCCAGTCGTGTAGCTGGGAGGCCGGCTTCGAATGCAGATAGAAGATCATGCCCACCAGCACCGCGATGCTGGTCAGCGAGATCAGTCTGCCCGCCCTGTCGACGAGGGCCCGCCCGGCGATCATCCGGTAGACCACGAAAGCGATCAGGATCCCCGGCCCGACACCCTGCAGCAGCACCCCGGTCAGTCGGTCGTCGCCCCGGGCCAACGACCTCCAGGCAGTCTCGAAGATGACGCTGATCCAGGCCGCCATCGACACCGTCAGGCACAGGCTCGCCAGCGCGATCCCGGCGCGCATCAGGTGACGGGACCGGTCGGGCAGCTCCATATAGCCGGCGACGTTCAACAGGGTGAACGGAAACGCCAGGTACCAACCGAGATGACGGGTGATCTGGCGGTTGGCCCGGCTCCAGTTCACCAGGCGCAGTGGGTGACCCGGTACCGGTGGCACCTCACCGATCCACACCCGGCTGTCCACCAGCTCTTTGTACTTCGGCCGCCCGAGCGCGCTGAACGTGGAGTGGTCACCGATGCCGTGCACCCGCACCTCGATGCCCCCGGCACGGCGCGGCCCACCCGTGGCGTCGCCGTTCGCGGTGCCGAAGTCCGTGGGCGGCAGCGCGCGCAGCACTGTCGGATCCGGCTTCTTCTCCGTCTGGACGGACTGTGTGCTTTCCGTAGTCGTCATGGTGCAGCCCCCGCGTCGGTCGTTCGTCTGGGTCCGATCCTCGGCCGCCGCCCGAGACCGCGACACCGTAGTGGCCTACCTGCACTCGGGGTGACACAGGTAGCCGACTACGCGTGCGGCGTACTCGGCGCGAGACCACCCTTACTGATGTCCCCACCGGACACCGCCGCCCGACCACGAAAGCAGGGTGTGACATGAGCAGAACGACGAGGACTGCACGCAGACTCATCGGCGTGTGCCTGGCTCTCGGGATGGTCTGCCTCGGTGGCGCTGCCACGGCAGCGGCCGACGACGCCGACTACCTGTACGACCTGAGCAACGCCGGCATCGGCGGACCGCCGGACCAGCTCCTGCAGGTCGGGCGCGGCACGTGCGGCCGGCCGAGGGACGCGTCGATCGCCGAGATCAGCCAGTCCACCGCACTGGCCGAGGGGGACGCGGCGTTCCTGTACGACTCCGCGGCGAGATTCTTGTGTCAATAGACGGCAGCGCAACACGATTCACCGAAAGGACGACCGATGGCCAGAGACGCCGCAGGTAATTGGATCGGTTACGGGCCCGGTGACATCAGCCCCGAGGTGATCCGGATCGAGCATCGGATGCTGGCCGCGTTCCCGACGCACAGCAAGGCGGAAACACTCGGCCTTGGATGTGAAGCTCATCGGGTACCTCCACCGATCGCCTTCTGACCTCGGTGACGTTAAGCGCGTCGGCATCCGCACACACGCGTAGTCGACTACCCGAATCCCCCGGTGCTCAGCGGCCGAGCTGTGCCCCGATGGCTTCGGTGTCGACCAGCGACCACACCTCGGCGATCCTCGAGTCGCGGAACCGGTAGAACACATGCTCGGTGAAAGAGATCTGCGCGCCGGTCGGTTCGAAGCCGCGAAACGGCCGCGTCGGGGTGCAGTCGAAGGCCAGTAGAGCGGCCAGCACATCATCGTGCTCGACGACGATGTCGGCGCGGAATCTCAGATCCGGTATCGCCGCGGTGTCCGATTCCAGCATCGCCCGGTACCCGTCGAGTCCCAGTGGCCGCTTGTTGTGGATCGCGTCGTCGCACACGAACTCCCCGAGGTCGTCCCATCGCCTCTCGTTGAGGCACCCCAGGTACCCGCGGTAGATCTCGGTCAGTGGCAGTCGGTTCACGGCGTCTCCTTCGAATTCGTCTGTGCAGCGGCGTTCGTCAATGATCCGGCGATGTCCCACACCTGGGGCAGTGTGGCCGGGTCGAGGGGGTTGAGGACGACGTCGGTGGCCCCCGCGTCGTAGTAGCGCTGCAGATGGCGTCGGATGACTCCGGCGTCGCCGACAGCGGCCAGGTCGGCGACCGAGTAGACGCCTTCGCGTTCGATCACCCTGGCGTAGGACGGGATCGTCTCGTAGAACGCGAGTGCCCTGGCGGCATCCATCTCTCCCTTTTTGACGAGGTTTCATGACCGATACCGCGGAAGCCTTCGACGGAGGCCTCCTGATCTCCACCGCACATCGCGAACTGCTCGACCAGGTGCTCGACAAGTGGTCGCTGAGCGTGCTCAATCTGCTCTGCGAGCAGCCACGCCGGTTCAACGACCTGCGTCGGGCCATCCCCGCGGTCACCCAGAAGTCGCTGACGGCGACCCTGCGCAAGTTGGAGCGCAACGGTGTGGTCGAACGCAGACTGGTCAGCACCCGTCCGGTGGCCGTGGAGTACCGGATCACGCCGCTGGGCAGGACGCTTCGCCAGCCGATCCTCACTCTGCTCGAGTGGGCCGAGACCCACCTGCCCGAAATCCGACGTGCCCGTGCCGCCTACGACACCGGCGCTTTCCGGTCAGACTGAGCCAAACTGTCGCTTCCCCCGGGCCCTTCGACATCTACTGGGGTCGATCCGCGTTCCTGACGCGATAACCCCTTCCCGGAGGCCCATTTATGTACCGCCACCTCGCGCGCACCGCCCTGACACTTGCCGTCCTGAGCTCGGCCGTGGCCTGTGGCAGTGGCGATGACGGTGCAGACGGCTACACGCTGCGCATCGGCGCGACCTCGCCGACCGGCACTCCGGCGGGCTCGCTGGGTTGGGGCGACAAGCAGGGCATCCTTGCCGAGCAACTCAAGGACGCCGGCGTCGACAAGATCGAGTACGCCTTCTTCCAGTCCGGCAGCGATGTGGCCTCGGCGTTGTTCGCCGGTGCCGTCGACGTCGCCGCCATCGGCGACAACCCGGCGCTGCGCGCCCGCGGCAAGGACCCGAAAGTCGTTCTGTTGACCCTCGACTCGATCAACGGCGATGCGTGGCTGGTCGGCGCCAAGGGAGGTCCGACCGACATCGAAGGGCTGGTCGGCAAATCGGTGACCGCGCCACAGGGCACCATCCGCGACCGGGCCGCCAAGCAGCTCATCGACGCGGCGGGCCTGAACGGCAAGATCCAGGTGCGCGACGTACCGACGCCCGAATCGATCGCCGGCCTGAGCTCGGGCCAGATCGACGCCACCGTCGTCACCGGCGCCAGCGCCATCGAGCTGGAGAGCAAGGGTTTCCCGATCATCGACAGCCTGTCCCGGCACGGTCTGGGCAGCACCGGCACGAACATCGCGCTGTCCACCTTCACCGAAGAGCACCCCGAGTTCGCCGACGCCTGGCGCCAGGCCGTCACCGCGGTCAACAAGGACATCCGGGAGAACTTCGACCAGTACGCCGAGTGGGTGGCGCAGACCGACGGCACCGACGTCGCGTTCGTCAAGGAGTCGACCCGGCCCGACGAGTTCAACACCGACCCGTTCCCGGCGCAGGGCGTGGACCAGCTTCAGGCCGCCTACGACTTCCTCGAGGCCGACGGCTCCCTGGAAGGCCAGTACTCGGTACGCGAGTGGGCCGGAGCGCAGTCGTGACCGTTGTCGCCGCACCCGTTCGTCCGGGAAAGCCCGCACCGCAACTGATCGACGTCGTCGCCGGTCACCGCCGCCGGCGCGGCATCTGGGCACGAATCCCCCGCCCGGTGCGCCGGATGGTCAGCCCGGTGCTGATCCTGGCCGCGTGGACCGTCGGCTCGGGCACCGGACTGCTCAATACAGATCTGTTCCCGCCGCCGTCGGATGTGGCCGTCACCGCGTGGCGCCTGCTGACCGATGGCCAGCTCGCCCTGCACATCGGCACCTCGACCACCCGGGTGCTGATCGGCACGGTGCTGGGAATCACGCTCGGGGTGCTGCTCGCGGTGTTCGCCGGGCTGACCCGCACCGGCGAGGACCTGCTCGACTGGAGCATGCAGATCCTCAAAGCGGTCCCGAACTTCGCGCTCACCCCGCTGCTCATCATCTGGATGGGCATCGGTGAGGGACCGAAGATCGTCCTCATCACCCTCGGTGTCGCGATCGCGATCTACATCAACACCTATTCCGGGATCCGCGGCGTGGACCAACAGCTGGTGGAGATGGCCCAGACCCTCGAGGCTCGCCGCACGACGCTGATCACCCAGGTCATCCTGCCCGGCGCAATGCCGAATTTCCTTGTCGGCCTTCGCCTCGGACTGTCCAGCGCCTGGCTCAGCCTGATCTTCGCCGAGATGATCAACACCACCGAGGGCATCGGCTTCCTGATGTCGCGCGCACAGACCAATCTGCAGTTCGACGTGTCCCTGCTGGTGATCGTCATCTACGCGGTGCTCGGCCTGGCCTCTTACGCGCTGGTGCGACTGCTGGAGCGGTTGCTGCTGTCCTGGCGCAACGGCTTCGCCGGTTTCGAGGCCACGGCATGAGCACTTCGGTGGTCACCGTGCGCGACCTGCGGCGGGCGTTCGGCGCCCAGCAGGTCCTCGACGGTCTCGATCTGGACATCGCCGACGGCGAGTTCGTCGCGATGCTGGGCCGCTCCGGCTCGGGCAAGAGCACGCTGTTGCGCATCCTCGCCGGGCTCGACGGCCAGGCCGACGGGTCGGTGATCGTGCCGCGGTCGAGGGCCGTGGTCTTCCAGAATCCGCGTCTGCTGCCCTGGCGACGCGCGCTGGCCAACGTCACCTTCGCGCTGCCCGACGCAGGCCCCGACGCGCCGGGCAGGACCGCGCGCGGGCAGGCCGCGCTCGATGAGGTGGGGCTGTCCGACAAGGCGCGGTCCTGGCCACTGTCGCTGTCCGGCGGTGAGGCCCAACGCGTTTCGCTTGCTCGCGCGCTGGTGCGGGAACCCGACCTGCTGCTGCTCGACGAACCCTTCGGCGCGCTGGACGCCCTGACCCGGCTCAAGATGTACCGTCTGCTGCACGATCTGTGGGCCCGCAGGCACATGGCCGTGCTGCACGTCACCCACGACGTCGACGAGGCGATCCTGCTCGCCGACCGGGTGGTCGTGCTCTCCGACGGCAAGGTTTCGCTGGACCGCCGGGTGGACCTGCCGTTCCCGCGCAGCCGCGGCGACGACGGCTTCGACGAGCTTCGCCGCGCGCTGCTGGCCGAACTGGGCGTGCAGGAGGAGGTCGGGCATGACCGCAGCCGGTGACGTCGACATCCATGTCACCGACGTCCTGGTGATCGGCGGCGGCCCGGCGGCCACCTGGGCCGCGATCACCGCCGCCGAAGCGGGCAGCCGAGTCACCCTGGTGGACAAGGGCTACTGCGGAACCAGCGGAGCGACCGCCGCCGGCGGCAACAACCTGTGGCTGATCCCACCCGGTCCGCGCCGCGACGAGTCCATGCGGGAACGCGAGGCCGCCGCCGGAGGTCTGACCGATGCCGACTGGATGTCGCGGGTGCTGTCCGCGTCATGGGACCGCATCGAGCAACTCGCCGAGTGGGGCTACCCGTTCCCGGTCGGTGACGACGGCCGGCAACTCCGGGTCAGCCTGCAGGGCCCGGAGTACATGCGCCGGATGCGCCGCAAGGCCCACCGCAGCGGCGTGCAGATCCTCGATCACCATCCCGCCACCGCGCTCACCACCGACACCGACGGAATCGTCAACGGAGCCCGTGGAATTGCCCGCCAGGACGGCGGACGGCAGTGGCGCGTCACCGCCGGCGCGGTGGTGCTCGCGACGGGCGGGACCGCGTTCCTGTCCGGGTCGTTCGGCACCAACGTCGGCACCGGCGACGGATACCTGATGGCCGCCGAGGTCGGTGCCCAGCTGTCGGGCATGGAGTTCTGCACCGCCTACGCGCTGGCACCCGAGTGGGGCACCCACACCAAGGGACGCATGCTGCAGTGGGCCAGCTTCTACGACGAGCACGGCCGGCCCTTCCCCACCGAACGCGGACTGGCCGGACGCAAGGATGCGCAGCGGGCGCTGGCCCGCGGGCAGCGCGTCTTCGCCAGGCTGGACCGGGCGCCCGAGCACATCCGTCAGACGATGCGCGACGCGCAGCCCAACTACTTCCTGCCGTTGGACAAGGCGGGCATCGATCCGTTCGTCACGGCCTACCCGCTCCGCATGGTCTACGAGGGCTCGGTGCGCGGCACCGGCGGCCTCCGGCTCACCGGACCGGACTGTGCCACCACCGTTCCGGGTCTGTTCGCCGCGGGCGATACGGCCACCCGGGAGTTGATCACCGGGGCGATCAGCGGCGGGGGCAGTCACAACGGTTCGTGGGCGATCGCGTCGGGAACCTTCGCCGGGCGCGGCGCCGCGGAGTTCAGCCGTCGCCGCACCGGAGCCGAGATCGCCGAGGCCGAACCGGTCGGTCTGCGGCCCGGACCGGTCGACGCGCCCACCGTCGACGAGGTGGTGCGCGCCGCACAGGCCCACGTGCTGCCGCCGATGCGCAGTCACCTCAAAGCGCAGGACAGGTTGACCGAGTCCGCCGACGCGCTCGCGCAGGTGTGGCGGGACATCGCCGGCGGGCTGGCGCCGGTGCCGGCCCGCGAGGCGTACAAGACCAGGCAGGCCGTCGCATTGGTCGCGACGGCGCGGTGGATCACCGCGGCGTCGCTCGCGCGCACCGAGACCCGCGGCCTGCACCGCCGCGAGGACCTGCCCGACACCGATCATCGATTCGCGCACCGCATACTGGTCGGCGGGCTCGACGACGTCTGGACCGCGCCGGATCCGGTTCTGCCGCAACTCGACTCGGCGGAGGCGGTGGCATGATCGAGATCGTCGACGCCGCCGCCTGCATCGCGTGCGACGTGTGTGTCAAGGTCTGCCCTACCGACGTATTCGACCGCGGTGTTGACGGCATCCCGGTGATCGCCCGGCAATCGGACTGCCAGACCTGCTTCATGTGCGAGGCGTACTGCCCCGTCGATGCGCTCTACGTCTCCCCCGTCTCGGGCCCCGTCGGGCCGGAAAGCCCGCACGCCGACGCCGCGACGGTCACCCGCGCCGGCCTGTTCGGCGGGTACCGGGAGATGGTCGGCTGGGGCCGCGGACGGACCTCGGGCGCCCTCCGGGACCGCAATCCGCTGCTCAAAGCGGTTCCGCCGCTGCCGGAGTCGCGACTGCCCGCCCCATCGACCGTCGCCGACACCCCGTGGAACCACACCGACGGCTGACCACCGCGCCCCGACCCGTTGACAGGCAAGCCCTTACTTGCCTATTGTCGAGCTGTGGGTGACGTCTTCAAGGCCTTGGCCGACCCCACGCGGCGCACCATCCTCGACGAGCTGACCGAACGGGACGGCCAGACACTCTTCGAGATCTGCGCACGTCTGGCGACCAAGCACGGCATCAGCGCGTCCCGCCAGTCGACGTCCCAGCACCTGGATGTGCTGGAGTCGGCGGGCCTGGTCGCGACCCGTCGCGACGGCCGCTACAAGTTCCACCACATCAACGTCGCACCGTTGCGCGACATCGCCGAGCGGTGGGTGAAGCGCACCGACTCCGAGGAGGGGACGCCATGAGAATCAGCTATGCGAGCATTTTCGTCGACGATCAGGACAAGGCACTGCGGTTCTACACCGAGGTGCTGGGCTTCGAGAAGAAACACGATGTTCCGGTGGGCGGGCCGAGATGGATCACCGTCGTTGCCCCGGAGGATCCCGACGGCGCCGAACTGGTCCTCGAACCCGACGCTCACCCTGCTGTGAAGCCGTTCAAGGACGCGCTCGTCGCCGACGGAATCCCGTACACCGCGTTCGTCGTCGACGACGTCCGGGCGGAATACGCACGGCTGCGCGAGCGCGGCGTCCGGTTCACGCAGGAGCCCGTCGACATGGGACCCGTGACGACCGCGGTGCTCGACGACACCTGCGGCAACCTGGTGCAGATCCAGAGCACCACGGGTTAGCGCAACGCCGGAAACCTCAGCCCTGGCTGCGGTTCCACTCGATCCAGCCGGTCCCGGTGCGGCCGTCGGCAGTCGTGACCGTCCCCCACGCGCGGGGGAACTGGCTGAGCCGGCCGTCCGAGGACGTCAGCAGCACCGGAGCGTGACCGCGCACGTCGATGGCGGCGGTGATGCCCGCCGGCTCGTAATCGACCTCAGCCGAGACCGGTAACCCGTTGTCGGCGAACGTTGTTCGCGCCGTGACCGCGGTGAGCTCGACGAGCCCGTCGCCGTCCCGCTGGGCGTAGCCGATCCCGATCGGTGGAGTGCCGGGGATGAGGAGCTGCACCCCGTGCAGGTGCGTGCCGTCGTCGAGGTGCAGCGCAGTCCACACCCAGTCCATGCTCCACCAGTCCCGCGCCGCCCACGAGTGGTCGCGTTGACCCGGGACCGCGGTGAACTCATGGGTGCGCCCGTCGGCGACCACGGTTCCCGTTACGGTGCAGGGGATTTCGTAGCGCGGTGAGATCCGGTACTGATACGGCTGCCCGACGGTCGTCCAGGTGAGGTCGATCGACACGTCGACGGGCCGGCCCGCCTCGCCGCGCAGGATCGCGGCGGGGTCGTCGTGGGCCTCGCCCCGCCCCCGCAGCGCCACCCGGTAGGTGCGCAGCGGCGCCGGCACGTCGATGTCCAACTCGATGCCGTCGGCGCGGACACGGGTGTGGTCCTCGGGAAGTGGGGCGTCGAAATCTAGCAGCGCGATGGTCGGGGCGCCCGGCGCACTGAGCAGACCGTTGACCCAGGCGTGGTTCTCGTTCGGGATCAGGCCCAACCGGATCCATCCTCCGATCTGCTGGTCGGCGTCCACGAAGTCGAAGTACCAGCTCTCGCTCCACAGCGCGTCTTCGTTCGGGGAATGGCGGCCTTCGTCGTCGGCGTTGGGCTGCAACGGTTCCGGGATGGTCGGTGCGGGCAGCAGCGCCAGCGCGTCGGTGTCCAGGACATGCTGACAGTTGCGCGCGATCATCGCCATGAACATCTCGTCGCCGCGCGCAGTTCGTTCGACGAGCATCGGCGACACGATGGCCATCAGCACGCCGAAGAAGCTCTGCCGGCGCACCCCCTCGCGCACCTCGTCGAGCGTGACCCCCGACGCGCCGAGAGCGGCGTGGTAGTCGGCCAGCAGCGCGTCGTAGTGCTCGCGCCGCTGCTCGACGGGCAGCGCGCACCCGAGGAAGTAGGCCGCGTCGGTGAACGCCGGCCCCCAGGTCACGGTCTGCCAGTCCACCACGGTCAGCGGCCGGTCCGCCCCGTCCTGGCCGAAGAGCTGATTGTCCAGCCGGAAGTCGCCGTGGACGAGGCCGCGCGGCCGGTCCGGCTCCGCCTCGGCGGCCATATAAGCGTCGAACGACGCGACGAACCTGTCGCACACGTCCCGATGTTCCGGCGCCAGTTGGTCCTGGTACCGGTCGAGATAGCCCGCGTACAGCGCGCTGATCAGCCCCTGGTTGACCGGCGACTCGCGGTTGAGCCAATCCGCGCCCTCCAACGCCTCGCTGCCCAGCACCCGGCCGTGGACGAGGGCGATCTGGGTGAGCGCCAGCTTCGCCTGTTCGATTGAGGCGCCGCGGATCTCGTCGCCGACCTGGGCCGGCGCGGCGTCTCCGAGGAGAAGGTCGAACGCACCGGTCTGGGGATCGTAGGCGCCGTGATAGCACGGCGCGACGGGTCCACCCAGGCTCGGCGCGATGTCGGTGTAGAACCGGACCTCGCGTTCGTAGAGACCCATCGCCTGGCCGGTCTGGCGGCTGCTGGCGTCGGCCGCGGCCACCTTGAGCACCACCGAGGCCGGGCCCGAGCCCTCGGCGTCGTAGGTCAGGTTGACGCGGTAGCACTCACTCATCTGGCCGGTGCCGATGCGGTCGAGGGTGAACCCGGCGACGGTGCCCTGTCCGAGCACGGTGGTCAGCCACTCGGCGGTCAGGTCGGTGGGACGTTCGATCAACTGCGGACGCAACGAGGAGTGCACGCGGCCAACCTATAGCAGTGTCCGGCCCCGGAAGGCCGCATCCTCGGAATTACTTGACGGACGTCAACTACGACTGGTCGGTGGCGCTGCGCCGGCGCGGCGTGTCCAGCCAGCGGGCGATCCGCGGCTCCCAGACCGTGATCAGCGTGGCGACGAAGAACCACATCACCGCGAGCACGACGGTCGTGTGCCAGGCGTCGTCGGAGAACCCGTCGTCGGTCTCGCTGTGGAAATACGGCGTCACCACGAAGTGCTGGATCGCGGGTGCGGTCGCGATGCAGAACGCCAGACCGGTGGTGGCGCCGAACGCCCCTCGCAGCAGCAGTGAGCGCGGCGTCCGCGCCGCGGGTGCGGCGATGTGGTGTGCCAGCAGGATGCACAGCAACATCACCCCGACGACGACGGCGAGCAGGTCCCACTCGCCGGGACCCAGAATGAACGCCACCGCGCCCGCGACCGTTGCCAGCGCCAATGCGCCGGGATCCACCCGCGGGCGATCGAATCCGGTCGGCATCTGCGGTTGCCCCTCCATGGGATAACAGTAAAGCCCGACCGGGCACGCTGACCCCCTGAGCCACGCCGACGCGCGTCCGTACTGTGGACAACGCCGGAAGGTAGCGTCGGCCACGGCGGCGAGCGGAGGGGACACATGAAAGTTCTGGTTACCGGTGGCACGGGGTTCGTCGGGGCGTGGACGGCGAAGGCCGCCCAGGACGCCGGACACGACGTGCGGTTCCTGGTCAGGAATCCTGACCGGTTGATCACCAGCGCCGACAAGATCGGCGTCGACACCAGCGACCATGTGGTCGGCGACATCGCCGACGCCGCCGCCACCGCGGCCGCTCTGGACGGCTGCGATGCGGTGATCCACTGCGCGGCAATGGTTTCGACTGACCCCAGCCGGGCCGACGAGATGCTGCACACCAATCTCGAAGGCGCCTGCAACGTGCTCGGCGGCGCGGTGCACGCCGGCATCGACCCGATCGTCCACGTATCGAGCTTCACCGCTCTGTTCCGCCCGGACCTCAAGGTGCTGCACGCCGACCTGCCGGTGGTCGGTGGCAGCGACGGCTACGGCCGGTCCAAGGCGGCGGTGGAAGCCTATGCCCGCGGACTGCAGGACGGCGGCGCGCCGGTCAACATCACCTACCCCGGCATGGTGCTCGGCCCGCCGGCCGGCGACCAGTTCGGTGAGGCCGCCGAAGGTGTCGAGGCGTCGGTGAAGATGCACGGAGTGCCCGGCCGCAGCGCGGCCTGGATCGTCATCGACGTCCGCGATCTCGCCGACCTGCATGTGGCTCTGCTCGAGCCGGGCCGCGGCCCCCGCCGCTACATGGCAGGCGGACAACGGGTTCCGGTCGACACGCTGGCCTCGATGATCGGCGCCGCAGCCGGCCAGACCCTGATCGTCTACCCCGTCCCCGACGTTGCGCTGCGCAGTGCGGGACGGTTGCTCGACGTGGTGGGGCCGTTCCTGCCGTTCGAGACGCCGATCAATTCGGCCGCGATGCAGTACTACACCCAGATGCCCGAATCCGATGACGAGCCCAGCCGGCACGATCTCGGCATCACCCAGCGCGACCCGGCCGAGACGATCGCCGACACCGTCGAAGGCCTGCGGCAGGTCGGCCGGCTGTAAGCCACCCCGCCGGGCACGGTGTTCTCACGCGTGGATCAGGCGCAGTCTCAGCGCGGCGGCGGTGGCCGGCCCGACGATGCCGTCAACGATCAGTCCCGTTGTCCGGCGCTGGAATTCGCGCACCGCGGCCTCGGTCTCGGCTCCGTAGACGCCGTCGATGCGCAGTCCTCCGGCATACGCGGCGTAGGCGTGCTTGAGCCTGCGCTGTAGTTCAGCGACCTGCGGGCCCCGGGATCCGCGGAGCAGCAGCGTGCCGGGTCGACCCCAGTCGGCATTCTCGATCGGGTCGGAGCTGTCCATCCGGGCGGCGATGTCGCGGCGCAGCTCACCCATGTCGATCGCGCCCGGATCCCATTTGCCCTGGGCCCGCCCGGCGTACTCCTTGTGCCCGATCGTGCAGCTCGGCGGCTGACCGAGATGCCGGTGGATCGCGGCGCAGCAGCCGACCATGGCGAAGTACTGGGCGTCGGGCCAGTGCCGCCGGTGCGGAGCGGTCGGGCTGGTCCCGGAGTTGGCGCACTCGATGCCGATGGTGTACCAGTTCCCGGCGTTGACGGGCAGCCACGGGTAGTCACCGGCCCCGGCGTGCCACGCCACCCCGGCCGCGACGACGGTCACCGTGCCGTCCCGGGCGATGTGTAGCTGCGACAGCGGGCCCGCCAGCTCGGGGAACCCGTAGGCGATCGAGGCCGCGGTGGCGGCATCCGACCCGGTGTGATGCACCATCACCCCGCGGATGTCGGCGAAGTCCCCGTGACCGCGCCGACGCCAGCCGGGGAACTCGACGACCTCCAACCCCGCTGCACGCAGTACATCAGCCAGCCAGACCGGGTTGCCGCGCCGGCCGACAGGTTTCGGCATGCGCAGACACCTCCGGGACATCGGAACGTTGGGGCCGGTCCCCCATCGAAGCACGCCGGTCGGACAGCCGGGCGGGCCCGGACCGGGTCAGCCCGGGGAAAGACTTCGTCACCTGGGGTTTGTCCAGCGCACGGGCGGGTAGCCGACGCGGGTGTCGACGCATACCGATGAGCCCTCCGAGATCACGAACTCGCCGATAGTCCGGCGCGAGACATCGGCCTCTCGGCAACAGGTCTGGAACATCATCGCCGACGGCTGGACCTACTCCCAGTGGGTTGTCGGCAACAGCCGGATGCGCGCGGTCGATCCAAAGTGGCCGCAGCCCGGCAGCACGATCCACCACTCGATCGGAGTCTGGCCGGCGGTGATCAACGACAGCACGGTCGTCGAATCGTGCACTCCGGAGCACGAACTGGTGCTGATCGCCAACGGCCGGCCGTTCGGCAAGGCGCGGATCACGCTCCGGCTGCAGGACCTCGAGGGCGGCGGGTGCGTGATCGAGATGGCCGAGGTGCCGGTGTCACCGCCGCTGAGCTGGATCCCGGAGAAGGCGGCGCTGGCCATGGTCTTCCCGCGCAACCGGGAGACCACCTGGCGGCTGGCCGCGATGGCCGAGCGCCGCGCCTCCGACGACAGCTAGCCCACCTGAGCCCAGCTCACGGCAGACCCCGGTTCGGCGTCTGGTTCGCGACGCCGTGCCGCAACGGGGCGTGCGCCGAAGCGGCGGTAGCCTCGCTGACCGGTGAGCCACCGGGGGTCGACTGCACGCCGGGTGCCCGACGTGGATCACCGGACGACGGCGACGCGCCGTCCTGCAGCTCGCGCAGCCGTGCTTCCAGTATCTCCAGCACGGGCACCCGCGCCGCGTGCCCGGCCTCGTGGGTGAGCACGGCCTCAAGCTCGGCCTCGGTCAGCGAGCGGATCCGATGCTGCAGATCGCCGATGGTCAGCTGGTCGTAGTCGGGCAGGGGCAGGTCTGCGGACTTCGTCATTCGTGCGCCTTTCACGTCACTACGGTCACTTCACTACGGTCACTTCAATATGGGGAACAGCGAGTCGCCGTCCTCCGGGGTGCCGTCGATCTGACCGGGGACGGCGACAGGATCGATGTCATCAGGGGTCACGTCGGGGACCTCCTCGGCGAGCCGCTGGTCGAGCGTCTCGCCTTGCCGCTCCTCCTCGGAGGACATGCCGAACTTGTCGGCCGCGACCCAGTCTTCGGGTGGATCCACCACCTCGTCGCCGTCCGCATTGCGCACTTCGTCAGAGTCGGTTGCCTCCATGGGGCTGAGCATGTCCTCAGCTCCACCGAGGTCGTTGGCCGTGGTGCCGCCCGTGTCGTCGGTGCTCACGCGCTCGTCTCCTTCTGTCCGGGTGTCGACAGAGTCCATAGCCACCGGCACCGGGACTAAACCGGGACCACAGGGGTATGCGGCACATCACGGAGGTGACCATGATGAAATCCGGCAACGGCCCCGAAGACACGGATCAAGATCCCGACGCCGATCCCGAGATGAAAACCTCGGGGACGGCGCAACCCGACCAGGCCGAGGGCGAGGACGACCCCGGCGAGACCGGTAACTGATCCGGTCAGCGGCGGCGCCGGCGCACCAGCCGCGTGACGACGGCGCCGAGCACCAGCCACGGCCCGACGATGATCACCGGGTCCATCCACATGTGCTTGACGTCGGTGCGACCGCGGCCGAGTCGTGACCGCCTGCCGTTGCGGGTCAGCTCGGCCCGCAGGCCGGTCTCGGCGATCATCCTGTCGGGCTTGAGCGTCAGCAGTCCGGTCACGCGGTGTTCGAGCACATCGACCCGGTCGGCGTACAGCAGGATCAGCCAGTGCGCCGCCCGGCCCTCACTGAAGCGGTAGGCCACCCGCCGGAGCGCGCCGGACAGACCCCGGAGCGGCTGGGCCGTCCCGAAAACCGGTGTGAGAAAGCGGTGCTCGATCGACCGTTCCCGCTGCCCGTGCTCCGGCTGACGGTCCGGAAAACCCCAGTGCGCACCGGAATCCAGGTCATGTCGGAGCTTCGGCACCTGGGGTCGGTCCTTGGGATCCAGGTCGGCACCCCACCCGGGGATGCTGGCACGTAGCAACGCGCTGTCGGGTGTCGGCGGGTGCGCCGCGGTGTACACCGGCACGTTATTGGCAGGGGTGGCGTTCGCAGGGGTGGCCATGAGGTCTCCTGTCGGCTCTCAGTCGGGATTGACGACGACGATCGGTTTGATGCAGTTGTCCAGCTTGGCGGAGAACATGTGGTAGCCCTCGGCGATATGCTCCAGCGGAATATGGTGGGTGACAATGTCACTGGGGTTGAGGTAGCCCTGCTGGATATGCGACAGCAGGCGCGGCCACTGTCGTTTCACCGGACACTGGTTGGCGTTGATGGTCAGCCCCTTGTTCATGGCATCGCCGAACTTGACAGCGCTGAACATCGGACCGTAGGCGCCCACCACCGAGACCGTGCCGCCCTTGCGCACCGAATCGATGGCCCAGTTGAGCGCGGTCGGCGAGCCACCCTGCAACTTGAGCTTGGCCGAGGTCACGTGCATCAGCAGATTACCGTCGGCCTCGGCACCGACGGCGTCGATGACCACATCGGCACCGAGGAATCCGGTCGCCTTCTTCATCTCCACCACGATGTCGTCGTAGTGGGTGAAATTGAACGTCTCCGCATGCGCGAACTCCGCGGCCTTCTCGAGCCGAAAGTCGAGGTGGTCCACCACGATGACGCGCCCGGCACCCATGAGCCAAGCCGATTTCGCCGCGAACAGGCCCACCGGACCGGCACCGAACACGACGACGGTGTCCCCCTCCACGATGTCGCCGAGCTGCGCACCGAAGTAGCCGGTCGGCAGCGCGTCGGTGAGCATCACCGCGTCGTCGTCGTCGAGCCAGTCAGGGATCTTCACGGGACCGACGTCGGCGAACGGCACCCGCACGAACTCCGCCTGTCCTCCGTCGTAGCCTCCGCACGTGTGGGAGTAGCCGTAGATACCACCGACTGCGGTGGCGTTCGGGTTCACGTTGTGGCAGTTGGAGTACAGACCCCTGGCACAGAAGTAGCACGATCCGCAGAAGATGTTGAACGGCACCATGACCCGGTCACCGACGCTGAGGTTCTCCACCGACGAACCCACCTGGTGCACGACCCCGATGAACTCGCGGCCGAAGGTGTGGCCGACCCGGGTGTCCGGCATCAGGCCGTGGTAGAGGTGCAGGTCCGACCCGCAGATTGCCGCGCGTTTGACCTGCACCACAGCGTCGTTCGGATGTTCTATCTTCGGAATGTCCTTGTCCTCGACCCGAATTCGGTACGGGCCGCGGTAGGTCATCGCCTTCATGGGACACTTGCCTTTCTCGCCGTGTGGTCAACGAAGCCGCAGGGCGGGGCGCCGCCTGTTCGGAGGCAGCGTCCCGCATCCTGCGGAGGTCGGGTCAGGTCTTGTCGGGGTCGACCGCGTCCTTGAGCTTGCCCATCAGCCCCTTCTCGGTGCCGAAGGCCGGCGGCCGGGGTTCACCCATGGCCCCGTCATAGGTGCAGTAGAGCTTCGGGTCCGGCGGCGGCCCGGACTGCAGGCCGCCGAGCGGCTGCGGGTCAGCCAGGAACCGGCCGGTGTGGCGGCCGTCGGGCAGCGGGCCGTTGGCCCATCTGCCCTTGTCCGCGTCGGCGCCGTCGGACAGGTGCCACAGCGTGCTGGCGTGCTCTTCGAATTCCTCGTCGAACAGATCGTTCGGGGCCACGACACCCTCCAGTCCGTCGGCCTGCAGTTCCTCGATCGCCGCGAGCCACATGTTCTGGTGATAGGTGTCCCGAGCCAGATTGAACTTGAGCATCGCCTTGACGCCGGGGTCATCGGTCATGTGCCACAACCGTGCGGTCTGCACCCGCCCCTGCGCCTCGGCGGCGACATTGGCGTAGAAGTCGGCCAGCAGGTTGCCGGACGCGACGATGTACTTGCCGTTCCAGGGTGATCCCTGGCTGTCCGACAGCGTGGGCGCACCACCGGTGATGATGGCCTGCTGTGGGTCCATTCCGCCCATCACGGCGGCAATCACCGGATCGCCCAGCGCGTTCTGCGTGGTATCGGTTGCGGGCGCACCCTCAAGCAAACGAGCGCACATCGTGGCGATCATCTCGACGTGGCCCATCTCCTCGGTCGCCACGTCCATGATCAGGTCTTTGTACTTACCCTTCATGCGACAGTTCCAGCCCTGCATCAAATACTGCATGGTGACCGTCATCTCACCGAACGCTCCGCCCAGCAACTCCTGGAGTTTGCGCGCGTAGACAGGATCCGGCTTCTCGGGCTTCACATCGAACTGCATGTAATCGGTATGACGAAACATCAACTCTCCAGTCGGCTAAGGGATTCACAGGACAGCCGGTCGGCCCCGCGGCATCTGCTCAGCCGCGGTACGTCGGCAATACCCGGCACAGACGGGATAAACCTCGATGTGTCGATCCAAGAAAAAGAGTTTGGTGGGCGGGGGCGCGGGTGTCGGCGCGGAACCAATGCCTTTCGCCCATGACTGCGTCGGCGCCGTGCCGAAGGCGGACGGGTGCGGCATGAGCATGCTGACCACCGACGGCAGACGCATCACGTCCGTCGCCACGGACGTGACCGGTGAGCACCTCGACGCGCTGCACGACCGCTACCGCGACAATCCGTGCGCCGAAGCGTGGCGCCACGCCGCCGTGGTCCGGGCAGCGTCGTCGACGCCCACCCGTTGGCCGCTGTGGATGACACGTCGAGGCACTCGCCGTCTGCGCCCATCGGGCCGCGGCGCGTATCCATGAGTTCCAGATGAATCGAAACCGCTGCAGCCCAGCACCTCTCGACGCAGCCAGCTGAGATCTGGCGCGCAGAGCCACACTGCCGCGACGTGTATCCGCGGCGCGCGCTACCGTCATCAGATGCAAGCATTCCGGCAGGCCGTCGAGGCCCGCGATGAATCCGCCATCGAAGCGCTGCTGTCCGACGACGTGGTGTTCACCAGCCCTGTGGCGTTCAAGCCGTACCCCGGTAAGCCGATCACCGCGGCGATCCTGCGCGGGGTGATGCGCGTATTCGAGGACTTCCGCTATGTGCGCGAGATCTCCGACAGCAACGGACGCGACCACGCCCTGGTGTTCGAGGCGACCGTCGCAGGCAAGGCGATCACCGGCTGCGACTTCCTACATGTCAACGACGACGGCCTGATCGACGATTTCATGGTGATGGTGCGTCCGCTGTCGGGGGCGACCGCGCTCGCCGACGCGATGGGCGCGCAGTTCGAACGCATTCAACGCGAGGCGATCGAACGTAGCTGAGCGATAACCGATCCCAGGGGATGACTAGCTGTATGAGGCCATGACGTTGCTGACGGTCGCCGGCAGTCGTGACGCTGGAGGCGCTCCGTCGGTGGCGCTGTGCGGCCGGTGATAGTTGTAGTGGATGTTCCAGACCCGGAGCGCTTCGCGGCGTTGATCTTCTGAAGTCCAGGTGCGGGCATAGAGGAACTCCTCGGTAGATGATCCTGTTGTAACGCTCCACCTTTCCGTTGTGGCGCGGGGTGTAGGGCGTGATTCGCTGGTGGCGGGACCCGCTAGGGCGTGGGCGAACGCTTCGGCGCGGTAGCACGCGCCATTGTCAGTGACGACTCGCTCGATTCGCGTGATCCCGTGTGCGGCGAACCAGACAGGGGCTCGATGCATGAACGCGATCGCGGTGTCGGCCTTCTCGTCCGATAGCGCTTCGGTGTAGGCGAGTCTGGAGTAGCCGTCGATCGCGGAATGCAGGTAGACACAGCCGCCTCGCTTGGTCTTCCTCTTCGATTGCTCTGCAGCCTTAGCCTGTTCGCTCCCGCGTCCGTGGGCGCGCCATCCTCCGCCGTCGGGGATGCGTCCGACCTTCTTCACGTCGAGGTGGACCATATGCCCGGGGCGGCGAGCGATGATCTTTCGGGGTTCGCGGTTCGCCTCGCCGTTCGGGTCGATGAACTTGCGACGGTTCAACCCGAGCGCCAGTAGCTGGCGTGACACGGTGCGGCGGCTGATCGTGACGCCCTCGGCCCGCAGTTCGAACGCGATGCGAGCCGACGAGTATTTGCGGACGCGGCGGAGACTCTCGATCCTTGCCACGATCACCGGGGAGGTTGCGGCTGGCTGTGCGTGCGGCGCGGAGGATCATCGGCGAGGCCAACCGCTCCGAATTGGCGGTAGTGGGTCTGGTCTTGCACCGCTCGATCAAGGGCCGGCGTCCCTCAATCGACAGTGGCGCGTTCGGAGGACCATCCTCAGCCTGCTTTCGGTGTCAGGCCTGTATGACCTGATCCGTGGCCGTCGGCGTCGTGTCGCGTCCTCGTGACCGTGCGCCGGCTGAGTGCCCAGATGAGTAGTCCGCAGAGGGCGAAGCTTGCGCCGAGAACGGCGGATCCTGTCCACCCTGATGTGAAATAGATCCTGGTGGTGGCGGTCGCACCGAGGGCGGAGCCGAGCGAGTAGAAGATCATGTAGCCGCCGATGGCGCTGCTGGTCTGTTCCGAGTAGGCGGCGGTAAGAAGAGACTGGTTGCTGACGTGCGCGGCCTGGACCGCGAAGTCCAGGACGATGACACCGACGACCACTAGCCAGAGTGACGAGGTGGCCTGCCCGGATGCGATCCAGGACAGCGCCAGCAATGCGAGCGCAGTACCGGTCACGGGGTTAGTTCGGCCAGAGTCCGCCCATCGTCCTGCCCGTGCAGCTCCCATTGCGCCAGCGAGCCCGGCGATTCCGAACAGGCCGATCTGCGCCGTGCTCAGCTGCCACGGTTCGGCAGCCAGTGGTAACGCGAGCCCGCTCCAGAGCGTGCCGAAGGAAGCGAAGAGGAAGAACGCGATCATCCCGCGCGAGATGAACAGCGGATCGCGAAAGAGGTGCCCGAGTGAGGTCAGCACGTCGCCGTAGGTCCTGCGATTCGACCGGTGGTCTGCTGGCAGCTGCTTCAGTACCGCGATCGAGAGCACGACGAGAAGCAGCGTGAGCGTGATGTAGATGCTTCGCCACCCCCACAGGTCGGCGAGAACCCCGGCCAGGACTCGGGCCCCGAGGATTCCGATGATGACCCCGGAGGTGACGATTCCGAGCGTGTGACCACGCTCCGCTGGCGTCGATAGATCAGCGGCGAATGCGACGGTCGTCTGTACGACGACGGCGAACAGGCCCGTCGCGGCGAGACCAATGAGCAGAAGCCACAGTCCAGGAGCGAACGCAGCCACCAGCATGCCGACTGCGGCAAGGAGGAGTTGGCCCCCGATGAGCTTGCGCCGGTCCAGCATGTCTCCCAACGGGACCAGGACAGCCAAGCCGACCAGGTAACCGATCTGTCCAGCTGCCACGATCCACCCGAGGTCAGACTCGGGCATTCCCAGGTCTCGCCCGATCTGCTCGAGCACGGGCTGGGCGACGTAAATCGTCGCGACGGCGACCGAGCAGACCGTCGCGAGCAGCATTCTTCGGCCCTGTGTGAGTCCCACACCATCTCCAATCAGTAGCAATATGCAACTATTGGAGCATGTCACAATGGTTTCGATCTGCAACTCATCGGGAGGCGTGATGAACTCAGTCGTGAACGTTGACGACGTGACCTGGACGGACCCAACGTGCCCAGTCGCGCGGACGCTCGACCTCGTCGGAGACCGATGGAGCCTGCTGATCATTCGCGATGCGATGGACAACGCGAGGTCGTTCACCGACTTCCACCAACGCACCGGGGTTGCGCGCAACATCCTCACCGACCGGCTTCGCCGCCTCGTCGATCACGGCATCCTCGAGCGAGAGACGGCGATCTCCGGACGCCGCCAGGTCTACGTCCTTACCGATGCAGGCCGCGACCTCTTCACGATTATCGTGGCAATGCGTCAGTGGGGTGAGCGACACGCGTTCGCCGACGATGAGGCGCATTCCGCTCTAGTTGACGAGAGCGGCAACCCATTAGGCCAACTGCGCCCGACCGACGCTCACGGTCATCGTGTCGACGTCGACTCAACCCAAGTCATACGTAACAACGAGTAGACACGCTCTTGGAGTGACCGTGTGGGCCGGACGTCAACAACCTGTCGTCCCGCAACAACTAAGCCTGCACCCGAATCGCAGAGGATGCGAAATGACGCCGCACTGAGCGGTTTTCGCGACGCCGTTTTTTGTCGGTGGGTGGTGCGAGGATAGGTTCATGTCCTCGAGGGTTGCCGCTGACACCGACGATGTGGTGGGTCAGTCGGAGCGCCTTGACGGGTTTTTCGCCGAGTGGGCCGAGCTGGCCGGGCAGCGCAACGCCATTGACGGGCGGATCGCTGAGATCGCTGCCGAGATCGACCGTGCCCGGTTGTGGGGGTTTACCGGGATGAAGTCGATGGAGGGGCTGATCGCCTGGAAGCTGGGCACCTCGATACGGAACGCCGAGACGATCGTGGCGGTCGCGCGCCGACTGGCGGAGCTTCCGCGCTGTGCCCGGGATCTACGGGAGGGCCGGCTGTCGCTGGATCAGGTCGGGGCGATCGCCGAGCGTGCGGGTGCGGGTTCGGATGCCCACTACGCGCAGTTCGCCGAGAACGCCACGGTCAGCCAGTTGCGCACCGCGCTCAAACAGGAACCACGCCCCAAGCCCGAACCCGAACCCGAGGTCGAGCCCGAGGTCGAGGTCGAGCCCGAGGTCGAGGTCGAGGTCGAGCCCGAAACTGAGTCGGTGCCGCGGCCGTCGATCTCCAAGAGTGTGGAGGGTGAGTTCGTCTGCTGGCGTATCACTTTGCCGGAGTTGGAGGCGGCGAAGTTCGAGGCGGCGCTGCAGTCACACCAGGACGGGCTGATCGCGCAGTGGCAACGCGACCACAGCCCCGACCCTGATGTGCCCGGAGGGTCGGGTGTTGCGCGGCCGCCGCTGCCTGGTGGTGGTGAGGCGTTCATGGCGTTGGTCGATGCCGGTTGGGATGTCGACGCGGCGCGCCGCCCGCACGGGCAACACACCACGGTGGTGGTGCACGTGGATGTCAAGGACAAGGTCGCCGCGCTGCATCTGGGGCCGTTGCTGACCGACGAGCAGCGGCGTTATCTGTCCTGTGATGCCACCTGTGAGGTGTGGTTCGAGCGTGACGGGCAACCGCTGGGTGTCGGGCGTTCGACGCGTACGGTCAGCCGGCGGCTGCGGCGGGCGCTGGAGTACCGCGACACCACGTGTGTGGTGCCCGGATGCGGGGCCAGCCGGGGTTTGCATGCCCATCACCTCCGCCATTGGGAAGACGGCGGCGCGACCGAGCTGGACAACCTGGTGCTGCTGTGTCCGTTCCATCACCGGCTACACCACCGCGGGGTCATCACCCTCATCGGACCGGCCGAGCGACTGCGGGTCACCGATCGGAGCGGCCGACCGCTGGAACCGGGCTCGCTGGCCCGACCCCCGACCACACCTCCACCCGAGGTCGCGCCCTACCGCGGACCATCCGGGGAACGCGTCCAGTGGAAGTGGTATCACCCCTACCAACCCCCACCACCAACCAGAAACTGAGCCAACCGAGGGTGGGTCGTCGGCATTCCGGGCAGAAGCCCTTGCCGTCTCAAGACTTCCGTCGGAAACAGGCTGGCCGACACCGGTTCGAACGCCTCGTGCTGCACCTGGAGTTTGAAGTCGTTGACGCCGACTTCGGCAGCCCACCGGGATTGGTCCCGGTCTGCACCATCCGCGGCGCCGCCATCAGTCACCTGCATGGCGACCATGTCCGTGACAGTCATGCGCAACGACCCCGAAAACCGTTCTGCTGAAGGAACATCAGCTACATCCCGGTCATCCGATCGGCTGTCCCGTACCTCGCCCACGGAGGTGATCAAGACTCCGCGGCGGCTGGTCACCGCGGCATAGGCATTTCTTCGCAAGGATCTCCGTGTTGAAGCAGTCCCTGAACAGCAGGTCCGCGCGGTACGATCCCACGCGTGTGGACCGCGCGGGTGATGGCGTCGACCGGAATGATCCTGGCGACAGTGGGACTGACAGCGTTCGCCGAGCCGGCTGTGGCCGGCGCCGACGTCTGCGGATCGGTCGGTGGACGTCATGTCTCGGTGAATGCGTGCGGCAATGTCGCCGATGCGGTCGCTCCCTGGGTACCGCCTCCGGCCGCATACGCGCCGCTGCCCGAGGATTACCAGGCCGCACCACCCCCGCCGCCTCCGCCCCCACCCCCGAATGTGACGGTGTGCGCGAACGTCGGCCGGCGGATCTCCGTGAACGGTTGCATTTAAGTTACCTTCCCTAGGTGTCGTTCTCGCATGCGTCCGTCGTCGAGACCATCCGACTGACCGATCGCATGCAGCGCATCGTGCTGGACGTCGACGATCCCGCCGCGCTGCACATCAGCACCGAAGCTGACTCCGCCGTCGGTGTCTACTTCCCCACCGGCGCCGCGGACGCCGCGCCGCAGGGGCGAAATTACTCGGTGCGCTACCACAACGGTCCGCGCCTCACCATCGACGTCGTGCTGCACGCGCACGGGCCCGGCACCGAGTGGGCGTCGAGCGCCCGACCCGGCGACCGCGTCGGCCTCGACCACGCGCGATCCTGGTATCGGCCCGAACCCGAAACCACCTGGCAGCTCCTGGTCACCGACCTGTCCGGGTTGCCGGCGACCGCCCGGATCCTGGAAGAACTCTCCGGGGACGGACCCGCGATCCTGGTCGCCGAGGTCGCCGACCCCGTCGACCTCGACTACCTGCCCCACCATCCCCGACTCACTGCGATACCCCTCATCGGTACCGGAAACGGCTGCGGTCCAAGCGCACTGGCGCGCACTGTCCGCGAGATCCGCCTTCCTGAGGGGCGCGGATACTGCTGGTTCGCCGGTGAGGCGGCCGAGTCGCGCGCGGTGCGCAAGTACCTGCGCGGACTGGGCTGGAGCATCGACCAGTACGACATCACCGGCTACTGGCGCTCCGATTCCGAAGCGTGGGACCGCCGGTTCGCCGAAGTCCAGGTCGACGTGTTTCAGGTCTACGAACGCGCGCTGACCGACGGTAAGGGCGACAAGGTCGCCTTCGAGGAGTTCGACGACGCCTGCGAGCGGATCGGCCTGTAGCCCCCCTGGGACCACCGAGGCCCCGGCACTCCCGGCACCCGAGACGGTGGTGTCGCGCGGCTGCGGGGTGACCTCTACTCGTAATTGATGTCGCCCGGACTGAAACTCTTTGTGGAGAAATCGATCTGGGCGGCCGGGTTCGCGACGGCGGTGGTCAGACCGGCTCCGAAGGCGCCCTGACTGTCGAACAGCGTGGCCGTACCGACCGCCACGCCCGCAGCCGCGTGATGCGAGTCGGCCTCGATGCCGATCCAGTCGTCGACCGGCAGCCGCGACAGCGCCACCGTCAGGTCACCGTTGATGTACCCCACGCCCGCCGTGCCCAGATTGGTCACCAGGCTGGTCGCTTCGGCCACCATCGCCGCCCGGACGAACGGCGAACTGGCCTCACCGGCGACCACCCGGATTCCGTCGTTGAAAAAGCGCTTCCGCGAGGCGTTCTGGTGCTCGGCCGGGGAACGGGTCCAGCCGACGTCGTCGCTACCGACGAAGGGCTGCAGCGCGCCGTCGGGTTCGGGGAACTCAGGCGCCGCCGAGGCCGGATGCCACAGCCGGCCCGGGGGCGGCGCGGACGGCCGGTACTGGATCAGCGTGGCCCGGGCCACCGCACGCCCGTCCTGCATCACGTCGCACTCGGCGCTGCGGACCCGGCGCCCGTCGCGTACCACTCTGATGTCCAGCGTGGTGAACGCATTGCGGGCGGCGCGAAACAGGTCGACGGTCAGCCGCGTCGGGTGGAATTCGGCTGAACCGCACTCCTTCTCGAGGCCGCGCGCGATCAGCCCGACGACCGCCGGACCGTTGAGGTGGTCTTCACCCCAGTGGCTCTGCGCATACCGCGTGGGAGTGAACCCGGCGCCGGTGACCAGGAAGTGTGCCGCCTCGTCGGCGACCTCGGGTGTCTGCTGCACGTTCTCAGTAGAACCCGTGACGGCCGGCCGGACAGCACCGGGGTGTCCGGCGCGTTCACTGCCGAGCCGCCTCCGACTCCTCCTTGACCGCCCGCGCGCCATCGTCCTCGCCGCCGGGGCGGCGGGTGCGCATGATCACCGCGGCCAGCGCCAGCACCAGCACGACGCCGCCGAGCACCCCGATCTCGACGACCGCGCGCGAGAAGTTCGGCCCGTTGTCGAGCAGAGTCGCCGCCTCCACCGAGAGCACCACGATCTCCTTGATGCCCGCGAGCATGCCGACGATGAGGAACGGTTCCGCGACGATCTCGTGCGAGCGCAGTGAGGTGCGCACCGCGTAGAGCAACTCGACGAAGATGAAGATCAGCAGCAGTCCGTCGAGGATCTCCAGCATCACGGTGTTCGCCGGGGTGCTGCGCAGCCGCAGCATCGTGTTGAACTGGCTGACCAGCAGCGCGCCGGAGCCGATCACCAGCATCACCGCGATGGCCCAGTAGATGGTGTCCTCGAGCGCGCTGAGGACGCGGTCTGCGAGGCGCTGACGTTCCTCGGTCTGCTGCTCTACGCGCCTCGCCACCGACGTGCGCCCGTCAGCGGTTCAGCTGCCAGATGCGGGTGGACAGCGCCGTGGCGAACGCGCACCACAGCGGGTACGGCGCCAGCGCCGCGCCGGCAGGCGCGTTCACCGCGCCGGCCCGGCGGGCGAGGTCTG
>NZ_BCRS01000001.1 GCF_001552715.1 Mycolicibacterium vaccae NBRC 14118 = CIP 105934 | reverse complement strand
GGCCCCGGTCGCGCCGGCCACCCCGCCCCCGACGCGGCAGTACTCGGCGGTGCACCAAACCCCGGCGCCGCCGCCCGCTCCGCCGATGCCGCCGCCTGCTCAGCCGCCCCGGCGGTTCAGCCGGGGCCAGGTCGGGTTGGTGGTCGCGACGATCGCACTGTTCACCGCCGCGGTGGTGCTGGCCGCGGTGCTGGTGTTCACCGGCGGCGACTCGGGAACGTCCGCGCCGAGAATCGGGGCGCCCACGTCGTCGTCACCGTCGTCCTCGGCCACCCCGACGACCACGACACAGTCAGCCGTGGCGGGCGTGTCCGGCACGGATTCACAAGGCTTCGTGGGACATACGGCACGGTGCGACTCGCAGAGCACACCGGCTGCACTGATCCGCACCTCGCTGTCGCTGGCGGTCATCTGCGAGACGGCCGACGGCGAGTTCTACTACCGCGGAGAGCGGCTGCGCGACGGCGCCAACCGCGAGATTCGCGGCGCCACGCGCTCCGGGGACGGGTTCGTCGTCACCGGTTCGGACGGGGCACGCTACGACGTGCAGCCGGACCGGTTGACGATCTCGAGCAACGGCAGCGTGGACTCCCGCGAGCCGGCGCTGGAGTACGGCTCGGCGCGCTGACCTCTCCTCGCCCCGAGGCCACGTCCCACCTCTCTACCGTCACGGCGGTGGTGGCGGTGGCGGAGGCGGCGGGGGAGGAGGCGGTGGCGGTGGCGGCGGCGGCGGCAGGAACGGCGGCGGCGGCGGCGGGGGTGGAGCTCCGAACGGCAACGTGATCGGTGGCAGCCCCGGGATCTGGATGACGTTGGGCGGCGGCGGAGGAGCCCCGGGAGGTGGCGGCACGTTCTGGGGCGGCGGCGGCCGGTAGACCACGGGTGGGATGCCGTTGCTGGTGATGATCGTGACGATGGAACCGGGGATCGTCTTGCCGCGCGGCGACGTCCCCACCACCGCGCCCCTCGAGGAGTTGCTGTTCACCGAGGTCGGCTGCGCGGCGACCTGAAAACCGATCTCCTCCAACTTCTTCCGCGCTTCGTCGAGCTTGAGCCCGGAGACGTCGGGCACCTGGCTGTTCGGTCCGCCGTCGACGTAGCGGGGCTCGGTGGGTGGCAGGGCGATCGGCCCGAAGTCGTCGGCGATCGGTTTCATCGCCCGGTACCAGGTCAGCGCGGGTTCCGTGCCGCCGTAGAGGTCTCCCTCGCCGCACTGGCGCAGCGGATAGGAGCACAGGCCCGACGGGGACGGGGAGTCGTCGAAGATGTAGTTCACGGCGGCGTAGCGGTTGGTGAAGCCGAGGAATCCCGAGGACCGGTGGGATTCGGTGGTGCCGGTCTTGCCCGACATCGGCAGGTCCCATCCCACCGAACTCGCTGCGCCGGTGGCGGTTCCGCTGGTGTGGTCCTTGCCGAGCGCATTGGCCAAGGTGTTGGCCAAGCCCTCGGGGACCACCTGCTCGCAGCGCGGCGCCTGCAGCTGGACCTCATTGCCCTCGCGGTCGAAGACCTTGTCGATCGGGCTGGGCGGACACCACATGCCGCCCGAGGCCAGCGTGGCCGCGACGTTGGTCAGCTCGAGGGCGTTGACCTGGAACGGGCCCAGCGTGAACGAGCCGATGTTCTGCCGTTTGATGAAGTCGGCGAGGCTTTCATTGCTTTCCGGGTCGTAGACGCGGGCGGTGCCGGGTTCGGCGTAGGACCGCAACCCGAGCCGGACGGCCATGTCGACCGCGCGGGGCACCCCGATCTGCGAGATCAGTTTCGCGAACGCGGTATTGGGCGATTTCGCCAGTGCATCGGTGACGCTCAGCTGGCCCGCGTATCCGGAGACGTTGCGCACGCACCAGGTCTTGCGCGGGCATCCGCGTTCGGTGGTGTCGCCCAGGCCGGTGGCCTGGAACGACCCGGGCACGTCGAGCTGCGCGCTGATGCCCAGGCCCATCTCCAACGCGGCGGCGGTGGTGAAGACCTTGAAGATCGAGCCGGCGCCGTCGCCGACCAGCGAGAAAGGCTGCGGCTGCACGGTCTGGCCGGCATTGAGGTCCAGCCCGTAGCTGCGGTTGTCGGCCATCGCGACCACGCGGTGGTCGTTCTTGCCCGGCAGGATCACGCTCATCACGCTGGCCACGCCGGGGGTGGTGGGTTTGGCGGCGTCGCCGATCGCGTTCTTGACGCTGGCCTGGATCTTGGGGTCGAGCGTGGTGCGGATCAGGTAGCCGTTGCGCGCCACGTCCTCCATGCTCAGGCCCGCTTGGGCCAGGTAGCGCATCGCGTACTCGCAGAAGAACCCGCGGTCGCCGGCGGCGATGCAGCCCTGGGGCAGCGGGTCGGGCTGCGGCAGCACCCCGAGCGGCCGGGTCTTGGCGGCGCGCAGCTCGTCGGCGCGGTCGGGCAGGTTCTGGATCATCGTGTCGAGCACGACGTTGCGCCGCGCCAGCGCGGCGTCGGGATAGGTGTAGGGGTCCAGAAGACTGGTGGACTGCACCATCCCGGCCAGCAGGGCCGCCTGCGACCAGCTCAGGTCGGCGGCGTTGATGCCGAAGTAGGTGCGCGCGGCTTCCTGCACGCCGAAGGCGCCGTTGCCGAAGGACACCAGGTTCAGGTAGCGGGCCAGCAGCTCGGCTTTCGGCAGCAGCTTGTCCAGTGCCAGCGCGGCCCGGATCTCGCGCAGCTTGCGTGCCGGGGTGACCGCGATCGCGGCGCGCCGCTCGGCGTCCGTCCTGGCTCTGACCAGCAGGTTGAAGTTCTTCACGTACTGCTGCTCCAGCGTCGACCCGCCGCGGGTGCTCTTGTCGCCGCGCAGGTAGCCGGTCAGGCCGGTCAGGGTGCCCTGCCAGTCCACGCCGTTGTGCTCGGCGAACCGCTTGTCCTCGATCGAGATGATGGCCAGCTTCATCGTGTCCGCGATCTGGTCGCTGGGCACCGGCCAGCGCCGCTGCTCGTAGATCCAGGCGATGGGGTTTCCCGCGGCGTCGACCATGGTGGACACGATCGGCGCCTGGCCCCTGGCCAGGTCGGCGGACTCGTCGGTGGCCGATTCGGAGACGCGCATCACGGCGGTGCCGGCGCCGCCGACGAACGGGAACATCATCGCGGCCATGAGCAGGCCCATGATCAGGCAGCAGCCGGCCAGTTTGCCGACGGCGATTGCCTGTGCCCGACGGTGGTCGTGCATGGCGCCAGCGTAGGGCGGTCCGATGTCGGTGGCGAGCGCTTCGGTGGCCTCTGTCATAGATCGGCACAGCGCCGGCGCCCGTCACAACAAGGCCCGTGCCCGCCCAGGACGGCTGACCTGCGACCGGGTAGCGTGCTCACACGTCGCGGGCCCGGGTACCGCGAATTTGTTGAATGTGCAACGACTTCGGCGTCGGGCGTGTCGCGCCGATCGGAAAGGACGAAGATGACCACGAGCACCGATGCGTCACCGCCGCGGTCCAGCGCCGCGGAGACCCGGCGGGCCATCTGGAACACGCTGCGTGGGTCCTCGGGCAACCTCGTCGAGTGGTACGACGTCTACGTCTACACGGTGTTCGCGTCGTATTTCGAGGGGCAGTTCTTCGACGAGACTGAGAAGAACTCGACCGTCTACGTGTATGCGATCTTCGCCATCACGTTCGTGATGCGGCCGGTGGGATCGTGGTTCTTCGGCCGGTTCGCCGACCGCCGCGGACGGCGCGCGGCGCTGACGGTCAGCGTGTCGCTGATGGCGTTGTGTTCGGCGGTGATCGCGATGGTGCCGTCGCAGGCGTCGATCGGCATCGCGGCGCCGATCATCCTGATCCTGGCGCGGTTGGTGCAGGGCTTCGCGACCGGCGGGGAGTACGGCACGTCGGCGACCTACATGTCGGAGGCGGCGACGCGGGAGCGGCGCGGATTCTTCTCGTCGTTCCAGTACGTGACCCTGGTCGGCGGACACGTGCTGGCGCAGTTCACCCTGCTGATCCTGCAGTCGTTCCTGTCCGACGACCAGATGCGCGAGTTCGGTTGGCGCATCGCCTTTGCCATCGGCGGCGTGGCCGCGGTGGTGGTGTTCTGGCTGCGGCGGAGCATGGACGAGTCGTTGCCGCAGGAGGTCATCGAGGCCGCCCGCTCGGGCAAGAATCAGGGCGCCGGTTCGATGCGCGAACTGCTGACCGCCTACTGGCGGCCGCTGCTGCTGTGCTTCCTGATCACCATGGGTGGCACCGTCGCGTTCTACACCTACAGCGTGAACGCGCCCGCGATCGTCAAGACCACCTACGACGGCGCGATGACGGCGACCTGGATCAACCTGATCGGCCTGATCTTCCTGATGCTGCTCCAGCCCGTCGGCGGGTTGATCAGCGACAAGGTCGGGCGCAAGCCGATGCTGGTGTTCTTCGGGGTCGGCGGACTGTTCTACACCTACGTGCTGATCAACTTCCTGCCCGAAACCCATTCGCCGCTGCTGTCTTTCGCGTTGGTCGCCGGTGGCTACATCATCTTGACCGGCTACACGTCGATCAACGCGCTGGTGAAGTCGGAGCTGTTCCCGGCGCACGTGCGCGCGCTCGGCGTGGGTCTCGGGTATGCGCTGGCGAACTCGATCTTCGGCGGCACCGCGCCGCTGATCTACCAGGCGGCCAAGGAGCAGGGTCAGGTCCCGCTGTTCATCGGCTACGTGACGGTGTGTATCGCGGTGTCGCTGGTGGTGTACCTCTTCTTCCTGAAGAACAAGAGCGAGACCTATCTGGACCGGGAGCGGGGCTCGGCGTTCCAGAAGTAGTCAGGGGTCCAGCACGGTCGCGCCGCCGCGCCACGCGTCGAGGATGTCGTCGACGCGTCCCTGCACCCGCTGCCGGGACTCGTCGTGGTCCGACCCGGACAGGTAGAGGTCGTCGTAGTCGGTGTCGACGCGGCGCACGGAGTTCGTGACGGCCAGCGCGACGGAATCGGGTTGGGCGGCGCTGCTGCGGCCGCGCCGGCGGCCACCGCCGCGCACCGCGGCGTAGTAGCCGATCGCTTCGGCGCGACTCGGCGGGCAGCCGGGGAAGGCGGCCCGGATCCCGTCGGTGATCTCCCGCCGCAGCTGCTCGTTGACGGTCGCTTTGCGCCGGGGCCGGTCGGGGTCGGCCAGACACTGGCCGGCCGCGAGCTCGACGGCGCGGTGCTCGGTCAGGATGCCCAGGCGCTCGCGGCGCATCCGTTGGGTGTTCATGCGCACCACCGTCGCCGACACCCGGGCGGCTTTCTTCGCGTGGCGGGTGAGTGCGGCGTCGCCGGCCGGAAGGAACACCAGGTGGCCGAGCCCGGCGCAGGCCGGGCAGATGCCGCCCCTGGTGTCCCGCAACATCAGGTCGTCGGGCTCCCCGCAGGTGCCGCATTCCCAGGAGTGCTCCGCGGCGAGCACCGTCGGCTCGCCGGACCGCGGCGCGGGTGCTTTCGGCGCGGGGTCCTGCGTGGGCGCCCACCGGGTCCGGAAACCGTGCTCACGGTGGGGGTCGCCGTCTGCGGTGAACGCGAAGCCGGGATAGGGAGTGTCCCAGGGCTGCAGGTCGTGCTGTCGCGCCCAGCTCCGGAGGGCGTCCAGTGCGGCGGCGGTCTCGGCCTTGGTGGCGCGGATGCACCGGTCGAGGGAGCTCACCACGCCGAAGAGCCACAGGTCGGCTTTGGCCGGCAGGAGCCAGCCCAGGCCGATCATCACGTCGATCGGCGTGACGAAGTGCTGATCGGCGAGCGTGGCTTCGGCGATCTGCGCGACGCGGGCGGGCAGGCTTGTCATGGTGAGCCCGACAGTAGATCCGTGCTCCGACAGGTCACCGTTTCGGCCGCCGGTGGGCCGGGTAGCCGGTGCCGGTGTTTGGGCAGGACCTGGTGACCAGGGCATGAGTTTCAAGGGCGCGGTCAACAGGGCCACCGACAGCCGCACCGTGGAGTGGATCGCGCGGGCGGGTTATCCCGTCAGCGGGCTGCTGCATCTGCTGATCGCCTACATCATCGTGCGGATGGCGTTCGGGTTCAGCGGTGACGCCGACCAGACGGGCGCGTTGGCGACGCTGGCCGAGCAGCGGGGCGGGGCGCTGTCGCTGTGGGTGGTCGTCGTGGGGCTCGTCGCGCTGGCGATGTGGCGGTTGGCGGAGACGGTGGTGGGCCTGCATCCCGGCGAGCACAGCCACGCCCATCTGCGGGAGTCGCCGCTGATCAACCGCCTCAAGGCTTTTGGGCTGGCGGTGGTGTACCTGGCGCTGGCGTTCGCGGCGGCGCAGTTCGCGCTGGGGGTCGGCAGGCAGGGCAGTGAGCGGGCCGAAGGCCTGAGCGCTCGGTTGATGCAGTCCGGCGGCGGCAAGACTGTGCTGGTGGCGGCCGGGTTGGCGATCGCCGCGTTCGGCGGCTACTTCGTCTACAAAGGCGCGGCGCGGAAGTTCCTCGGCGACCTCACCGTGCCCGGCGGTCGGCTGATCACGGTGCTGGGGGTGTGCGGCCACGTCGCCGAGGGCGTGGTGCTCTTCGCCGCGGGGATGTCGGTGATCGGGGCGTCGTTCCTGCAGGATCCGACGCGCGCCACCGGGTTGGACGCGGCGGTCGAGGCGCTCGGTCAGGCGCAGCACGGGCAGGCGATTCTGCTGGTCGCCGCAACGGGTTTCGCGGCGTACGGGCTGTACAGCTTCGCGTTGACGCGGTACTCACGGATGTGAGGCTGTTGTGGTCGTTGCGCTTCAGCGGCCGGTGCTTCGCCAACCAAATTGCCAAACCTGCACCGTGGACAGGTCGAGGACGGTAAGCAGGAAGCCGTGACTGCGGGGACATATGTGGGTCGAGTCGGCGGATTGGCGGTAGCTCTCGGTATCGGAGCTGCGGTGCTGGCAGGTGCGGGCGTGGCGCTGGCGGATGACGATGCCGCATCCGGAGCCTCGCCGGCTGCGTCCAGCACATCCGAGACGACGGACACCGGGCCGGCCAAGCCCGGCGCTGACGACGCCACGGACGATGCCCCGGATGCGGACGAAGATCCTGCCGAGGACACCACTGAGGCCGACGAGACTGCCGAGGTCGAGGACGACGACGCCGAGGACGGCCTGGACGAGGACGGCATCGAGGACGAGGTGTCCGACGATTCGGTGCCCGCCGACGAGGCGGAGGGCGACGAGCCCCCGGTCGACGAGAACGAGGCGGTCGACGACGAGCCCGAGGTCGTGTCCCGGGACATCTCCGACGTCGTGCACCCGGACTTCAAGACCGACACGGACGACGAACCCGCCGCGCCGGCGGAGTCCGCGCTGGCGTTGACGGTGATGGCCACCGCGCGGGACAAGGCCGACGAGGACACCACCTCGGCAGCTCCGCAGGCGACGACCAGCCTGGCCGAGGATTCCTACCCGATCCCGACCGACGTCGTGGTCACCGAGATCAAACCGCCCCTGGAGTGGTTGCAGAAGATCCCGGTGCTCGGCCAGTTCGTGGTGACCCCGATCGTGCACCTGATCCACGCGATCCCGTTCGTCAGCGAGATCCTGCATCCGTTGATCGGCTTCCCGATCGACCACAACGCGCCGCCGGGGACGCCGCGTGCGCGGACGGTGCGGGTGAAGTCGTTCGACGGCACCGAGATCTACGTGAACTTCATGCCGGCCAAGGGATTGCAGGCCGGGCAGTCGGCGCCGACCGTGCTGTCCGGTCCGGGTGTCGGCCTGCCGGGGTCGACGACGCTGGGTCTGGACATCGACAGCTTCCTGCCGCACGACGTGGTCGGGATCGGGATGCTGCGCAAGGCGGGCTACAACGTCGTCACCTGGGATCCGCGCGGGGAGTGGCATTCCGGCGGCCGGATGCAGTTGCAGTCACCGGATTTCGAGGGCCGCGACATCTCGCACATCATCAGCTGGCTGGCCACGCTGGACTCGGTGGAGAAGGTCGACGGCGACCCGAAGATCGGGATGGTGGGCGTCTCCTACGGAGGTGGCATCCAATTGTCCGCGGCCTCAGTCGATCACCGGATCGATGCCATCGTGCCGACCATCGCGTGGAACAGCCTGGTGGACGCGATCTTCCCGCAGCAGGCGGTCAGCAGCGTGTGGGGGACGTTCCTGAGTGCGCTGCTGGTGGGGGTGGGGGCGCGTCCCAACGAGCGGGTGCTGCCCGCGGTGATCGGGGCCGTGCTCACCGGCAAGGCGAAGCAATCCGACATCGACCTGTTCAACAGCCTCAACTTCGCCGACCGGCTCGCCAACATCAAGGCGCCGACGCTGCTGATCCAGGGCACGGTGGACACACTCACCACGCTGGCCCAGGCCGACCTGAACGCCCGGGCGTTGATCGAGGCCGGGACCACGACGAAGGTGGTGTGGTTCTGCGGCGGCCACGGCGCGTGCCTGAGCAGTTTCAACGACGGCCGCAAGGTGTGGGGCGAGACGATGGAGTGGCTGGACCGCTACGTCAAGGGTGACGAAACCATCGACCCCGGACCGCGATTCGAGTGGGTGGATCAGCGCGGCGACTGGTACTCGTCAGACGTGTATCCGGTCGCGGCAGGTGAGTCAGTCACCGCGACGCTGGCCAACGGCGGCAAGACGTTGCCGTTCGTCCCGTTCGTCGGCGGGTCCGGGCCGAATCCGCTGATCGTGACGCGGGGCGTGATCCGTGCGGTGATGGGGTTGGGGGCGGGAGCCCCGGCGCTCAACGCGGTGAACCTGCGCGTGCCGGACGCCGCGGAGTTCACGCATCTGCTGGGCGCTCCGGAGGTGACGCTGACGTATTCGGGCACCGGGAACGCCACGCACGTGTACGCACAGCTGGTCGACGACGAGACCGGACTGGTACTGGGCAATCAGGTGACACCGATTCCCGTTGTGCTGGACGGGACCTCGCGCACGGTGACGTTGTCGATGGAGCAGATCGCGCACACGCTGCGGCCAGGGGAGTCGGTGACCCTGCAGGTGGTCACCTCGGCGTTCGGGTTCCTGAACTTTTACTCGTGGGGCCGCATCACCGTGGAGGGGATGTCGGTGAAGCTGCCGACGATGGCGGCGGCGCAGGTGGTGGCGGCTGCGGCGTAGGTGGCGCTCCTGCGTCGAATCTTGGATATTCCTCCGCGCCCGAGCAACGTCGCCGCTTAACTGGAACCCAAGAGCCAGGGGGTATTTCAGTGAGCAAACATCTTGCCGGGGCGCTCGGCGCCACGTTCGTTGCGGCCGCGTCGACGGGCGTGGTGTTGGCCTTCGCGCCGACCGCGGCCGCGGACACCGACACTGGGTCAGAGACCACCATGTCCGCCGAACAGAGACCAAGTGAGGACAGCGTCTCCGCCGAGTCGCCATCGTCGGAGAAGGACGAGGAAAGTGTTGAGGGCGAGGAGGATTCGGTGACCCCGCCCGACGACGTAGAAGTGTCTGACGACGATGAAGTATCCGACGATGAAGAAGTACCTGAGGACGAGCCGGTAGTCGAGCCTGAAGACGACAGCGATCCGCCGGACGTCGAGCCGGACGACAAGGCACCCTCGACGTCGGTGATCGTCGAGGCTCCGGACCACACCGAGGCTCCGCGGGAACAGCCCGAGGAGGATCTGGTCGACGTCGTCGGCTCGGTCGTCCTGGCCGGTAGTGCGCGAACCGCCGAGGTCGACGCAGAGCCGCCGCCAGATGCCGACACCGTCGTGCTCGCCGACCCGCCGGCGCCGGCAGCGGAGGACGTCGGCTTCACCGGCCGGCCATCGTTCGTCGCGTCCGTCGTCACCGTCGTCCTGCGGCTGGTCAAGCCGGTGCTGCAGCTGTTCGGCATCGAGCTCAACGGCACCACTGCCAGGATTCCGTTCTTCACCGACGGCATCCCGCCGTTCTTCGTCCGGGCCCGTCTGACGGTGACGAGCGAGGACTACGAGGGATGGAAGACGTGGACGCTGGCGCCGCGCCGGCCGTCGGGCAAGGTCGTGGTCGGCGTGCACGGCGGCTCGTTCATCTCGACGGCGAGCCTGTTCCACTGGTCGACCTACGCGAGTCTGGCGCGCAGGACCGGTGCGACCGTTGTGGTGCCGCTCTACCGGCTGGCCAACGCCGAGGGTACTGGCGGGACGGCGAAGACCGTGGTGCCGGTGATGGCCGACTTCATCGCCGAGCAGGTCGCGCGACACGGTCGGGACAACGTGTCGGTGCTCGGCGATTCGGCGGGTGGGTCGATCGGGCTGGCTGCCAGCCAGATGCTGGTCGCCCGCTGCGGAGGGGACCCGGAGTGCCTGGCGGAGACGCTGCCCGGGCGGCTGGTGCTGCTGTCGCCGGCGCTCGATGCGAGCGCGAGTAATCCGAATATCGCGCTGGTCGACGATCCACTGCTGAGCCCGGCCAGCAGCAAGCGCAATGGGCAGTGGTGGGCGAAAGGCCTGGAGACTGAGGGCGATCCGACGGGGACGCGGCACCCGCTGGCCAGCCCGATCTACGGATCGCTGGAGGGTCTGCCGCCGACGACGGTGTACGCGGGCTCGCTGGATCTACGCACGCCGGATGTCCTGGTCCTACAGCAGAAGGCTGTGGCCGCGGGCGCCGATGTCACCTTCCGGCTGCGCAACGGGCAGATCCACGACTGGATGATCTTCGGCTTCCTGCCTGACGCTCGCCGTGAGAATGCAAATCTGGACGCCGATCTGGGTCTGTAGTGCGCGGCCACGTGTCCAGCACGGTCGCCACGTCTATCGCCGCTCGTTGGGTACTCCCTCTGGTAGTCGCAGTCAGATTTGGCTGCCAGGAAGGAGGTCCCGACGATGATCGCGACACGTGGGGAAGCGGCGGAGTACCTCAAGAACGCCGGAGGCTTGAAGCTTGTCGTGCTCGGAGCCGACGGTCAGCAGGTCGCCGCGATGTTCGTGCAAGGTTCGGTGCGGTACGACAAGGAGGAATCCACCTTCATCGCGGTGGCGAAGGATGGCCGTCTGATGGGGGAGTTGGTGGTGGACGACACGGTCGGCTATGACGAGAACATCGACGCCTTCGTCATCCGTTCCGGTAGATAGCAGTCCCTCTCGGACGCGGGTGGCGTGTGTCTTACTGGAACTTGGGGCCGTACGCCATGTTGGCGGCGACAACGTAGTCGGCGGCGCCGTCCCAGTTGAGGGACGGATAGTCGATGCGCACCAGGTCGACCACGCGCGAGTGCGGTGTGCCGACGCTCAGCGCACGGCATGACCTCCGATTGACCGTCGAGCAGTGCATGGACCCGTGGGCGGACCTGTTGCACACCGCGGGATCTCCATGCGGGCAGGGAGTTGCACGACCATGCGGAAATGGCGCTCTGGGGCTGACCAGAGTCTTGTTGACTCGCGAGGGGTGAATTTTCAGGCCGCGGTCGCGACTTGTTGACGTTGGTTGAGTACCCGGCCATCGCGACGGGGTGGATGCTCGGCGATGTCGGCTAGACCCGGGTCAGCAAGATCGAGGACCAGCGGGTAGATCATTTTGGTTTGGTGTCTCGGGGCAGTTAGCCGGAACGCGTTGGCGCACTAGTTCGGCTTCTTGCTCGAGGAGTTTGATCCGTTTGTGCGCCTAGCACAGTTGCGCGGTCTAGCGTGTACGCCCGTGTCGTACTTGGATTAAACGGCGGGAGCAGACTCGCATCTAGTATCGGCAGGGCGCAAAAACTCGTCGGCAGTCCCTGCTTGGAAAGGTTAGGAAGCTACGTGATGAAGCGAACGTATCCGGCTATTCGGCTTCGGCAAACCGCAGACTCTGGAGATCTCGTGCTGTTTTCGGCCCCTGCCACCGATATAGATCAGTGGTCTGGCGTGCCTCAAAGGGAACGCCTGGGGGCGAATACAGAGGCGATCGGTTTCCAACGCGAAGAGAGTCCCAAACGGCTCGACGAACTTGCTGCGTTTTTTGGTAATCCCAAGAACGTTATACAGAACCCGCTGCTCTGCGCCAGTCGTAACAGCTCGCGAGTGGTTTTTGAGACCAGCGATAACGAAGCAGACTCGGCGGTCGGAACGGTAACTATCGAATGGGAGGATCTTAACGCACTACCTATCGTCGAGCTTCTGCGTCGGGTACGAATTTCCCTCGAGCAACGCTTGCCGGATCTAGTGGGGATGAAGGTCACCGCGGGCAAACTCGCTCGACTGAAGGAACGCGCCAATTCCGAGCACCCCAACATCGGCGTAGAAGCGCCAGACGCCGAGCCAGACGACTCCCTGGCGCCGACCGTGAGCGACGAAATCGACGCGGAGGAAACCGCGCAACCTGCTGCCACCTCTGTGCTCTTCTCTGGCGAAACCCATATCGCTGATTTCTGGGAAGAGGTCGCCGCTCGCGTGCAGTTGCTAGACGAATCTTTACCTACCTATGAAGGCGAGAGCTTCCTGGGCTTCTCAAAAGAGGCAATGATTTCCTACCTCCAGCCAGTAGTTGTCGTTGACGGACAGCACAGGCTGCGTGGAGCGATCCTAGCAGCGGATCAAGCGGTGAATTCAGAAGCGTTCCAGCCAGAGATAGAAGCAGCGATTGATTCGGGGCGCAACGCGGATGAAGTCGTTCAAGAGTTGAGGCAACGAGTGGCTCGACTACTTCCCGTCTCGATGTTAATGGAGTCCGCTCCTGCGGAGCACGTATTCCAGTTCGTCGTGGTTAACCAGAAGGCGACGCCCATCGGACGTGCGCTGCTCGGCACGATCGTGGCGACCAGCTTATCCGCCGATGAATTGAAAGGCGTATCCGAACGCCTGGAAGCAGCCGGAATCCCGCTAGAGGATTCCCAGACGATCGCATACCTCACCCGCCACCCCGACAGCCCATTCAAGGATCTCGTCGAGAAGGGTCTAACAAACGAAGGACGTCCAGATCTCCTTCAGTGGAATGTCCTGGGCTCGCTTGTGCAGATTTTTCGCGAGTTGCGGGGCGGGCGCCTCTTCGGAGAGAAAGTCGACTACGCAGATAAATGGCGGCGAAACTTTCTCGACGGTTCCGGCATTGTTTCAGAGGCTCCGGCCGAACAGTCCAAGTTTGAATATTGGAGTCGTCAGGATGGTCCATGGCGTGACGTATTCATCGTGTTTTGGGAAGCTGTTCGGGATCGCCTCGCAACAACGGATGACAAAGACGCTGGAAATTACTGGGGGTCACCACGGACTTCCAATATCTTTAACAAGATTAGCCTAACTATTCTGGCGGCTGACTTCTTCCAATTTATTACCGATACGCGTCGCACAATTGAGGATCCAGATGACGTCAGGAAGTACGTAAATGAGTGGCTCGAGGAAGTCAAGACGAGCTACTTTTCACGCGATTGGAAGCTGAGCGGAATCAAAAAGGATGCGCCGGGTACGCGGGCCCAATGGGCTTATCTTTGGGTGCAGTACCGTAAGGATCCTCAGCAGTTGCCAGATATTCGAACCTTACGCCATCAGAAGGGTTCTTAAGTCTTCGTGAATCTCGCGACTCTAAATTTTGCCCGCCACCTGGTGGAATCGGAGGACGCTACCTGGGACGAAACAATGGTTCGCGATCTCGCAACCAAAGTTGCACCGCAGGGTCTGGGCGGCACCAGCGGCTGGCTCCTGCAGGGCGACGCGAACTACCTCTGGGCAAGGTGGTTCCTCGAAGGGCTTGCCGATCCCTTACCTTATCTGGACGGAAGGAAGCTATACCCGCACCTGTACAAGAGCGTGAGCGATGCGCTCCTTGCAGATGCAGGCCAAATTCCGGCAGACGAACGCGCGGAACTCGCGCGTGGCTTAGCAAAGCTGCTCTGGCGCGAAATTCGTGGGCGCCTCATCAGACAACGCGTGAATACCGATCGTGAGACTCGGCTGCTTTTGTGGGATCTTTACCCCCGTTGTTGGGTTTGCGGGGCCGCGTTCAGTGAGTGGGCGAGGGCCCGCTTTCTCCAAGAAAATAGTGTGACCGCCGAAAGAACGCCGCCGTTCGTTGATTTCTATAGGCCGCGCGGAGCAGCACTAAACGATCTCCGGATCGAGGTGGAGCATGTAGTTCCTCACTCTGCCGGCGGAAGGAGCGAGATGCACAACTTGCGCCTATCCTGCGGGTGGTGTAATCGAGCAAAATCGAACCGCACCCTCATCTATGACGCCGAAGCCGCTACCTCCAGCCTTCGACACCCTACGCTTGGAATTGTCAGCGTCCCACAGCCGTTTTGGGTTGTGCGCTTTCTCGCCATGCGGGGAAGGTGTGAAAACGTGAGCGGTTGCTCGGCGCGAACGACAACCCATGAACTAACGGTCGCCCCGCGCAATGCTCAAGGCACCCCGAATCCGGCCAACCTGATTGTCGTTTGTAGGGAGCACGACCCCTTGAGGGACGTGCGGCTGGTCGCGCCGACTCTTGTTACAAGTAGGGCGCGGCGCAGCACTTGACGCGATCATCAGCCTACTAGTGGAGTCCTCGGGCGGCTTCTTGTCTAGCGGCTTAGCCGCCAGATGTCTGCTGGGTGACAAGGAGCTGCGTCCTTAAGCCAAATAGTGAGTAGCTATTCGCTGCCATGGAAACTCGAAAAGTGCTTTACCTCAATGTCAACGATCTTCCGAACGTGGTTAGGGCGATGGGCTCCCAGTCGACACGACCGTCGATGGCCGCATGTGCTGCGCGGCCCGGAGGCGTTCGACACCGAACGCACCGCCTAGAACCGCGCCGGGAGACACACCGCTCACGTTCTGCTGCCACCACATTCGAACGAAGGAGCCTGTGATGACCATTCACGATCCCAGCCTGCGGGCTGCAATGAAGACCCGCGACGGTATACTCGGCCACCTCGAGTTCCTGCAAGTGCTCTGCGAAGACGAGATCGGCCGCCGCGAAACCGCGGCCCTGGCCCGGCGCGTACGCCGCGCCCGCTTCGAGCAACCCAACACCTTCGACGACTTCGACTTCACCGTCAGCCCGAAACTCCCCGCCGCGATGCTGCGGGACCTGGCCGCCCTGCGCTGGCTCGACGCCGGCGAATCGGTTATCCTCTACGGCCCGGTCGGCGTAGGCAAAACCCATGTGGAACAAGCACTCGGACACCAGGTCGCCCGACGCAGCGGCGACATCCGGTTCGTCAAATGCTCACGCATGCTCGCCGAAGAAACTCGGCGCGCCCACCTACTTCTGCGACTCCAGATCACCCTGGCAACGCGGCACCAACGAGTACACCAATGGTCTTGCGCGACTAATTCCCCAAGGGCGTCACGCTGATCAACGGCCTGCCGGAGCACCTGTTGGCCGTTGAGGACGAGCTCCACACCCGTGCCCGCATGGTCCTCGAAGACCGTTGCCCGGCGGACCTATTCGCCGCGCTGCTAGTCTCATCCAGTTCGTCAGTGTTGCGACTGACTAGAACCCACCCCGGAGCAGGCTGCTCAGTATTCAACCGGAGCCGACATCCGTTTGTACACCCGATGTCCTCGGATGTCCACGTTCGCTTCCGCGAGTACAGCGCGCCAGCCATTAACCGTGCCGATGGTCTCTGGGTTTCCATAGAGCCCGGCTCGGCGTTCGGAAGCGGTGAGCCGCTCGTAGAGGCTCCTTTGAGGGTGATCGATTCCGACGAACTCATCTTTTCGGTGCAACAGCGGTGGGTTCGGGGACCGTCGATAATCGCGCCAGTCCACCGTCAGCTTCCGAAGGTTCACAATCACCGAAGACGCCAGCGTCGGATGCGCCTTACGGTCGAACTCGGGATACGTCAGGTACGACACCTGTGGTTCCGTGACCGAGAGTTTCACCAAGTTCGCGTGCTCAACCGTGCCTGATAGGGCTCGCGCGCATCCCTCATAGACCTGGAGTATCGGCGGCAGTTCGCCGAGAGCGCTCTTGTGCACGTATAGCGCACTCGGCGTTTGCTTACCGACTTTCGAACTTCGCGCATTCACCAACACAATCGCCGGATCTCCGCACGCCAGCAGCATTCGGTCGGCCTGCAGGCATGCGTCCTGGTACCTGCCGAAGTGAGCGCGGATGTCCGTCGCCAGGGTCAATCCCAACTGGTTGAAGCGCGGGCGGCGACTGAACCGTGACAGGGCTATGTAGACCAGGAGTTCGGCACGTCTATGAATCGTCACCTGCTCCCAGTAGTCGTCGTCCGTGACCTTGCGGATGAGCTGCTGGGCACGCCCAAGACTGCCGACTGCGTCTTTGATGGCCGATGCCCACTGCTGACTGACTTCACCAGCCCGTGGGGCTCGGCCATGCGCCTTCATGAACGAGAGCAGAGGTTCCAGGACTGCTTGGTGCGCCTCGTAGAGGTCGTGCGCATCGATACGCAGGCGAGGACGATACGTATGGACGCGGTTGGCTAGGAAAGCTTGGGCATCGGCAGCCTCGCGAAAGACGTAAAACACCCCTGGCGCCGCGGCATGCGCCTCCATGCCCAAGGTTCCTTCGATCCAACGGCCGAGTTCGGCTTGATCATAGAGCTTTTGGAATGTACCTGTCTTTGTGATCAGTCCATCGCCCAGCGGTCGCCCCGCGAGACTTCGCGCATCCCACGTTAGTCGGGACGAAACAACGAGCACTTTCTCCGTCAGCTTCCATGCGCTTCGCAGTGTCTCCGTACGCTCGCGCGGATCCTCAATGACGTTGACGACATAACCAAGATTGACCACGTCCGCGGCCTTCAAAGAGGTTGATGCTCGGTGGGTTGGATCCCACCCATCGACGGTGTAGCCCAATGCCTTCAGATTGCGGAGATCATCGCCGCGGCCACAGCCGTAGTCGAAGACTGATGTCGCTTCAGTGACTATGGCGTCGCGAATGGCGGTGGCTACGGGTCGGGAGAGAGTCGCCCGACTCATTGCGGTCTTATGCCGGGCAACTCCGTTACTCATGCGGCGGGTTCACCCGCCAATGCCAAACCGGCAAGTCCCGCGACGTCCGTGACACGAGGATCACCGACGAGGTATCCGATACCGCGGTGCAGGTGCAATCTGAACTGCGTCGCAAGCGTCTCGTCGTCGAGGGACAACCCGTCAACGTGGCAGCGGAATCGGATCAATCCCCAATACAGATCGCCGTGTTCGCCGGCGAATACTCGCCATGACATCTCGACATTGCTGTCGAGGGTCAGTTGCACAGAGGGTGGCGGCGCCGGCTCTGCCAGCGATCGACACAACGCCCATCGACAGAGGATGTTCCAATTCGCAATTCCAGTACGGCGTTTCAAGGTGATCAGCTGATCGCGTGCTGTTTGCGAGAGCCGGATGTTCTCAATCGCCATGCCTACTCCCAAAAGTATCCGTCGACCACTGAGGTCGCATTGGTGGACTGATCGAAGACGAGTCTGTACTCGCGTCCGACGTGCTTCGCTATGCGGGCATACGCCTCATCATCAATTTCTGTGTCGGTGGACAACAGCAGAACCTGGTGGCTCGCATGCGGGAAATAGCGCTCAAGCAGATGTTCTCGATGCGTGCCATCGAGCCGACCAAGCGGAGTATCGATTACAACGGGAAGCGGTTGTCCCGCAGCGCGAGCCAGACCCCACAGCAGCGCAACCGCCAGCAACTGGCGCTCTCCAGCCGACAGGTCACTAGCTGGCAGAGGTAAACCGTCGCGCCCGGACAGTTGAACCATGTTCGTTTCGGGGTCCACCTCGACCTGAGTTATTAGATTCTCCTTGCGGAGGAGACGACTTAGTGCGTCAAGAACGAACTCCGAGATTCGTCCGAGATGGCGGCGGCTAGCTGCCAGTCGGAGATCTGCGAGTGTAGCTCGAACTCTGTCGATGTGATCAACAAGCCGGCGCTCATCGTCCGCTTGTAGAGAATCTTGCGCGGCTTTTTCGAGTGCTGCCTCGTACGCCGAATCAGCTCGCGCGCGGTCCTGACGGGCAACGTTCAGTCGTTCCTCAGAGACGCTAAGCGCCGCTCGGCGTCGCGACACTTCGTCTGCGGCGTCTCTGCGCTCGGATAGAACCGCGCCGATCGCTTCGTCGTCAGGGATCGCAACGAGTACTCGGTCGGCTTGTTCAAGCTTTCCGCGCGTCACCGCACGTAGTTCGATCAGTTCGCGCAGACGCTTCTCGGCGTTGGGCAGCGTCGATGACGTGAGATGGCGCACCATTGCGGCGTCGGTGATACCGACGATGTCCCGAGTCGAGGATGCTGCGGCTCTCGTTGCGCGATCCTCAGCTAGAAATTCCTCTATCCGGCGGCGCGCAGCAGCCGCTACCTTTGCAGTTTGGAGCAGCGCCACAAGCTCATCGTCCCGGCTAGCTAAAATGCTGCTAACCGCGCGATTCTGTTCTGCTGCGGACTCCGCGTCGACTTGCCTCGACACGGCGCGCAGCAAGTCCGAGATCATAAGCAGAGGAGCCGCTTCACTCAGCTCATGTCGAATCAAATCCTCGATACGCCCGAGTTCGCTGCGCATGTTATCGGCGATGCGTTCAGCTGATACGCGCTGCTCCACAAGATCCCCGCCCGCCGCCCGGAAGCGCTCGTTGACTTCAGACAGAGCCTTTTCCGCCCGGTCGAGATCTACGCGCAGTTTCGCCGTCTGCTGAGCGGCTGCCTCCTCGGCCTGACGCATCTTCGTGACGGCCTGTTTACAGTCATCGACCGCCGAGCGCGATGTGTCTGACACGTGGGCCTTCTGATGACGCTTACGCAGTACGGCAAGGTCGGTGGAGAGCCGGTCCACGAGCTCGAGGCCCATCAGCGACGCGAGCGCCGACGAAAGTACCTCCTGGGACCGTTCTAGGTCAGCTAACGCCTCGATCTGCTCGCCATCGAAGAAGAAGAGGCCCGCGATGCCTCTCGGTAGGAATGCTTCGACATGCTCACTCCAGGTCGAAGTGAGGGCTTCGTCGTGCATTCCATCGACAGACACCAAAAGGATCTCCCGAATCGATGAACCGGTGCTGCGCCAACTGCGCCGAATCCAGTACTCGCGCTCGACACCTTCCTGGTGGGCGTGGAAGGTGAGCTCCAACGCGGCGCCCTCACTTGCGGGCGCGCCCCTGTGGATCAGTCCGCGGAGATAGTTGTCGTAGCTTCCCGACTTCCGAGCTGCGATCTGGGCTAGAGGTCCGTAGAGCACCAAGTGGATCGCTTCGAGCAGTGTTGTCTTGCCGGCACCGTTCAGTCCACCGATGAGAACGATTGGCTTCTTCGCCGAGGGTGGCGTCAGCTCGATCGTGTTGCGTCCCGCGAAGGTACCGACGTTGTGCAGAACAAGCTGATCAATGATCATCGTTCGATTCCCGCCTGAGCGGGCCGCACAAACCCGTCCACCACATCGAGAGGATCAGGGTCATCAGCATTTGATGCCTCAGATTTTTCGAGCGCCGTTCGGCGGTTAAGTGCGCGTTCGGTGGCGTCGACCTCATCCTCGTAAAAGCCACGGCGGAGCGCCTTTTCAAGCGAGTCAAAAAGTCCTGCGCGGCGTGCTCGCGATCGGTGCCGCTGCTCAACGTCGAGGAGCTCCCGCACAAGTTCGAAGTGCAAGCGATCGTCGCCAACGACCTCCTGTAGAACCTCAACTGCATCAGCGCCCAACGGGAGATGCTCGTCCAGCGGTCGACCGGGGTAGTCCTCACCAGTCGCTTCCTTAAAGATCCGCGGCAGGTTGTCCTCGAACTCGTGCTTCTCAACGACCCAGTGCCGACGGATCTCCTCAAGCTCGGGGAGCGTCACCAGCTCGAGCGACCGGACATAATCCGGGCCGTTGGCGCGGATCCATGCTTGCGCCTCGAGAAGTTGCGTCAACCATTGCTCTCGCGAGTGCTGGGTGTAGGGGCCAGGAATCGGTTTGTCGTGGAACAGCTGCACCGAGCCGTTCATCCGGCGGAAGTCGCGGAGGTGGCGGTCATCGGCGACGTCCAGCGCGTTGCGCAATTCCAGAAGCGGGAGCATCCACTCCTTCTCGTCGTCGTTCTGGATCATCGCCGACATGGACTTGTCCTTGTCGACTAAGGTGCATGTCCAGCAACCGAATCGACTATCGCCGCAGCTTGGTGTGGTCGAGTCCACGACCAGCGGGCATTCGCCATCGGGAGAGGCGCCCTGGTACATCGTGAGCAGCTCTTTATTGGAGTAACCCCAAGGATTTTGGGTCTGCATGAGGAAGGTCCAAACGTCGTCGTTGGACCAGTTCTCGACCGGTGAGTAAACCAGGCAATTAGGTAATGACTCGTTGGGGCTCAGCAGGTCTCGCGATCTGCGTGCTTCGAGCGTGGTCATCCGGTGTGAACGCCCGCTGCTCTCCGCTTTTCGTGTCCCGAGGACGAGGATGGCCTCGCCGTGCGAGCGGACCATGTTTCGAATGAAGGTGTTGGATGGCTTGATTTTCAAACGTTCTGTGCACCAGCGGAACTTCGGGCGAGGTGCCGGGTAGCCACGCCCGATCAAGTTCACCCAGAACGTGTCAGTCACTGCAGGAGTCAGACGATGCGGTGTGATTGGGAGACCTTGTGTCGCTGACTGTTCAGCGAGTACGTCGAGCGAGTGGGTTACCCAGGCTGCAACGACGGGGTTTTCTACCAACGTGTCGGTGCTGATGACGTGCACCGGCTTACTACGTTGCGCGGGCTCGAGGCCGGCCAATGCCAGCCACACCAACTGAAGCACTGCGGTACTGTCCTTACCTCCCGAATATCCGACAACCCACGGAACCGAGTCGGCGAGGTACAGCTGGCGTGTCTGGTCCAGGATTGCGTCAACCGTCGCGCCGTAGCCAAGTTCATCGAACGCAGATCGGCGACGCGGCGTGATCGGAAGTTCGCGCTTCATCTATTTCCCCTTGTAAATCCGTCTTCGGCTTGCTGCTCGTCAGGCGGCAGTTCTAGCCCCAACGCGGATCGTATGTAGCCAGCGGTTAGCAGAACGTTTGACGCTCCCTTGCTGACTTTGCCGCCGACCGTCGCCCGTCCTTCCCAAACTGCTGCATTGGACCGATGCCAGTCGATGTCCTTCAACTTCTCCAGAACTTTCGACCAGTCGCGTTCATCACGGGATTTCCGAATGAGCGCATTGCCGATCTTTCCCAGCGATTGCAGGACGACACCATGACTGTGTATGAAGTCGCGACGGACTTCGCCTGAGCTCACGTCACGCGTGCGCACTTGGTGCCACTCCGGGAACTGGTCGGCGACCACCTGCCAGTATCGGGCGGCTATGTCGACACGTCGTTCGAGTAGTTCCTCCTCGACTCCGTCGAGTAGGGACTTATTGGCGTTGTACAGCGCCGACAAGGTGAAAAGCTTGCGCGACCTCAAAGAGAGATTGCTCGTCTCCATCTCAGTGAGGTCGTTGAAGAACGGCGAACGCATAACTACAAGTTTTGCGATAGCCGACATTTCGTCGCGGTGGTCGTACAGCACGCCGATGCTCTTCGAGGGACGGATCGCATGACGGTTGAGGTCCGCGAACATCTGCTGGCATCGGCTTAGGCCGACATCGAGGAACAGCACGATTGCGATGCTTTCGTCGCCGAGATCTGGATTCTCGACCAGCGCTTGTTGGATCGCGGCCCTGCGGTGCTGTCCGTCGTTGATGACAAATCTCGCCGACATAGGGATCGATAGCATCCCCATACGCTCACCCGGACCAGCCGCACCATCGAGCGCATCGAATTGAACCTCTGCGTTTACCGATGCCGTGAGCGCCGAGAAAGTATAGGTGTCGGGGTTGTCGACGATGTAGCGGGACATCTCTGGAACACGGGCTTTGTTGAGGGACCGTTGTGCGCGCATCTCTGGTGGTAGCTCTTCTTCGTCAAAAACGAAGATCTTTGGAATTAGTCGAAGCGGACACATTGTCACGTAATACTCGCGACCAGCCTGAATGCCGCGAATCGCCGGAAACACATACTCGAATCCGGGTGAGCGTTTGCGGTTGACCTCGCCATCTGCAAGGTCAATCTGGACCGACATCACACCGCACCTCCATGCTGGAGTACGGATCCCAACATCCGTACATATGGCCGTGTTGCTCCGTACATCTGTCAGAAGCTACACGTACTCTTCTGCTTATGACCGTAGTTGCACCTACCGACACGCCCGTCGAAAGCGAGACCCGGGACTCACCGCGCCCTGTGTATCTCGACTGCAATGCGACCACGCCGGTCGAGCCAGCTGTTGTGGACGAAGTCCTGAAGTGGACCGCTGAGGAGTACGGGAATGCGGGTAGTCGAACCCACTCGTACGGGCAAACCGCGAAGACGCGTGTGAAACAGGCGCGCGAGCAAGTTGCGAAGGTAGTGGACGCAGCGCCTGAAGAGGTGATATTCACCAGCGGCGCTACGGAAAGCAACAACTTGTCAATACTCGGCCTCGCGGCATACGGGGAGTCGGTCGGCCGTCGGCATATCGTGTCGACTCAGATCGAGCACAAGGCAGTGTTAGAGCCGCTCGGGGTGCTCGCGCGCCGTGGCTTCGAGGTGACATTGGTATCCCCGACCGCCGGGGGCTTTGTCGAACCAGAAGCGATTCGGACCGTGGTTCGCGATGACACGCTCCTCGTCTCAACAATGGCGGTCAACAATGAGACGGGTGTTGTACAGCCGATCGCGGAGATCGCTGAGTTGCTCGCTGAACATGAGGCATATTTCCATGTGGATGCTGCGCAAGCATTCGGCAAGGTCATGGAGCCCCTGCGCTCGAGGAGGATCGATCTTCTGTCGATCTCGGCCCACAAGATCTATGGCCCAAAAGGGATTGGCGCTTTAGTAAACCGCCGACGCCGCTTCAACCGCCCGCCGATCGAACCCTTGCAGTACGGGGGCGGTCAAGAGCGCGGGCTTCGACCGGGGACGCTGCCGGTCGCCCTCGTCGCTGGGCTTGGGCTCGCCGCGTCGTTAGCGGCGCGTGACTCACAGAAACGCGATGAACAGTGCGCCGCGGTAAAACGTGATGCCGTGTCAGCGCTCCAGCCCCTCGGGATCGAGTTGAATGGTGATGGCGATCGGTCGGTGAGCCACGTCTTGAATTTCTCGGTGCCTGGAGTCGATTCGGAAGCGGCCATCGTCGCGTTAAAGGATCTGGTGGCGATTTCCAACGGTTCTGCATGCACGTCTCAAAAGTACGAACCGAGCCACGTGCTGACAGCATCGGGGATCCCAAGTCAGCGTATAGCGGGGGCGGTCAGGTTGTCATGGAGCCATCTGACGCCGAGTGTGGATTGGAGCGAGATGGCATCTCGTCTCGAAGGCTTGCGCCGCGAGACCGCTCATTAGTGGTGGTCAATAATGAGCGATCAATCGAGCAACATCTCGAGAAGCGGATCATGAATCTGCGGTATTTCGCCAGGACCCGTTGCCACACAGGCGATCTCATCGAGAGCGGTCAACACTAATTCTCGGGTCGTCCGTTCGTCTGCCTGATTCGTCTTAAGCCACTCGAATCCGGCGTAAGCATAACGATCGAGCGCGGTGAGCCTATCCTGAAGCTTATCGTCCATCAGGAGATCGAGCTGTCGGGACAGCGTCGCCTCGGCAGACTCATCGGGGTGGTCCTCGATTAGTGTGACCGCGTACGCAAGGGCCGAAGCTCCGTTCGCTCCTAGGAAGACTTGGTCGCGGATTGTAGTGACGTCCTTCCTAGCAGTCGGCATGTCGGCTTCACTACGTGGGTTTCCGCGGGCCATCGCGATGGCTGCAGCAAAGACGTACGCATCCCGCTGTGCGGGAAATGGTCCAGTACGTGTAGCGCCGGCTAGCGAAGACACTTTGGCAGTCGTAATCAACGCGTCCAGGATGTCGCGATGTTCGGGGTAGATAGATACGTTGGCCACCGGTTGCTCAACCTATCCGCGTGATGCGGGTCCGCGCGGGCGTGACACCGTCATCCTGGGTGCTGTACTTATGATCTTTACCGTTCCAGTGCACGGTCCGATTAGTTGCGTTCTTAGCGGTCAGCTCCATCACATATGTGGCGCCGACATCCTTTTTGATCAGCTCCCACACCGCGACTGACTTCGCCGACACCGGGATGACTATCTGTGGAAGAAGTCGCGGAAGCGCTGTGACCACCTCTACCTCGTACTCGTCGTCCAGTGGGCTCGTAGGCGCGTCGAGGACCACGGGAAAGCCCTGACCCTTAGACACCTCAACACCTCCTGTTCGAACTAGCTGCTGACCGGCTTCTGCGATCTTCTCGTAATGTGGTGCGAGCCTAGCGATTGCGCCAAGGAACGCAATGAGGAGGAGTACCTTTTCTGACTGTGACAGCGGAAGTCTGTCGACACTTCCCGCGCGAAAGACTCGGATGCTGAAATCATCTCCGACGGAAATATGGATGTCTTTGCGAATCATTTCTGAATAGGTGGTGTTGATAGCATTCTCGAAGTCCTCGCGCCCGAACTTCTCGAGACCGCGCTTTGCCTCATCGAAGTAATTCTTCGCCTCGTTCAATATCGCGATCGCTCGCGTCTTGCGAGCATGATCTTTACTCTTGCCGGATTTGGTCTCGTAGTCGGTGAAGAGCCTCCGAGCCTCGGCCTTTAGCGTCTCCACGGTCTCGTGAATCTTGACTGACTCGGACATGAGGCTGTCGAGCAGGTTCTGTTTGACCATGGCTATCTCGACAGGGTTCTTTCCGTCCGCCGGTCGGTCAACTTCGGACGCGCTTTTAAACTCGTCAAACTCGCGTATGGCTTGTGTTCGCAGCCGATCTGCGACGTCGATGCAGGTGCGGAGGACCGAGCTCAGCATCTTCATGTCGGCGTCAGCCGGTGGTCTATCCACGCCGGACGCTTCGGCTAGAACAGTGATCATTGCGCGCAGACGCTCGAGTTCGGCAGCATGCCCACTTTCGTATTGCCTAAGCATCGTTCTAATTTCAACTCCCCTAATAGCAACCTGGGCGTCCGCAACGCGTTCGCGGAGAGCTCCGACTCGCCGTTCGCCCGCAGATGTGAGCCCTTCGCCGCACAGAGAGCAGCGGCGAGTTTCAAGCGTGCGATCGAGCACATGTTCGTGGATGCGGGGTGGCATCAGCCCCCCAGACTCTGCAAGGTCAAGCCTTCCGACTGCTGCCGTCACCGCGCACTGAGAGAAATGGAGATGAGCCGAACGGGCGAGGTCGATGTACAAGCCTTGTGCCTGCGCCACCCGGTTGTCAGCCGTCTTGACTGCAGCATCCAGCTGCTGGTAGCGCAGCTCCCACTTTCTCATCTCATCGGGATTGAACCTGTCTGCTTCAAGTTTCGCCTTCGTAGCCTGCTCTCTTGCTTGTGCGAGGAGGCCGGGTAGCTTGTCTCGCCGCTCCTCCGAGTCATTGAGTTCGGCTTGCGCTTGCTCGTACTTCCTTCGCGCCGCATCGATGGTGTCGTCTCGGTAGTTCTGCGGTGGTTTAAGAGCTTCACTATTCATCGCTTCGCTGAGATCCGTGAATGCGTGATCGTAGATATCGCCGGACAGCAAGGCGCGAATCGCGGTCCCGACGTCGAACGAGGTGCCCTCACCCGGAGTGTCTCCCTTGAGAACGCTTGCTGTGCTGAATGTTTCAGCAGGAAAGAAAAAGAGGTCCTTCAACGGTGGTGGCAGTATCCGAAAGATGTCGTCTTCGACCGCCCTCTGATCGTTCTTAGTGACGACCAGGGTCCCTGTGGGATCCGAAGATTGGCTCTGAGCGTCGGTCACTCGACGAATCCGGTATTCGTCATTGTCATGCTTGATCACAAGTTCGACACTCGCTTGGGCAGTCGGCTCTAGCTCCGCTGCTTCGAGATTTACCAACTGGTCTGGATTATCGAAGCCCTGCGTGAACTGTCCGTAGAGCACCCACGTGAATGCGTTAAGCAACGCAGTCTTACCGGCACCATTCGGTCCTAATAAGAGGGTGACTGGTCTATCGGCGTCCGTGGCGAATTCGATGTGATTGTCGCCGTGGAATGAGCGCCAATTGCGAAGCCGGAGCGATACGAACTTCACTTATTCCTCTCCGTCGTTCTTGGCTACCTTTAGCGCCAAAGCAGCGAAGGACTCCGAGAGCTCGTTGCGCTGGGCGAAGCGGAACCTGTATTCGCTCGTAATAACCTGTCGCACAACTTCTTTCGCCTCAGGAGACATCGTCGCCGCGATCTTCCTCATACGTTCTTCAAACGCGCTCATGACACCCATTCCTGCATATCGTCTCCATCGGTCAAAGCCATCCAGTCGTACTCTTCGGGATCGAGGTCGTACTCGTACGCCCACTCAATTACTTGGAACCGGATCTCAGGATTCCGCGCGGCATCAGCCAATTCAACAGCTCGTGAGAGTTCGGCTCCGAGGAGTCGTTTCTCCGAATCTGTTGATGCGTCCGCACGCTCGGGCAGTACCAATAAGTCGTAAATAGTGGCATGCGACTTCGGGCCATTGGGATCTCGACGCAGTAGGCGCCCGCGCCTCTGAACGAACTGACGTGGGTTTTGCGTCGACGCCATGATTACGCCGGTTCTAGCAGAGGGAATGTCGACGCCTTCGTCGAGACACTTCATCGCTATCAGCGCTTGCAGATCTCCAGATGCCAGCTGGTCCTGCAGTAAAGCGCGTCGCGACCGATCGGTCTCGCCGTAGTATCTCGCCACACGCATTCCGAAGTCATGCCGCATCATCGACTCCACTTCGTCGAGTTGGGCTAAGTCAGTCGCGGGATCCTTGCCCTCGGCGACGTACACCAGCTGATGGTCAGCCACGGCGAGTCCGTTCGTTAACAGTCGCCGAAGGCACCCCAATTTGTTCGAAGCATGCTGGATGAGCCGCGTACGAGCTCTGATGTGTCGCTCGGCAGCTTCGTCATCGCCGGCGGCGTACGCAGCTGCGATGCGCTGAGAAATGACTCTGTACTGCGCTGCTTCGTCGCCGGTTAAGTCGACGCGCTCAATGCGGTACTCGTACGGGACTAGAGCCCTGTACTTGTAGATTGCATCTTTAATGCTGATCGATATTACTACTGCACCAAAGTAATCGATCAGGCGTTCGGTGCCTACCTCGTCGCCGTGACGCTTTGGTGTCGCGGATAACCCGAGGGTAAATGTGGGTTCAACAGGTAGCGCTGCGAGCCGTGGCGGAGTGCCGAGTGCGTGCATCTCATCTCCAATAACCATTAGTAAGCCCTGGTGTCTTGCGAGCTGCCGTTGAAGGAAGTGCTTTTCGACGTCGGAATTCGAGGACTGAGGTGTCAGACTGCCGGCTGTAGTAATGACCATCTCCGTACGTTGACCCGTCGAGGACCGCACTGATGAGAAGGCGGACTTGACGGCGCCAAGTTCCTGCTTTGTCAAGTCGCCATGGCACTTCGCCGGGCGAAAGCCGAATCGCTCAGCTTCGGCAGCCCACTGGTCGACGAGATCTAGAAGCGGCACGATGACGATAACTAGAAGCGGCCGATCGCGCCGCGCAGCGTAGGTGGATGCCTGCGTTGCCGCTGCAAGCGCGGTTACCGTTTTGCCGGTGCCCGTTGCCATAGCAAAGGTGCCATGACCACCGGACCGAAGCCAGTCGTTGACTGCATCCCGTTGAAAGTCGTGCAGCCGAAGGTCGGTCGGAATTGCGGGGAGCAGGCTCACTCCGTCGGCAGGGAGTGTCACGTCCGGTTTCGCCTCAGATATTGGAGGCACAGTTGTACGTGCGCCAGTAGTTTTTGCGATCGTGTGCTCGTAGGGCTCTCGTGAGCCGAACTGCTGGCGCATTGGCTCGGCGATCCAGTCGTTGACTGTCCAAGTGGCAATGCCATCAACACGCTCATCCCAGATCTCCTCAAATCGATGGCGCTCCTCGGCGGCGTATGCGCGCTGATCTTTTCCGGCCCAACTCCGATGCAGCGGAAACGATTCCGAGTGTCTGACGGCCCCGCCCATCGTTTCATTTGGACTACCAGTGAAAGTCATCCAACAATCGGAACTATCTGAGAAGACGCCGATCTTCTCATGAAATAGTGAGTAGTTCTCTGTGTGTTCACGTAGAGCGATCCGGACCTGTAATCGTCCGGTGCCTACCATCCATGTGACCAATTGGAGGCGATCGTTCAAGACCGTGCCGGGTATGGAGGTGCGGATAGCTTGGAAGAGATCCTCCTTCAAGCGCTTTCGCAGTTCCTCGCCCTTCCCCATTGCTTCGAGGTCATCGTCGCTGAGATGTGCGGGCGACGTAATAAGCCGCATGACACCACCATTTACGACGAACTGGTCTATGGATGGTGCAATCTGTGCGAGTAGGTGAGATGAGAAGAAGCCGACAGCGCGGTCGTACCTGATTGATCTAGCGAACGCCGGTACATAGAAGGACTCAATAAGATCGTCAGGCGGCGAATTATAGCGTCGCTTCCACCCCGACCAACTTTTCAATCCTCCTAGCATCAGTCACCGCCCAGCAAGTCGAGCAGCGGGTCCCTTACTCGGTCCGACTTGTCCATGGAAAGGAAGCGAGATGCCTCGTGATGCGCTACGTCGAAACGAGGTGTCTCTACTGCAGTGGTTACGTCAAGTCGGTCGACGGGACTTTGGCTATCGGTGACGAAGTGCACGAAATTCCGGCAGGGAACTAGTGAGATCGTTTGACCCGAAGCGCATCCCAGATGTGTGAGCATTCGCGCGACTCTGCCGATGAAGACAGTGCGGCTCGGGTTGTGTCGTTGCCAGCTAACGCTAACGCGGCCGTCGCCTTCATTTGTGGGAACCAGAATGTCGTCGCCTGGGCGAAGCCCATTCGCGTAGGCGATGTCAAACGAAACGGCCAGCGAGTATCCCTCGAAGTGGCGTTGATGCAGCACAACTCGTTGGCCCCAGAGTTCGCCTACTTTCGTCGCGCCAGCCTGGAGTCGTGGGTCTCCAGCGACATAATCTGAGTTGTTGCGGCGTACCAGTCCGTGGTCGAGGATAAACGCATCAGTGGCAACGTATGTCTTAACTGAGGACGCAGACACTCCAAACTTGGCGGGAAGCTCCTCGAGGAGGAGCTCGAACCTGACAGCTCCGCCGTGTGAATCGATGCGTTGCTCGATCTCACCAACTATGCCGTCGTAAGGATCCTCGACCCAGCCCGCGAAGGCCCACCGCTCTTTGTCGGCGCGAACCACTTCCGGAATGTTGCCCAGATGGTTCGATACCTGGTTGACGTCCTTGACTCCCGCTGCTTGTGCGATCTCAGCCTTTGTGGCAGGCCGCCCGATAGCCCAGAGTGCCGTGGCAATCTGGTTTCGCTTCGACCCGCGAAGCGACCACCTGTCCTTTACTGCGACCCAGCCGAGACGGTCGCGAAGGTAGCTTTCGAGATGACTACTGCGGAGGAAGTGCGGAGTAAGGTAATGGCTCGCGTCCTCCTGTGACACCGACCAGTAGCCGTCGGTGCACTCTTTTAAGGCTTCGACGCCGGCAGCGATCTTGCCAAAAGTCGATACTGTAGTACTCCATCCGGCGTCGTGCACCCATGTGCCGTCGGTATTTAGAAGCGCAACGGTGACAATGTCAGTAGAAGGCTCATCTGGTGCAAACAGACCGATCAGTTTGTGAAGATCGGCAGTTGGTAATGCGAAGTCGTGGAGAGGGCTAAGCAGCTGGTGGGACACTGTTCGAAGTTCGTCGCCGAACGCCGCGTCGACAGATCGTTCGAAGCTCCGTGCGATCTGTCGCGCCCTTTCCCGCGTTACACCCCATTTGCGGCCCAGCGAATCGAGGGTTGGCGGGCGCTCGAGGTTGAAATGACGCTGTACGAGAATGTCGCGGTCGCGTTCGGAGAGGCTCGAGAGGTACCGAGTGAACAAAGAAAGAACCATTGCAACGTCGGTTCCCTCGGCTAAATTCGCGACGTCGAAACCGACAGGTCCACCACCCAACAAGACCCCCAAATCGCGCGACCCAGTCATCGCCACCTTCGGCAGCAGACAGCCGAGTGCCGCCGCGGGCAGGGTCGGAACAGGAACGGGCTCGTCGTTCTCGAACCCTTCGTCACGGTTAACGATTCCCTTGAACCCAGCTACGGGGAGGGCAGACGAAAAGGAGGAGGCCCTCCCTAAAACTGAACACGTGTCCGCGGATGCCGAGAAGCCTGTTCGCATCGATAACAGCGGGTGTAAGACCTCGCTGTACGCCTGAGCCTCCTCAAAGGATGAAGGCTCCCACGCATCCAGTGCGTGTGCTGCCGCGAGAAAATCCACAGTTAGCCGTGGTTCGTCGAGTTCGCCAGCGACGTCCACCATGCGGAGTAAGCGGTCAGCGGCGATCAGTCGAATATCGGGATGGCACAGGTTAGCGGCCGGATGCAGTTCTGCTACAAGTGCATTCACCACAGCTTTATCGACCGCGAAGTCTGGCCATGGGTGTATAGACACCGCAATTTCACTCGCCACGGTGCTGAGCACTGGACAATTCGAAGCGATCCACGCAGTGTAAGAAAGCCGGATCTCGGAATGACTTACATGGTGACTAACAGTCGATTGGGTGCCGGGATGACCTGAGTGGTCCGTGTCGATCCTCGGGGGCAGGAGCTCGAGCTCCGGCGCGGTTTCGCTAATGTCAGCGGCTTGAATACCCGATGATCTGGGCTCAAGTAAACGATCAACTTGTTCTAGCGTCAGCTCTGCACCGTCCACTCCGGTGACGTACAGATGATCTGGATTGCAGCAAGTACCTTGCCCGCATCGGCGACGGATGTGAAACATGCTACTAGGAATGGGGGCAACGGTCCGACCGTGTGCAACGGCCCAGGTCCACCGATGGGGAGTGAACTTTGGTAATTGCGACCGCTCGCTGTTGTCGCACCGATTGCGGCACGGCACCATTGACCGCGTGGTAAAGAGCCAACATCCTGGTACGGCCTCGAGGTCGCACATTGCGGCGATCTCTTCAAGGTCTTCACCGAAGACTGGACCAGGGATGAACGTGCCGTCGATGTAAGCCTCGAGCATCGCAGGAGAAAGCTCGTGCTTTGACCCAGACGCTGACAGGTATAGATGGGCGGGATTGCAGCAGCGAGTGTGTGCGCAGTTCGAAGCGAATCTGCAGCTCGCTTTGTCGTGACAACGGTGCCTTACCGTCACGTTGCTCGGGAGGCCCTCCTGCATACGGTTATTGGCGACCATCCACGCCCAGCGGTGTGGAGCATTGCGTGGGGCTGGCCCACCGTCGTTGTCTGGGACGGTGCATGCGAAATTCCCCGTCCTCGGGAACAGCCAACAATCATTGACCTGTTCGCACATTGCCAGCATCTCTGACAACGACGAGGGCAACGTAACGGCCTCCGCCCGGAGGTCGGCGAATGGGTCATCGTCTGGGCGATGGTGTTTTCCCATTTGCTTAGGTCAGCTCTTCGGCGAATCTTGGCAACACAGCGAGATCAATCATCCGTTCAATAGGTTGAGAAGTGGATCGCGAATACGGTTCCAAGGCTCGGCACTACCGTTCGCGTGCTGAAGCCGAACCAAATCGTCGTACTTGTTGGAGAGTTCGGCATACGCCCGCTGAAGTTTCCGGAGCTCGTTGGTCGCGCGATCCGATCGCTGTTGGAACTTACGCCGATTGTTTTCGGCGGTCTGCGCGATCGCGCGCCACCAAGCGGAGTCGAGTTTCACCACACGTTCCTCGCATTGTCGGCACACTTTCAACGGGCGCTCGTCACCCTCGTAGCTAATCTGCCCAGTGAACTGATACCCACACAGCGCTGTATCGGTTGCGCCGTCGGTGTAGGACCAGTGGTGCGCGAATTTGGAGGCCGCGTCGCGCACGAAATAGGGGCGAGAGGATGACTTCCCGACACGCCCTGCGCAAAGATGATCCACTTCGCCCACGCGGTTCTGAAGCCGCTCGCACTCCTTCTGCGATCCGGCTAAAGCGGATTTGAGTTCATTGCATCGTTTCTCTAAAACGCGGGCGGCCTGCTGCCACCAAGTTGCCTCGTAGACAGGAAGCGATAGTTGGCATGCGCGACAGACCGACCGTGGACGGTCCACGCCTTCGTATCTAATTTCTCCCTGGTACCGTCGGCCGCAAAGGGCATGCGTTGCCCGGTCGTTCACGTAGTCCCAGTGGTGCGCGGTGGCTGACGTTTCGTCTCGTACGTAGTAGTGCTCAGGCTTCATGGGACGCGACGCCCATCAAGATCAAAGTTGACGCTGTGTCGATTCGGCCAGCGGCTCGAACGCCACCGTTCAAGTGGGTTGCACACTTCGCGCTCTCGCTATATTTCAATCGCTTACGGCTCACTCATTTTGGGCAGGACGCGTCACGGAGCCCTCGAACACTTGCCTGCCGAGATGGCCACCGCTTAAGTCAGTTTATCGCTTGAGGCCCCTTGCTGGGAAGGTTCTGGCGTATTGGCTAGAGTTAGCTAGCCCCTCGCTGGAGCTTCTTGGATGCGCGGGTAGGGCGAGAGCTGTTGGAGTCGATAAGGTAGATTATCGGCCTGATGGCATTACTTATTCGTAAGCAGTGGGCCGAATGCGACGTTCTCGCTGTAGCTGTTTGAATTCGGGTACAACCACCGATACGGCCAATCGGGCGATTCCAATATCCGTCAGCGGTTGAAATCCTTGATGGTTAGCAAGGTACGTGGCTTCTCTTTCCTCTGCTTCTTTGCGTCCGTCTGTAATTAGCTCTTGAAGTCCATCGAGGTCGCGTAAGTTAACTGTCGCAAGGTCCTCGACGAAATCTGAGTAAGCCGAGTCGGGTGACTGCCGCCTATCTGGATAGAGCTGCTTGCATAGCGCTTTTACGGTACTGCGGTCAATGTCAATCTTGTCGTGTGCATCGTTCGCGGGCGGCCTGTGTGTCGCGAGCATCTCTTGAGAAGCTTGATCATCGAGGGCTTGCGACTGATCATAAATCTGCTGAAAGCTCTTGTCAGCTACGTGAAAAAGTCCTACAAGAGCGCTAAAGTCCCTCCTCAGCGAAGCTGGAATGCTGCTGGCACCCTTGTATGCCAGGTAGTGCTCAACGTTCGCCCAAGCATCTTGCAAAATGGTACGAACCTGAACTTCGAATACAGAGTCCTTTATGTCGTCATACCGCGGTCCCTGATGTATGTTCTTTATCTTGCAGTCGTAGTGGACTGAGACGTATCGCCATATTTCGGGCGAGATGCCCTTGCCTTTGTCGTCAAAGTGAAGAACTTCGAACGTATCGCCGAGAATTGCGCCAATCTTCTCTACATCGTCCGGAAAAAGGCATACAATGCGAGCGCCAACGATGTCGTGCATCTGCTGCATTGGATCGGCATATTGCTTGCGTTCCAGTTTTTCCCGGTAACTTTCGCGGCTTTTGACTCGGCTAACGACTGTGTGGGCCTTGATTCCCGACGCCTTGATAGCCGACTCAACGGCGTACTGCACTTCCTCACGTAGCCGTACGAACACTTCGATGTTGCCGTCGAAGGCCGCGAGCCACCGGTCGAAGTCGTAGTCAGCTTGCTCCGCGCTCATTTAGCCAGTATCACTCAGTGTGCGGGTAATGCGAGCGGGCTGCGACGGAAAAGTCCTCAAAATCAGTTCTCGCGGCTGCGGCTCTCGCTTATCGGGACATTCGTCGGTTACGTCGGCGACGGGGGAACCGGCGCGGCAACTCCGAGTCTGGAGCGGGACATGGTGGGGCCCTCGGCGCAGTGGGGGTACTCCCACAACTATCGGCACCACATCTTTCAGCAACGTGCTCGGCATGGACGAGGACATCGGCTACCGCTGGCTGCGGGTCACGACGGAACAGCCGTGGCGCCGGATCTACCTGTCGACTCCCGTGCGAAACCTGGTGCTGGCAGCGATGTTCGAGTGGGGTATCGCCCTGCACGGGCTGCGCTCGGAACGGGACCGTGGGCACACGCCCGCTGCTGTGGCAGTGGAGAAGCGGAAGTTCCTCGGCAAGGTCGCCCGTCAGTTGAGCAAGGACTATGTGGTGCTGCCCGCCCTGAGTCTGCGACGGTGGCGCCGAACGGTCGCGGCCAACGTCAGCGCGAATCTGCTCCGGAACGTGTGGGTGTACGTGAATATCATCTGCGGGCACATCCCCGATGGCGCAGAGACATTCGATCCGGCGGTGCTCGACGGTGAGACCAGAGGCGAGTGGTATCTGCGGCAGATGCTCGGGGCTGCGAACTTCAAAGCCGGCCCGCTGCTGGCCTTCTCGGGTGGGCACCTGTGCTATCAGATCGAACACCACCTGTTTCCCGACCTGCCGAGCAACCGTCTCGCGCAGGTCAGCGTCCGCGTGCGGGAACTGTGCGAGAAGTACGACCTGCCGTACAACACCGGATCGTTCCCGAGCCAGTACTTCCGGACCCAGCGGACCATCCACAAGCTGGCAGTCCCCGACAGCTTCTGACCGTCGCCGGAAGCTGCGAGTAAAACTTGAGCGCAGCACGCCCGTCGCTCCGATGTCACGAACGATCGGCCGGGTCTGTGCTGCGAGCGTTTTCGACGACGGAACGGGTTAGTTGTGCTGTCGACGGTGGAAGCTGCCGCCCCATGAGCTGCCCCGCGCGAGTGTGCCGACCGTCCCCGTGCCGACACATGACACTGAACCATACATAGATCTGTCAGCGCTGATCGAAAAGTGAGCAGGTGATTCCGGGTTGGGCTCTAATCAAATGTCGCTCGATGACGGAACGCACTGCTCACAATTCAACCCGAACCGACACCTGGGTCTGAATCGCCGGCGCCACTCGATTTCTGATCACCGTCCCCGTCTTTGTCGCGCCGCAGTGGACGGGCCTTGTCGCGGGAGCGACCAAAAAATCCCGTGAGTCGTTCAAAACCGTCGCTGGCTACTTCCAAAGCGAGCGCGGCTTGGTTGCTCGCTGCGGTCAGCGCAGCGGTCGCAGTGTCACTGGCCATGTCGATTGCCGCGGTCGCCGCATCCCGCGCGGTCGGCGCTTTGAACTCTTGCCATTCCGATAATTGCGCGCGTCTCGCTTTCGCGAACCTGTCTAGATCCGCGCGCAGCAGAGGTAGATCGCGCTGGAGACCCTGTACCGACCAGAAGCGGAAACCGTCGATGGCTTCGGTCTTGGCGACGGCGTCGAGAATGCCACGTGCGCGCTGAAAAAGCGCCGCGTCCTCGGCCAGTTGCCGAGTCAGGAGGTCGCGCGCGTCGTCGAGTACGTGCTGAAGGTGCTCGGGTTGTGTGGCTTCGACGCGAGCCAGGCGCAGTCGCTGCCACTTGAACAAAGACTCTTGAGCGACGACGAGCAGACCGAGTGTCTCTCCGAGCTGGTCGCCTTCCACGGCTCTGACAATGAACTCCGCGCGATCTTGAATAGGCTTGGACGCGTCAAAGGACTTCAGCGTGCGGTCCGCGTGATGGCGCAATTGTTCTACCGTGCGAGTCAGTGACGGGCCGATCGTGGCGATCGCATCCCAGTCGGCGTCGGAGAAGGACCCATTCCTATCGAGGTATGCCGCCATCCGATCGATTGTGAGGCGGTCACCCAATACGTCTCCCGACCGGTTTGCGTGGGCGAGCCTCAGGACCTCTTCGACCTTGCCCTCGACGCGCTGCACTGATTGTTCGACTTCAGCGATGGCCGTCTTGAGCGCTAGTTGCACCGCGACCATCTGAAGCGACATCATGCGGGTTGGATTGAGATTCGCGTGTTTCCACTGGAGTTGGCTGACGAACTTCTTGTCCGCACCGCGGGTCATCATTCGATAGAAGCCGTCGGTGCCGGGGATCAGCTTTCCCTTCTGGATCGCTTTGAGGCTGTCGGGATGCAATTGCACGAATTTCGCAGATTGCCCTAAGAAGGCGGCGGCACCCGCGGCCAAACCTGCCGCATTGCCAAGCGACGCCCTATCTGCGCCGATCACATCGATCGTCTTGCCCGTGATGCCCCGGATTCGATCGATGTACGCATCGATTTCAGCGGGATCCCCGGCGACGAGAATGCCCTCGGACTGGACACAGACGGCAATCTCTCCTTCCTGCTCTACTGCTGGTAGGCCGTCTGAAATCTCCGCAGAACGTTGCGAACTTCCTGGGTCCGACTGATCGGCCACTTCTAAGCCCCCTTTGCTACGGTCGCACTTCTTGGGAGGAGTCATACCCCGTCGGGGCGCAGGATCCACGGTCGCCTCGACAGGCTTGGTTTGTGGAGCAACTTCCTCAGCCTATGAGTTTCGATGTCTCATTGCTGAGTGGTAGCGACCGCGCAGGTCGTGGCCTGCTAATTCTCGACGTCGATGGTGAAGTGTTCGGTTTGGTTTCCCAGACGTCCGCACGGGGGATACGCAACAGCAAACGAGTGACACTCAGCACAATATGGCATGGACTGTCTAGCATGGGGGCATCGGACACCGCGCGCCGGGAAAACTGGGAGACGACGTGGCGACATCGGGTGATAGTCGCGCGAGCGTCGCCTTTGCTCAATCAGCGTCTATGCGAGTCCGTCGGTGGGGAAGGGGACGATCTTCGAATGGAACGAGCATCTGGCGGGGGTGCCGCCCTACCGCTGATCACTGCGGGAGTCGGCGCCGGCTATGCGTACCGAGTGCTTCGACAGCTACGATGCCGGGCGATCAATCCCGACGTGCAGGATCCCGCACGCAACCTCATGAGGTGGTTGCAAGGCTTGGCGATCGCCGTCGCCGCCCTGATCGTCGCGGTGGCCGTTGCGCTGTTCTGGTCGATGGGTCCCGTCGCGATTATCTTCGCCGTCCCACTGGCACTTCTTTTGGTCCTCCTTGGCTTGTTGGGTGCTCTCTACCTTTGGGCGTACGCCGAGATGGAGCGCCGAAAGGGCGGATATGTGATCTGCGAGGTCCACTATCCGGACGCTCCGCGACAGGTGAAGGCCAGCATGCGCCGGATCTACCGCGCCGCCCGCTCGGTGAAGTCGGGCGTGGCCTACACGAGTGGAGTCCTCGGCAAGGTGGAGATGGACCGTCTCGTCTTCGCTGCGGCAGAGCGGGCCGTCGTGTCCTCTGAGCTGTCAGCCGCAGTCCGCGATCTTCGGCCCGATGCCTCCGAGGAGGATCGGACGACGATGGAAAACGCGGCTAATCAAATCAAAGAAATCGTCGCTCATCTGGGAGACGTCGAAAAGGCGCTCAAGCAGAGCGCAGTAACCGCGAAGAGCTTGTCCGACCGCATCACGGAACCGGCTCGGAGACAGGAGGCCAAGCGAGTCGGCGAGCGCCAGGTTGCGGCGCGCAACGAACGACGCCAACGCGCGCGATCGCGACTCGACGATGCTCGGCTCAGGGCGCAAGGCTTGAGCGACATCGGTCTTCACGACGTTACCGAGCAGATTAGCGCGATCGATCAGGGCCATCAGGAGGCATCGGAGATCTCTGCCACGGTCTTGACGCCTGAGGTTCGCCATAGCGTTGCGAGTACGAACCGTGATCAAATCACGCCGCCTGATCCAAATGCGAAGGCAGGCCTTAGCCGTGAAGCTGCGCTGCGCGCCGCTGCGTCTTCGGCAGGCAAGGCCGGGAGGTTGACATCGGTCGCCGCGAAGTCGGGATTGAAGAAGCTGCGCCACCGCAATCAAGAGCGCTGAGGTGTGCATCGCGCAACGTACTGCGGGAGTAGTCGTCAGATTCGGGAGATGCGGTGTAAGGGGAGTCGATGAAATTTGGGCGTAGTGACGACGAGTGGGAATCGATGGCGACGACACAGTGGCGATTCTCGCCGACCAAGCCCGGCTGAAACGGATCGTGAGCTACAGCGATCTGAATTCAGGGTTGGCGCGGCGCGGGCACGTTGCCTTCAACTTCGACCTTGAAAGTGACAGAGCTGCACTCGGCCACATTCTCGGCGACGCGGTCCAACAGACCATCGGCGACAGCAAGGTGATGCTCTCGGCGATCGTCGCCTATCTGAACCGCAATGATGCGGGTCCGGGGGGTTCTACAAGTTCGCCACTGAGCTCGGTCTTCTGCCGAACACGGCGACTGCGGAGGACAAGCTTGAGTTCTGGTCCGTTCAGGTTGCGAACGTGCACGAGCGGTACGCACGCCCGGCGCGACATCGTCGCGGGCAGGGGTGACGCTATGCGCATTCGGAATCCTTTCGACACCGCACGTAACAAGCTTCGCGTTGGCGTCGACAAGTCGGCGCAGACCACTTTGCGGACCGCCGGGAAGGGTGAAGAGCATGCCTAAAGATCAGAACGGGCGATCTATTTCGGTCGCCGCAGCGATGGAGCAGTGGGGCCCTGTCGCGTTCCAGGCATTGGTCAGCACCGCCAGGACCTACAACGGTTACATCACGTACAAAGACCTCACGGTCTTGGTTCAAGAGGCCACGCACATCACTTACGGTGCACTGGTTCAGAACTGGGTGGGCAACATTCTCGGCTATGTTCTCGACCGAGCAGTGCGCGAAGGATTGCCGCCGCTGACGTCACTGTGCGTCAGCGCCGAGGGCACCGTCGGCAAGGGCTACGCCGAGGTGTTACGCGCTTACGGAAGGTCGATCCCGGACGGCGTCGAGCACCTCGATGACCATGCCGCTGTGGATCGGTTGGAGTGCTATCGCTACTACGGTGCTGATCTGCCTCCGGGCGGGGGTGAGCCGACACTGACGCCGAAAGCGAAAGCTGCGCGGGAATGGAAGAGAGCGAGAGCAAGAGAGGCAGAGCCGCCTAAGTTCTGTCCCGAGTGTTTCTTGACATTGCCGATGACTGGAAGATGCGACGGATGTGAGGGCTGACTGATGTGGCGGCTTTGAAGGCCCGAACGTCGACGACCAAGGATGGGTTCGCCGAAGCGGAAGCCACCGTCGCTAACTGCTGTATGGGACCGAGGCGACATCCAGAACGGCGCCTAGCCCAAGTTGGTGAGGGACGACGTGACAGCTCGCACGAGCGGGTACAAGCGGCTTGATGCAAAGCAACTGACCAGAGGAGCTTGAGGTGAGCACGGATCTCGCACGGTGTGGCGGAGACAGCGATCTGGTCTTGGAGCGCCTCTTCGCAATCCTGCGCACCGCCACCGGACTGGACGGCGACCAACTGCCGGGATCGGTCAATGCCACCTCGGGTGACGTATATCCGCCCAGTGTCTCGGTGAAGCTTCCAAAGACGAAGGTCGTTGCCGTTGAGCGCATCAACATGTGGTCCGAATGCGGCGCCATCAAGCTTGCTTGTTGGCCCGCAGAATTGAAGAGTCAGTACTCCTCTGTGTACTCCAGCGCATCACAGGCAAGTGTCCTCGTGAATGCGGAAGCTTCGTCCCATTGGCGCATTCGTCCGAACTTTCAATTGGCCTTCCCGTTCTCCGCGGCAGCAATGCGGTGTACCCATGCCGGCGCCTGACGGGGCGGCAGTACGTCACTCAATGGGTGGACGACCTCCGGGAGAATCGTGCCGGGGCACGCCGACGGGCGGACATTGAGAGCATTGCCTTCTGGGACTGGCTGATCGGCCGCCGATACGCGGATCCAGACGACCGACAGGGATTCGACCTGTGGGTGAATAAGCAGCCGGCGAAGCGCCAGATCCATATTCGGCCCGGAATCGAGATCATCCGTGAGTGGGATTCCAGCGACGCAGCGGCCCGGGATAACGCCGGGCAGCTCACCGCCGAGGTCCGCGGGTGCATCGACGAGATTTTGGGGGCGCTGGGGGAGCCGTCACTTCAAACGATCAACGAGTGACAGATTCCGCCCCGCACCGAAAGTATTTGTCCGGCTTGATCTGCTTCTCTCCCGACCACCGGTAGGCTGTCAGCGGCCCGCCCTTGCCGGCGCTGAAGTCCACGCACGCGGTGTAGTCGGTCCAGTCGTGGCCGTGCTCGGGATCATCACTCCGCCAGTAGTGCCCGTAGAACACCGGCACGTGGTCCGAGTAGACGTAGGACGGGCGCCCTTCCGGCAGTTCGAGTTCGGGCAGGGGCGGGTAGGGCTTCTTGTCGGCAGTGGTGAAGTTACCGCCCATCTCGGCGAGGTCACGCAACGTGTGACCGGCGCTGTTCCACCATTGCAGCCGGGCGTTGTTCCGGGAGTGGCCGTCCTTGTCGTGGTACGGCTCCTGACCGTGCTCGACCAGGCTGATCTCCGGGCCTTTCAACAGGGTCTCCACCGCGTCATACAGCGGGTCGCCCTTGGTGCTGGCCGCCACCAGATTCTCCAACTTGCCGAACGGCGTGCTGGTGCCGCATTCCCGTTCGATCACCGCGATCGACTCGGGGTGCCAGCAGGCGTGCACGACGCGTAGGTCGCCGAGATCCAGCCACACCGGGATGGTGGTGAACCAGTCCAGAAACATCCGGCGTTCGTCGCCGGTCACCTGCTCGAGAAACGCCCGGTGCTGGCGCATGTTCTTCGCCGACCGCTTGTCGTCCGGGTCGTCGTGGGGGCGCAGGTATTTCCCGCTACCTGCCGGCCATTCCGTGTGGTAGGCCAGTGCGTTGAACTCGTGGTTACCCATCACGATTCGGGCGCTGCCGGCGTCGACCATCGCCTTCACCAGCTGCAGCGTGCGCAGCTGCTGACCGCCGCGATCGATGAGGTCACCGACGAAGATGACCTGCCGGTGCGGATGGCGGTACTCGCCGGTCCCGCCCGCCTGCTGATACCCCAGTGCGAGCAGCAGCTCCTCGAGCTTGTCAGCGTATCCGTGGATGTCGCCGATGATGTCGTACCCGTGAGCGATGGATTCAGTCATCGCGTCCCCCTTCATTTCGAACTGGACAAAGTCTGTCACCGTCAAGAAGCGATGCGGTGCAATGCTTCCCGGAACGACGGATTCGGTGACGCATCCGGCAGCACGCCGCACACGGCCTGCAGCGCCTCGTCGGTGGGCACCCCGCGCAGTCGCGCACCGTAGAGCGCCCCGACCGTGGGTGTGCGGCTCAGCGCCTCCACGCAGTGCACGAGCACGATCCGACCATCGTCGCGGTACCGCTCGATCGCCCGGACCGCCTCCAGCAGAACGAAATCCAGATGCGGATTCTCATCAGCATCCGGCCGGTCGATCAGCCGCACCTCCACGTGCGGGATGTCGCGGCGCACGGCGTCCTCGCCGATCCGGCACAGCGACACCACGGCGTCCACTTCGTCGGGTAGATCGTGCAGGGCGCCGATCCCGCCCAACAGCACCTTGTCGTCGAACGGGTGCGGTGCCAGCGCGCCGGTCCGGTACCCGCCATAACGCCCGTCGAAGCGATCAGTCCTGCCGCCGTGGGCAATCGAGCGAGCCAGCTGCGTCAGCTCCCGCGCGGTGTGCCCGGGCCAGCCGTGCAGCAGCGCCCGCCATTCCAGCGGTACCGCCGACGCGCCGTGCGCGGCGCCGAGCAGCCCGCCGGCGATCGCGGCGACGGTATCGGTATCAAAACCCGCTCGCACCGCCGCGTCGAGGGCGTGGCGCAGATGATCGGCCCGGAACGTAGGGGCGGCCGAATCATTCTCGGGCATCGGTGTCGTTGTGATCGCCGACCACGCCGCCTGCAGCGCGGACACCACCCACCCGTTCGTCGGAAAGTCGGCCGGTCGCGAAACTTCGGCCAGGTCCAAGCGTTCCGCCCACACCGCCCGCGCCGCGGCGTCGAGGTGGCGCAGGCCGACCCGGATGTCGAGCTCACCGGTCAGCACGGCGTGCCGAATAGCGCTGCACCACAGCACACATGCGTCACCGGCTTCGGGGTCGTAGTGGGTGAGCGCACTGATCGCGCGGGCGGCGTCGGCCATCGCGTCCTCGTCGTCGAGATAGGCCAGGGCCACCGGGGCGGTGCGCATCAGCGACCCGTTGCCCGCGCTGCGACCGGTCTGCTGGTGCAGCAGTGCGGCCTGGGTGCGGGCCCGCTCCGCGGTGATTCCGTTGCCCGCGGCAGCTGACCGCAGCACCGATCCCGTCTGCACGCCGACATCCTTGGATTCGCGGGACCAGTCAAGCCAACGCGAGACGATGGCGTCCTGCGCAGCGTCGTCGCGGAGATCAGCTCCGGTGGCTGCCACCTCGGCGATCGCGACGGCCATCGCGGTGTCGTCGGTCCACTCGCCCGGCTCCCACACTCCGCCGCCGGCCATGACGACGTCGAGCTCCGGACCGCGCGGCGGCTGGAACTCATACGGCGCGCCGAGCGCGTCCCCCGCGGCCGTCGCCAGCAGTACCCCTTCGATCCGATCATCGCGTGATGCCATGTGGACCACCCCCTTCGAACCATTTAGCGCGAATCTGCGCTAACTATCTGTAGTGTAGCGCATTGTGCCGACATCCATGGTCAGTCGGCGTCCCCACCGGACGTCTCGTGGCGTCGCGCGGCGAGCATCGGGGGACGCTCACGCCCATTTAGCCATGGGCAGCCCAGACAGGCCGCGTATCCGGAGGAGGAGACGTCGTCCAGGACCACCCCGGGATGGTGGGAGGGCCAGCCATCGGGATCGTCACCGTGGACTTCCATGAACACCCGACGCAGATACTCCCGCTGGCGCCACAACGCGCGCGCAACGTTCACCCCGGTGGAGCATCGCTTCCAGTCAATCCACGCGGTGACCAACGCGGGCCGAAACATCGCATCCCAGTACGGTCCCCAGGTGTCGTCGTAACCCAGCGATGCCTGCGTCGACGGCCGCTTGGCGGCTCCGGTGCTCATCGCGCGCCGGCATCCGGGGCGCCGACAGGGTGAACCCTGTGCAGTGCCGCGACCAGTCGGGCGGACGGCTCGGCCTGGGGAAGCGTCGTGACCACATCGTCGAGCGATGACTCGATGTCCGTCCCGGACCGTCGCGCGCCGTAGAGCGCGGCGACGGCCGGTGTTCGGCTAGTGGCGCGCAGCCCATGGAGGAAGACAGTTCTTCCGTTCGCCCGCAGTGCCTCAAGCGCGCGCACGGTGTCGACCAGCACGAAGTCGAGGTCGGCCGTGGTTTCCTCGTCGAGTCGTACGTCGAGGTGAATCACACCGGCGGGGATGTCGCCGTCGGCGATCCGACACAGCGACACCACTGCGTCGACACCGGCAGGTGGCGTCCGCAGCGAGGCCGCCGCGCCGAGCCACAGCTGGGTGTCATGCGGGTGGCGCACCGGGGAGGGGTACCCCTGCCAGGCTGCGTAGGTGCGGTCGAGTGGACGGGGCCGACCACGATCGGTGATCCGCTCGGCCAGATGCACGAGGCCGCGGCTGTTGAGCCCGGGCCATCCCCGCAGGCCGATCCGCCACTGCCACGGCACAGCCGCCGCGCCGTACGCGCCGCCGACCAGTGCGCCCGCAATCGACGCGACTGCGGCGCTGTCCCCGCCAATTTGCGCGGCCGCCTCGATGACCGTCCGCAGATGGTCGGACCGAAACATGCTGCTGCGTGGATCATGTTCCGGTAGTGCGGTATTCGCGATGGCCGACCATGCTACTTGAAGTGCTGCGACGACGCCGCCGTTCTCGGCTGCGAACACCGTCGGCGCCGCTTCCTCGGCCTGGGTGAGCCGGCGCTCCCACATGACCTGCCCTTGCGGGTCGAGCTGTCCCGTACCGATGCGGGCGTCGAGGGTCCCGGAGAGGACCGCGTGCCGGATCGCCGCGCACCACAGCATGCAGGCCTCGGCCGACTCGGCGTCCTGATGCGTCAGCGCCGTGACCGCGTGGACGGCCGTGGTGAGAGATGTCAGATCGGCGAGGCCCGACAACGCGATCGGTGCTGCCCGAACCAACGCGCTATTCCCAGGGGCGGTCTGTATGCCAGTGCGGCCCAGCCAGCGCCAGCGCTCGGCGATGTAGTCCAGGCTCGACTGCTGACGCAGATCTGCCCCGCTCGAGGCGATCTCGGCGATGGCGACCGTCGCTGCCGTGTTGGCCGACCAGGTGAGTGGGCCAGACGCGCGTCCCGACCCGAGTGCGTCACCGACGGCCGCGCCGAGCAGGACGCCTGCGGCGCGATCACGTTGCGCGGTGGATAAAGTCGTGCCAGAGGTGCTCATGGAAGCTCCTGAGGACTCAGGACCCGGAGAGGGTGCTCTTGCCGGGCACCGGTTGGTGCTGGCCGCTTCGTCATCCGAGCCACCCACGAGCGTGGGGTTGGCGTACCGTCCAGTCGGAGCTTGGCGACGGCAACTCGTGAAGCGCTTCTGATGCTACGCGCGGACTCCGACAGACGGAAGAAGCCGGCCGAGATTAGCGCACAGATGCTCTAAAGTGGAGGGTATGACCGCCGGCCCGTACCGCGACCGCAGCGGCAAGACCCTGGCCGACTACCCGCGGCCTTCGGTGGCGGTCGACACCGCGGTGCTCACTCTCGACGAGCGCAATGGCCTGGTGGTGCTGCAGGTGCACCGCGAGAACGAGCGCGGCTGGGGACTTCCCGGCACGTTCCTGCACCAGGGGGAGCGGCTCGCCGATGCGGTGAAGCGGTCGCTGAAATTCAAGGCCAACGTGGATGGCCTGGCGCCCCGGCAGCTGCACGTGTTCGACGAACCAGGGCGTGATAACCGAGGCTGGGTGCTGTCGGTCGCACACGTCGACGTCGTGCGACAGGAGCGGCTGGCGCAACGATTGCCCGAGTCCACCCGGCTGATGCCGGTCGACAGCCCAGGTCGGCTGTCCTTCGATCACGCCGACATCATCGCCCGCGCGCTCGGCTATCTACGTGAGCGTTACACGCGGAGTCCCGACCCGGACCATCTGCTCGACGACGAGTTCACCATCCGAGAACTGCGTTTGGCCCACGAGCAGATCGCCGGCACACCGCTGCAACGCGACTGGTTCCGCCGCACGATGGAACCCCAGCTCATCCCGACCGGCGTCCTCAGCAGCAGGGGGAGGGGCCGGCCTGCGGAACTGTTCCGGCGGGCGTAGGGCTGTGCGATCCAATAGGCCGCGCGTAGTGCGTCTGACCGATCAAGCCCGGTGAGTAGGTCCAGACAGTCGCACCCCTGCTGTCATGCGCGCATTAAGACAGCTGCTGTGCTGCCATTTCTGCTGTCAGTGCTCCCCGGTAGCTTGCCCGCATGTCAACTGAGATCACGGTCCGAGGTTCGTACTCTGCGTTCCGGCCGCCCGAGCGGGCCACGGTGCACGCCTCCATCAGCTACCACGGCCCCGAGATGGACTGGGTCTACGACCAGGTGGCGCGTGACCTCGACGTCGTGAAGGAATCAGTCCTCCGGCTCAAGGACGGTGACGACGGCGCCGTCATGTCGTGGTCAGCGGCACAGTTGCGTACCTGGACGCGTCGATCCTTCAACGACGACGGTGAGGAGCTCCCGCTGGTCCACGTCGCGAGCATCGCTCTAGAAGTCAAGTTCCGGGACTTCACCACGCTGTCGCAGTGGGTGCAAAGGCACGTCACCGGAACCGAAGGATTCGAACTCTCGTACGTCAAGTGGGCGCTCACAACGAAAAGCCGGGACGAACTGGTCACGCAAGTCCGCACCGGCGCCGTTCGGAATGCGGCAGCCCGTGCGCAGCTCTACGCCGACGCCCTCGATCTCGGAACGGTCCGTCCCGTTGCGATCGCCGATGCCGGGATGCTCGGTGCCCAATCGCATTCTCAGGGCGACGGCGGGATCGGACCGCTGCACGCGGCACCGGAGTCGTCTGGCGGCGGCCCCGCCGTAGCACTCGTGCCCGAAGACATCAGAGTGTCGGCGACAGTCGACGCCCGATTCGTGACTGCCTCCTAGGTACTCCAGCACGCAGGGGGGCGGCCGGATACTTCGGACCCTGTGGGTGGTGTCGTGGTTCAACCGCTGGTCGCGCGGCCATTTCGGCCACCCCGTCGAACCTGGATGCCTGCTGTGAAGTCCGAGGCCTTAGGGTGCTTTGTTGATACCGACGGTGGCTGGACTGCCGATCTACGCAACCCACCCGAGGACACCCCCTGATGGCGATCGCCGATGTCTCCACCTACACCCATCTCAGCAGGCACGACATCGAAGCGATCGCGGACGAACTCGATGCGATTCGCCGTGACGTCGAGGAGTCCCTCGGGGAAGCGGATGCGAACTACATCCGCCGGACGATCGCGTTCCAGCGGGCGCTTGAGGTCGGTGCGCGTCTGGTGATCGCCGGCAGCCGGTCGAAGGCCGGTTGGGTACTGGGCACCGCGTCGTTGGCGTTCGCGAAATCCATCGAGAACATGGAGCTCGGCCATAACATCTCCCACGGACAGTGGGATTGGATGAACGATCCCGAGATCCACTCCAGTAACTGGGAGTGGGACATGGTGGGGCCCTCGGCACAGTGGCGGTACTCCCACAACTATCGGCATCACATTTTCAGCAATGTGCTCGGAATGGACGAGGACATCGGCTATCGCTGGCTGCGGGTGACGACGGAACAGCCGTGGCGTCGGGTCTACCTGTCGACTCCTGTGCGAAACCTGCTGCTGGCAGCGATGTTCGAGTGGGGTATCGCCCTGCACGGGCTGCGCTCGGAGCGGGATCGGGGGGAGACGCCCGCTGCTGTGGCAGCGGAGAAGCGGAAGTTCCTCGGCAAGGTCGCCCGGCAGTTGAGCAAGGACTATGTGGTGCTGCCGGCCCTGAGTCTGCGACGGTGGCGTCGAACGCTCGCGGCCAACCTCAGCGCGAATCTTCTCCGGAACGTGTGGGTGTACGTGAACATCATCTGCGGGCACATCCCCGATGGCGCCGAGACGTTCGACCCGGCAGTGCTCGAGGGCGAGACCAAAGGCGATTGGTATCTGCGCCAGATGCTCGGGGCGGCGAACTTCAAAGCCGGCCCGCTGCTGGCATTCTTGGGTGGGCACCTGTGCTATCAGATCGAACACCACCTGTTTCCCGACCTGCCGAGCAACCGCCTCGCGCAGGTTAGTGTCCGCGTACGGGAACTGTGCGAGAAGTACGACCTGCCGTACAACACCGGATCGTTCCCGAGCCAGTACTTCCGGACCCAGCGGACTATCCACAAACTGGCAGTCCCGGATGGCTTTCTGCGCGCCGCCGACACCGCGTAGCGCTCAACGATCTCGTCTGTCGCCGCTGGCGTCAGGGATGTTCACGCGTTAGTGCCAGGCTGGGTTTGCCATTCGGAAACGCCGTGGCCCCTGCGCGGTTTGTGGCAGCCGCGGCGTCAGACCGCTGGAGGGCGCAAGTCCGCCCTCGGCGAGAAGCCTGCCGAATCGTCTCACCCGCTGACACCATCTGCTCGAAAAGGAATATGCCGCATACATTCTCACTCGGCATCAGTTCATCCTCGACGCGGTTCGGCTGTTGAACCGCGGGGAGATCAGGTGTGGCGGGGGGAGAGGCAAGAGGTTTCACCATGGAGCAAGCCCCGCCGGCTTACCCGCGCCAACCAATGCGTCACCGGGGTCCGCCGCGCGACCTGGCGTCCTAGGCCCCGCAACTGCTCTCGCCTTACTCCAATCCCAACGCCGCCCGCAGCCGGTCCGCATTCATCCCGTGGCGGCCCGCGTCGGCCGGGAAGGAGTCCAGAAGCCGGATCAGATCAGGCCGGCGGGTCGGGTCATCGGCTGCCTGGCGCGGAGTGTGCCCGTCGAGCGCCGGAATCGCTTCATCGAGCCACTTCGCCTCGTAGTCCAGGATCATCGCGTCCAGTAGCGCGGCCACCTGGGGGCTGTCCGGGTCCACCGCGCCCTGAGCAGTTGCCGGCATCTGCGCGGCCATCTCGCGCAGGTCGTCGATCGGCTTGCGGGTCTTGTCGACAACGCGCATCGCTGGGTCCAGCCGCTCCACAGTGGCCAACACCCGGTCCATCCGCTCGTCGCTGTTGGTCTCCACCCGCAACGTGTCACCGTCGAGCACCAGCGTCGCGCGGATGCGGTCCATGCCTTGGGTGGCGACATGCTCGAACCACTGCGGTGGTTCCCCGTCCTCGACCCGGTCATAGGTGACGTCAAGCGCCGCCTCGATGCGCGCCGAATCGCTCACGCGGACAACCGCTTCGCAGATCATCAGCGGGTCACCCTCTGTGTTGGTCAGTGTCGGCGGAGCGAACCGACGGCTCAGGAACGCGACGATCTCCACGGGGTCAGGTCCCTCGTCGAGCAGCGCGATCAGCGCGCTGCGGTCATGCAGCGCAACGGGTTCCACCCCGCCGAAGAACTGCGTGGCGCTATCGCCGGCGGGCAGCACCCGGGTACAGATCAGCTGTCCGGCCTTGAGCTGTCGGCTGGCGGTGCGCTCCTGCACCTCGAGGACGTCACCGGTGCGCACGTCGCGCACCGTGAGCCCGTGGCCGGGCCGCACCTGCTCGACTTCGAACAGCGATCGGTCGATCAGCAGCCACTGCTCGGCCAACGACCGCTCGTCGTCAGGCAACAGCGGTCCGCGGATGGCCAGGAAGTCCGCGAACGCCTCGCCCTCGAACAGTGCCGCGTCGATCACCAGCGGGTCGATCATGTCGTCGGGCGCATCCTGATGCCGGGTGCGTTCATAGGTCAGCTCGGCGACCAGGCCGCGCCACCCGCTGGCCAGCGCGTGCTGCGCGGCCTTGGCGTAGAGCCACCCCACCCGCTCCGGCAGCGACAACTGCTCCTTTCCGAGATGGCACTTTTTGTACTTGCGACCCGAACCGCACCAGCACGGCTCGTTGCGGCCCACGTCGGGGCGCGCCTCGGCCCGGTGGCTACGCAGCAACGTGAGCAGCGGATCGTCGGGCGCGGCGCCCGCGCGATGGAGCAAGGCCAACCCGCGCTCGACGTCGCCGCGATCGGACGCAATCCGGGCCAGGTCATACAGCGGCAACGGCCAGTCGGTATCCATCGTCTCGGCGGCCAGCAGCTCCCGTTCGGCCGCCTCGATGTCGCCGATGCGCTCCAGTGCCACCGCCCGCAGCCAGCGGAACGCGACCCGCGCGCGGCGCGGCACCTGGGGCTCCAGCGTCTCGGCGAACAACCCCAGCGCCGCGGCGCCGTCGGGATTGCGGCCCAGGGTTTCGGCTACCAGCACCTCCGCCAGATGCGGATCGGCGAGCTCGGCTCCGAACTCGGCGACCAGTTCGCGGTAGCCCTCGGTGGTCGGCGCCGGCGCATCATCGTCGGGCGCCTCGTCGTCATCAGGAAGAGACATCGTGATCAGCTGCGACATCTGCTCGTAGATCGACACCAGCGTGCGCAGGGCGAGCGCCGCGTCCTCGTCGATGTCGTAGCGCTTGCTCATCACCTCGCAATCCAGGTCGAAGCGCCACCGGTCGTAGTCGAAATCTGCGGGTGCGAGCAGGTCGAGGCGGCGCACCAGGTGGTGGTCGTCGGCGATTTCGGACAGTGGTGGCACGGGTTCGGTGAACAGCGTCGAATCGGCCACACATGCGGCCCACACCGCGGAATCGAAAGGTGTCGGCTCGTCGGGGTTCAGGGTGGCCGCCAGCGCGGCGCCCACCTGCGGCGACGGGGCCGCAGTGACTTTTGACAGGGTGAGCCCCTCGGGCGTCAACCGCAGACCGACCAGATCGCCGGCGGCGACGTCCAGGTCGCGCAGTGTGCCCGGCGGCAGGACCATCGCGCCGCCGTCGTCGACCATGTCCAGCGGGACGCCCCGCTGGTCGAGCACATCCTCGTCGAAACCCGGTACCGCGACGTTGATCGGGGTGCCGTCGGCCAGCTGCGCGTACTCCTCGAACTCGCACAGGTGGGTGATCGCATCGAGATCCGGAGTCACGATCAGGACGTCATGAGCGATTTCCTCGGCTCCGACCCGGTGGGTGAACACCCTTCCTGCGATCACCGCGGGGAGCCAGACCCAGCTCTCGTCCACCAACGGGACAGCTGCACAGTCGATCTCGTTCAACAAGCGCGGGAGGAGATCCTCCGGGTCCACGAAGCCCATTTCGCCCAGGCGGTGGGCGATATCGTCCTCACGCAGAGGACCGTGCTCGATGAGGATCCGCGCGAGGGCCTCGGCCGGGTCAAACTGTGCTGCCACGCGACCACGGTATGCGATCGCGCTTGCTCGCCACGAGGTAAGCCTGTGGGCAACGCTGTGCGCACGGGGTACATCCCTGACCGGCCCCGGTGCAGATTCGATCCGCTGGTGTGTGGGCGGTTGAAGCTGACTTTCGTCTTCGAGGACGTATGGGATGTTGTCGGTACCCTGCTCGCATGGAGGCTGTCATTGATTCGGGTGGTCGCATCGTCCCTACCCAATCAACTCCGTGATGCGTTGGGCCTCGTCCCCGGGGCAAAGGTCGACATCTCTGCGTTCGGCGGCGGGCTGCAGGTGATCCCCGCTTGCCGGACTGCACGCTTGAGCGGGCTGAGGACGGACGTTTGGTCGCCAACGCAGATACGGTTGTCACCGACGAGATGATGTTCGCAGGCCGTCAATGGCAACGGCCTGTGACTGCTAGCTGGTAGATGGCGTCGACTGAATCCGTTGCGCTAGCTGCTCTCCCTTGTCCGTGAGATTGAGCCAGCAGTACCACGGCCATATGTTCTGCTTGTCGAATCCGTCGACGTAGACACTACGGATGCGTTCCACGGCCTCGTCGAGCGGTTCGGTCCACGGGGAGAACCCTCGCTCATCGGACACCTCGCCGACCTCAAACAAGCCCTCCTCGACGAGGTCGTGAATCAGCGTCAGCGTCGCGTCTTGAATTGCGATGAGCGGAGCGCCGGGCTTGGATTCAGATACATCCCAATGGATTCGGTCGAGCGCGACCCAGTCGGCAAGAACTCTGAGAAGGATGCTTTCCCGCGGGGTCATCTCGCCGCGCTTCTCGTAGGCCGCATGTTCCGATTCTATCGCTGATCGCCCTAGCGTTAGGGCGGAGTTGGCCCATGATCGCGCGACACGACGTGGTGACCGGGTCCGTGATGCCTTGAAGTGGTCACGGGTGATCATTCAAATCCAATGTCTCTCAATGCACGCCGCGCCCGTCGTGCGGATTCAAGGAGGCGCTCGTCATCGACGTCGTCTGGGCCAGTCCGAAGATTCGGGTCAGCGACATATGCATCGGCGTCTTCGAACAACTCTTCCAGGATCGGATACACAGGTTCGCCGAGCGTTCTTCGTTCCGCTTTGAATGCCTGAAGGAAGGATCTTTCGAATGATGCAGCCGATGTCGCGTGCGTGATGAAGTCGTCGATCGCGTCGAGGTACACGGATATGTCGGGTGGGCGTCGGTTGTCGGACATCAGCGGAAGCATCCTCTCCTGAGTCATATTCGTGGATCGTTCATGCGTGCGCCACACGTTCCTGCTGCGGTTGGATGTGAGGCGCTATGCCGGTATGGCATCCATCTCGTCCCGCCGTGGCCATCCGGTATGAGCTGGTCAGCGAGCACCGCCCCTTGGACGTGCACACAACCCCAGTGGCCCTCCCTGACAAGCAGATCTCCGGCTGCGTCGACGACGTCGATTCTGCCGGGCTCGTGCTTGCCTGCGGCATCGCTGGAGAATTAATCACCCGGCTGTGGCCGACGTACGCCGGGCTCTCCGTGTAGGACCGCGACGCGATGGCAGTCAGCCGGTCCGGAAACTCGGACACGGCGAAGCGTAGCGGTTCTTGCGATAGGCGCAGGCAAGGCCTGGACTCTTCTCGTGCTCGATCACGACGGCGCAAGGTCATGTCCCACAGTCTGCGCTCCAGGTTGCCAACTTGCCTCCTGGGGTGCACACCACGAGCTCGCCGTCGGGACCCGACACGCTCCACGCTTCGTATGCAGTATCCGGAGGGACCTCAATCCGCGTTCCGTCACTGAATCGCACCAGCAGCGACCCCGTGCTGTCGGCAAAGGCTTCGTTGATCGTCTGCCCCGCCAGCCGGCGCAGTGGCAGAAAGGCCTCCCCGGCGTCTGAGTCAGGCGACAGCGTCGTGCTCCGGCCATGGTCGCTGATGGTGAGCGGTGACTCGATCACGATGAAATACCCACCTCGCAGCTGCATTGTGACCGTGTACTCCATGAGCACCGACAGCACGCGCTTTCACACGAGGCCCAGCTCTATCGCGGCCATTCAGCGATCCTGGCGGCGTTGAAACGTGCTAGCAATGCGCTCACCGTTTGACCGTATTCGGTGGGCTCCCAGTCGTCGTCCATATTGTTCGCCAGTTCATCGCCGAGTGCATTGACGATTTCCTCGGTGTCCGGTCGCGATACCGCACCGGCACTACGAAGGCGCTCGTAAAGGTGAGGATTGCGCCGAGACACGATATCGAGAAGGTGAGCCGACTGGCTCTTGCTGAGAAACCCGAAGCGCTGATCCACCCGCTTGTCCTTTCCGTCGGTCACGTATCTCTTTGCGTCACGACCTCGATTTCGGCTGGTCGCGGCCACCTCGTGGGAGGCTGATCGGTGACCCACGCGTACTCCAGACCCGATATGTGGCCGTTGGAAATCCAGATGATGATTTCGCCTTGGTAGACACCGTCCGACCGAACGTACGCGCGTGCGGGCAACGGCCCATCGCGCAGGTCTGAAGCACCGGGCCCGTTCGCAGCTGCCTTCACCTCGAGAATCCAGGCCGACTCGTTTCTTACGAGCGCACCGTCGAGATCTCGAAGCAGCAGTGGAGCGTGGCGCAGTCCTGAGGCGGACACGATGGCCTCCACAGCCTTGGATTCCTCAGGCGCAATAGGTCGCCAATTCTGTTCCTTCATAGGATCAATGCCATTCCAATCTTGATGACCCCGTTGTTCATGACGTCACGGACTGTCACGCTCTCACCTAAACCGTCCATCACTTCTCGATGACAACCCGCTCAGGAACGTCGCAACAGGCGGATGGTGTCGGGGACTTCTCCGAACTGATCTGGCGCCGTCGAGAGGTCTCTGCTCGGCATCCTCTCCTGCGAAACGTTGCCGCCATTCGGAACATGGACGGAACTCGCGGAGCAAGTATCTCGTCGAGCAGTTCAATCGCGGCTGTACCGCGGAATCGACCAGGCTGGAGGGGTGTGGAGTAATCAATCATCAAGCTCGAACTGTGGCTCTGCACTCTGGACTCGGACCTTGCCCCAGTCACCCTCTGCTACAAAGAAATCGCCATCGCGTTTGAGAACATCGATGTTGCCGAGATCCTGTTCACCACTTGCGTCAGTGAACTTCTGGTCGGTGCGCTCGATCCAGTCGATGCTGAGAACGCTCGGGAACACGAGACATCCCGCCGCGTAACAGTACTGCTCGTCGGGGCGCGGCGGCCGGTATGCCGGGCATTCCGGAGTCAGGACCGCGTCAAGCTTGAAGATGAGTTCCCCCGGTTCCTCGAGAATTTCGAGTACGTAGCTGTCCTCGAGATAGACACACGTGAGGCCAGGGAACTTCGTGTAGTCGATCATGAACTCACCAATCCCACACGATCGGCGTGTGGTTGCCCGGACTTCGTCTTGTCACGAGGTTTCCGTTGCAGTCAACCCTGTTCAAATCGTACGGACTGTTAAGGCGCTGTCCGACATTTGATGCTTGTCGGACGGTGCTTGTCGGTCCAGTTCTCCGACGGGACGTCCAGGACTCAACGTCAAGCCCGCACGCCGTTCGCCCAGAAGCAATCCTCAGGGTAATTGTGCTGTCGCACAGAGCGTCTACGACGGTTTCGCGTGACCTCTTGTCGATCCTTGTCGTTATGCTAATTCCATGGCTACGAGGCTGTCGGCGCGCGAGAAGGTTCTCGTGGAAGGCCAGCACGATTGGGTGAAGATCTGGGAGGTTCACCGACACGTTGCGGAAGAGGACCTATCGGTCACTTTGGCCGAAGTTCAGCGTAAAACGGTTGATCTCATCAGGTCATTGATTCGGGAGGGTTTGGCCGAGGTCGGCGACTTGCGTGATCACGGCGCACGATTCGAACCTTGGACGACGACGTCAGAAGAGTCGATCGAGCGTCTACGCGACGACTACGTCAAACGTTTCGATGACCGTGCCGGGTGGCCGTGGACGTTGTGGTTGCGCATCACCGAGGAAGGCAAACGTGTTGCGTCGACGCACCAGGCCGCCTACAGGCGCTGGCTCGCCGAACTTCGCGAACAAGGTCGGGAAGACGAGGCGCTACCGCAGAAGTTCGAGCCTCAAGCATGAAGGAGAGGCAACGACCCGATCGATCTACTTTGGGCCGAGCTTCCGACCAGTACTGCTCGTCAGGAAGCGGCGGGGAAATAGGCAGTCGCTGACGAGTACTAGGTGGCCTTGCAAAGGCTTACGGTTCATCTCGGCGGTGAGTGTACGAGGAGCTGCAGAAGTGCGTGAGCCAGACCAGGCGGATCATTGCCCAAGTGCAGTCGGCATGCGCGTGCTCGCGTAACTCCGCGCGAAGCGGGGACCGAGCGGCCGATGTCGCGCACGGTGACCTCGATGTATCGGCCACGAGACTTGGTTGCCGGCCACGTCTCTGAACACGTAAGCCGGTGTCACGCTTCGGCACTTCCACTCCACACAGCCAATTTGCCGCCAGGCGTGCATACGACCAGCGCGCCGTTCGGTCCCGAAACATTCCACGCCTCATACGCCTCGTCTGGCGGCACCTCGAGCCGAGTCCCATCGCTGAACCGGACGTGGAGCGCTCCGGCGTCATCCGCCGTGGCCTCCTCGACCATTCGCCCTACGAGCTGGCGTATCGGCTGGAAAGCCTCGTCAGCGTCTTCTTCCGGCGAGAGGGAGACATTCGTGCCATGAGACTCGACGTTGAAGGGTGATTCGATGACGATGAAATAGACATCCGACAATTTCATTCTGAGCGTGTACTCGATGAGTACCGACTGCAGACATTTTCCGTTCAGCCCTAGGTCCATTACGACCAGCCTTTCGGGATCGAGTACGTGCCGTCCGGATTGCGCGGGATGTGAGTGGCAGCGTGCGTCGCCGGCTTTCCATCGAGATCTATCGGCTGGTTGTGCTCGTTTGTGAACTTTACATAGCCGTTGGGGTAGCGGGGGTCAGCGCCGGGTTCCATGATTCTCACCGAATTACTGTTACCCAGCGACCCAGGCTGCTGGTAGACAGCGCCCATACCGTTGTCGGCGGGCCGTGCGGTCCATCCAGCGGGCACACCTGGAGGGGCTGGGGGAGGGACCGGGGGCTTCTCCTCCGGCTTGTTCTTGCGCCCCAGGTTCTTGATGCGCTGCAGCTTGGTACGCACGCCGGCGATGTCGTGCGCGCTCTTGACACCCTTGCTGATGTTCTTCGAGATCCTCCACGCGCCAACCGTTTCAGCGATGATGCGGGCGAACTTGGTGACTGAATGCGCCGCCTTGGCCGTGGCGGCGACGGCCCCGGCGCCGAACGAGACGAACGACGCGGCGATGCCGATCGCTGCGGTCACGGCCAGTTCGACGGCGAGGTCCTCCAGGATGCCTTCGAGAGTTGTCCGCAGATCGTCGAGTGCGGCCTTGTAATCCCGGCACGACTGGGCCAGCTCGGCGCAACCGTCCAGCACCGCCGACGTTGCCCGCTGCAGCGCCTCCAGATCGGACACGAGGTACTCGACCTCCGGCGACCGCGTCTCCCGGAACGCTCGGGCGTCCACGCCCAGCCCCTCCGCGACCGTCGTGGTCTGGTACACCGTCGCGAGACGGTCCCACGCGTCCGCGGCCTTCGACACCTTGTCGGTGTCACCGTCCGGTACAGGCACGCCGACCTGCTGCAGCAAGCCGACGTTGTCGAGCAGCCCAGCCCCGGGCCCGCCTGCTGAGGGCGGTGCCGACAGGATGCCTGCCGAACTCACGGGTTCCTGCGGCTTGACCGGCGCCGGGCCGCCGTTGCCCGGTGTCGCATTGTGTTCGGCGACAGCATGGTTGTACCCGGCTTGAAACACCACGCCGCCATAGTTCTCCAGCGCCTGCGTGAGATCGTTGACCGCGGCGAGGATTTCACCGACCCGTTGGTCATACGATGCGGCCCAGGCCGCGCCGGTGTCGTCGGTGCCCGCCATCGCCGCGGTGTCGCCGAGGACCGCGACGTTGACGTTGAACGCGTCGTAGAGCTTGCCTGCCTTCTCGAACAGGCCCTTCCCGACCGCGTAGAACGTGTCCGGATCGACGTCCTGAACCGTCATCGCAGCATGTCGAGGTTCAGCTGGGCGGCCTCGGTGTAGTTGCGGTGCGCATGGTGGGCTGCGGCACGCAGTTGCGCCAGTGCTTCCCGCATCTGCGTGGCGGCGGCCATCCATTCGTCGTGACGCGCGCGATGCGCAGCGGCGGCGTTTCCGGACCACGTGTTGTGCAGATCGGCGATCTGACCGTCCACCCGGGTCGCGATGGCTTCTGCACGCTGCTCGAAGGCCTGAAGGCGGTCGACGAACGCCAGTAGTTCCTCGAGTTCGACCCGGTACCGCATCAGAGCCCCAGGTCGACCGCAGCTGAGTCGATGGATTCGGCCGCGCTGCCGTCCTGATCGACATATCGAGCAGCGGCCGCGGCGACCTTGTGCGACAACTCCTCCAGCGAGTCCACCAGGGCCGTCGCACCGTTGAGCCACTCCATCCACAGCGGCGAGTACGCCGACGACGCCGCCCCCGACCAGCCGCGCGACAGGTTGTCCCAGTCCCGCTGCAGTCCGGCCAACTGCTCGTGAAGCTCGACGGCGTCGTTGCTCACCGACTGCGACGTGCTGAATGCCACGTCGGGGTCGACCTCCAGGTTGTCCATAGCTTCCCCCACTCGGCGCCCGGTCGAACCGAGTCTAAAAGCGCCGGGGAAGGGGTCCCGTCACCAATTTTCGAAGGAGATCGCCTACACCGCCGGTTACGTCGTCGTGATCGCGTCCAGCCGCTTGAGGATCCGCGAGTGTCGCTTGTCGTCGATCTTCAAATACAGTCCGAGCGAACCCATGTCGACGGGGCCCGTGGCGTGCTTGAGCACCTTCGGCAGCGCCTCGATGACGTCGACGAAGTCCGCGATGAACTCCCGGTAGCTCGCCAACGGATCATCGAGCATCCGCGCGCAGTCGGCGACGATGTCGACGTGCCCGGAGCGCACCGGTAGCGCCCTACAGCGTTCCGAAAGCTCCAGGAACCGCTCCAGGTAGTCCATCGTGCGATGCGCAATGTGCTTGATCGCCTCCGGATCCGCCCCCGTATCGTCCTTGCCGGTGAACGCCGCCATGAACGCGGGAGCTGTCATGAATCCCTGCAGGTGCTCTGCGGTAGCGATCATTTCGTCGATCAGTGTCACGACCGTGGAGGCCAGATGCGCCGGCGACAGCGCGCCGGTCGACGTCGGCGCGGTGAAGCCGAGCTCGCTGTCACGCAACCGTGATTGCAAGGGAGCAACCCGCTGGACCAGGACCGAGACGTACAGCGCCTGCTCCCACGCCTTCGGTTTGTCCCGCACCAGCGCGTCCAACTCCTGTGGCGTGGTCGCCACCTGCGCGACCGCAGACGCATCCGGTCCCGGTTCTTCGTCCATCTCCGGACCGTCGGTGATCTTGCGCATCGCTGCGGCGCCGTCCTCCCCGTAGACGGCCCGCTGGTCGCCGATCAGCGTCCACCGCTTGTGCCGCTCGGCGCGCCGGATCCGCTCGAACTCCCTGTCGGCCGCCTCGTCCGCCTCCAGCCGGCGTTGCTCTCCCCTCTTCTGTGCGAGCCGATAGACGGCGACGGACACGCCCACGAGCACCGCGCCGCCGACGAACCACCAGATGTACTTGATGACGAAGCCGACTGCGAGGAGCAGCAGCAGGATGGCGCAGAACACCGAGCCGTCACTCGGCTGTGAATAACGCTGCGCTGCCATATCCGTCTCCTCCCCAGGCCGGAGTCGTCACTGTAGAAGCGAGGTCCGACATGTCTGAGTCCGCGGCGTGAGCAAAGGCCGAAGGGGGGCCTGGCCACGCCCGTCGCCAGGTTGCGGCACGGCACCCCCGCTTTCCAATCGCTAGGCTGGCTGCAGTGCGCTGCGGGTCGACGTGTGCCTAGGCAGCGCGAGCGACTGTTTAAGGAACGAACGCCATGCGCGCCGACAGAGCGCAACCGCAGGTCATCGCCGGGACCGCCCCTGCCCCGCCCCCGAAACCCCGCCGCCGACTGCTGCTGATCCTCCTTGCCGCACCCTTTGCCCTGTTGGTCGCCGCCTACCTCGGTGACCTGCTGTACAGCAAAGACCGCGTGGTCCGAGGCGTCACCGCTGCCGGCGTGCACATCGGCGGCCTGACGTTGACCGACGCCGAGGACCGCCTGCGCGCCGAGGTCACCCCGCGCGCAACGCGGCCGATCCCCGTCACCGCCGGCCCCGAGCGCAGCGAGATCGACCCGACGTCGGCCGGTCTGGCCGTCGACTGGCGCGCCACGGTGGAGCAGACCGGCGCCCAGCCGCTGAGCCCGATCACCCGCCTCACGTCCTTGTTCACCACGCGCGAGATCGGCGTGGTCTCCACCGCCGACGACACCGCCCTCACCGCGGCCCTCGAGGACCTGGGCGCCACCGTCGCCCAGGACCCGGTCGAGGGCACCGTGCGCTTCGTCGGCAGCGAGCCCGTCGCCGTCGACCCGCAGAACGGCCGCGAACTCGACGTCGACGCCTCCGCCGAGCTGCTCAAGCGAGACTGGGCCGACGGCACCGTGATCGACCTTCCCGTCGTCGAACTACCGCCCAGCACAACTGCTTCCGATGTCCAGGCCGCCATCGACGACGTCGCCGCTCCCGCGGTCTCTGCGCCGCTGGTAATCACCGGAGACGACAGGACCCGCGCCCGCATCGACGAGGACGTCATCGCCGCGGCACTGAACTTCGACATCGACGACGGCGACATCGTGGCCACCGTCGACGAAAACGCCATCGCCGACGCTGCGCGGCCCCAACTCGCCGCGTCCGAGACACCGCTGCGCGAAGCCACCATCGACTTCACGGCGTCACCGCCGGCGAAGGTGCCGTCCCAGGACGGCCGCCGCATCGACTACGACGAGACCCTCGCCGACCTGATGGACGTGCTGACCGGCACCACTGACCGTGAGATCGCCGCGGTCTACGTCGACGAGCCGGCGACGTTCACCACGGAAGACCTCAACGCGCTCGGGCCTGTCCAGGTCATCGGCGAGTTCCAGACGTCCGGCTTCGCCGGGGACTCCGGCGTGAACATCAAACGCGCGGCGGGCGCGATCGACGGCATCGTCGTCGCACCGGGGGAGACGTTCAGCCTCAACGGCGCCACCAACCCGCGCAGCAAGGCCAACGGCTACGTCGAGGCGGGCATCATCATGCACGGCAGACCGGACCGCGGTGTCGGCGGCGGGGTGTCCCAGGTGGCCACCACGCTGTTCAACGCCGCGTACTTCGCCGGCATGGAACTCGTTGAGCACCAGGAACACAGCTACTACATCAGCCGGTACCCGGCGGGCCGGGAGGCCACCGTGTCCGGCAACGACATCGACGTCAAGTTCCGCAACGACGGACCCACCCCGGTACAGATCCAGACCACCTGGACGTCGTCGTCCATCACTGTCCAGATCTTCGGTATCAAACGCTACGAGGTGACGTCGGCGCAGAGCCCGCGATCAAAGCCGACCCAACCCCAGACCATCACCATCCCCGACGGTGAATCATGCAGCGCCAGTAGCGGCGCACCGGGATTCACCATCACCGACACCCGCACGCTGCGCGACATCACCACCGGGGAGACACGGAGGGAGTCGCACACCGTGCGCTACGACCCGATTCCGAAAGTGGTGTGCGGAGGCTGACACTGCGGCCTGCTGCGGGCCTTGGCTGACGAGACTCCGACCGCCGCTGCACCTGAATCACCGACACTGAATCACGTCAACAAGTGATGACGGGCAATCTTCTCGACACGGTCCACGGGCTGGGGTCCCCGGTTTCGCGCCCGCACGATAAAGCGCGGGGCCGACATGTCACTGCTCCTGAGTAGCGTCCGCGCCATGACCGACGGACGAATGCGACGCAAGGCCAAGCAAAGGCGACGCGACCAACGGCGAGCGCGGAAGCGCAGCGTCGACACTGTCGCCGAATTACCTCCCGAGGATCCGCCACCGGAACCACCGAACATATTTGACCCGTGGACGTTCCTGGTGTTCGCCAGCAAGCAGGTCGAGGCGGCCAAACCCGACCCGTTGGCGAAGTTCCGGTCCCGCCAGGAAGATCCAATCGACGTCGACTACCTCGTCAAGAGCCTTATCGATGACCCCAACCCCGGGTCGGCGTCCGTCGTCGCGTTGTTCGCCGAACTGGTGGACGGCGATCTGCAGCTTCGCTGCCGGGAAGCGCTGAACGCGTACAACGGGCCCCTGATGTCGTGGGTCACCGCACTGCGGGACGTCGACGTGTACCGCGCCGTGCACCTTTCGCATGTGCTCGGAGACTTCGACCAGATCTTGCTCGGCGCCCGGCTCGCCGACGGGCAGGAAGCGACGTGCGCGGTATGGGTCGATCACCTCGACGAGTCCGAGATCGCCGATGCTGCCCTGTTTGTCGTCACGATCGACGATGCCGTGGACGAGCTGTCCAACCCCGACCTCACGGCCACCGAGATGAGTCTCGCCGATGCGCGGGCCTGGATCGACTACGGGTTACGGCGAACCTACGTCTTCCGGGAGACCGCCACGTGGCCTGATTGCCGACCGCTGGTGCGGTGGCTGGTCGGTCGCCTGCCAGGCGGCGGCGACTTCTATCAGCTGCCCATGTCGGGTCGTGACGCGAGCAAGGCGCTGCTCGATGAGTTCTTTGCGTCCGAGGCAGGCGCGGTCTTCGACTGTCGCGACCATCAATACCTGTTGCAGGAACTCGTGGAATCTGGGACGGCCGACCCATTGCGGTGGAGTGCGGCGCGCGTGAAGCAGGTGCTGGAGTCGTCGCTATTGGAAGGCGGTCACCCGCTGAAGGTCCTGCTGGATGTGCCCGATCTGCTGCGGGCGTTCATCCCGTTCGCTCACGCGCGGAGTGGAATCCGGGAGGGATTGACCGCACGTGCCCTCGCCGCCCTCGACCGGGCAGATCCAGACCGTCGATCCGCCTGAACCACTCGCTACCGAGCTCGGTCTATGGCTGAAATGCGGTGGCGTAAGGTTCCCGCCATGTCTTCTGCGGGGCCGTTGTGCGGGATCAAAGTCGTCGACCTGACCGCCGTGGTCGCGGGGCCGTACTGCACCCAAATCATGGCCGACATGGGTGCCGACGTCGTCAAAGTCGAGCCACCGCAGGGGGATAACGCCCGATACAATTCCGTGGGCCCCGAGCCTGGCCTGAGCGGGGTGTTCACGAACGTCAACCGCGGCAAGCGCAGCGCCGTCCTCGACCTGCAGACCGAGGAGGGCAAGCGGGCCCTGCGCGCGCTCGTCGGTCAGGCCGACGTGTTCATCCACTCGATGCGCGCCGCCGCGATCGCGAAACTCGGCTTCGACTATCAGGCAGTAGCCTCGCTCAACCCGTCGATCGTCTACACGAACTGCTACGGCTACGGCCGCACCGGGCCGTACGCGCCCCGGCCGGCCTACGACGACATCATCCAGGCCGAGTGCGGACTGGCCGCGGTGCAGAAAGAGCTCACGGGCACAGCCGGTTACGTGGGTTCCATCATTGCCGACAAGGTGTGCGGACTCACCGCGCTGAACGCGACGATGATGGCCCTTTTTCACCGGTCCCGCACCGGCGAGGGCCAGGAAGTCGAAGTACCGATGTTCGAGACGATGGCGGCGTTCATGTTGGTCGAGCATGCCAACGGCGCGATGTTCGAGCCACCGCTGGGACCCGCGCTGTATCCGCGCACGGTGGCGCGCAACCGCCGCCCATACCAGACGCTCGACGGGCACATCGCGGTGCTGATCTACAACGACAAGCAGTGGCAGGCCTTCATCGACGCCGTCAAGCCCGCCTGGGCCAGCGACCGGTACGCGACGATGGCCGGCCGCGCCGCCGACATCGACACGGTCTACGGCCTGGTGGGCGACACACTGCGCGAGCAGACCACCGCGGACTGGCTGGCGCTGTTCGACAAGCTCGGTATCCCGGCCTCCCCGCTGCGCACCACCGACGAGCTGTTCACCGACGCTCATCTGGAAGCAGTCGGCTTCTTCCAAACGGTGCAGACAGCGCACGGCCCGGTGCGTTATCCCGGGGTGCCCACCGGCTTTTCGCGCACACCCGGGCGGGTGCGCGGTGGGGCGCCGCGATTGGGTGAGCACACTGCCGAGGTGCTCGCGGAGGTCGGCATCGCGCCGCCGGATTAGGTTGCGGCGCTGTCGAGAGCGCGGTCGACGCGAATGAAGCTGATCTGGTAACCCGGACAGCACGCGCACCGTCTATGGCCGAATCCTCGCTCACCCGCCAGGCCAACGGTTGGCGAGCGGGGTCGGTGTCCAAGCCGGCCACCTGGGGGAACCCAGGACGATTCCGCCGGCAAGTTGAGCCACGATGCGTGGACCCCGGATCGCGCTGTTGTCGTAGAACGTCGCCTCGTCCGCACGTCCGGCCGCGGTGGCGACCAGATCCCATAGCCGTTGATAGCGCTGCCGGATCTTGGATTCGGGGACGTCATGGTCTCCGGCTCGCACGCGGTATCGGACACGTTGCACGGCAAGCTCTTCCGGGATCAACACCGCGTGCAGGATCACCGTGAAGTCCGCTGCGTGGGCGGAATCGAGGAGTTCAAGTTTCGAGGGATGTGAGAAGACAGTCTCGGCGATGAAGGACTCGCCGAGTTCGATGAGTTTTGCGCGAGTGGCAGCGGCCATCCGCGCCGCCTCGTAGCTGTGTCCGGCTGGGTCGTCGGGCCAGCGTCGCTTGGCGATCTCGTCGGCGTTCACGTAGACGCTGCGCGGCAACAGCGGCGCGAGGGTCAGCTCGATGAAGGTCGACTTGCCGGCGCCGTTGGACCCGACGACGAGATCGAGACGCTTCACCGGACCGAAGTGTCCAGCATCTCAGCGCGAAGCTGCCTCACACACCGCGGCCCAGTCGTACCGAACTGCCGTCTGGTGCGTACTGAACGATCTCGCCATCCTCGTCGAGCGCCACCGTGGCGACTCCTCGCGCGCCCAGTACCGCCCCGTAGTCGGCGCTCGCGAGGCGTTCCTGGATCGCCGCGGAGATCTCGGCGTTGAATACGACCCCTTCCTCGTCGGTCAGATCCCGTAGAGGAACATCACCGGCGAGGGCAGTTTCCACCCTGCGGCGCGCCACGCTGTGCTGAGTGGACACCGCCCGCCCGACCCGCGCCCAGTGGTCCAACTGTTGTTTTGCCGACCGGCTCTGACGTGCGCCTTCGGCGGCAGCGCTGTCCATCAGATCCGCGGCGATCCTGGTCACCCGGTCGGCTGTGTCGGACATGGAGCCCCTCCGCTGTAGCAGTGTGATACGCCCGTAGCAGAATGCTACACCTCTGTGTCGATGGACGGGCTGGTGCGAGTCCTCAAGCGGTCTGCTTGGTGAACTCGCGCGAGAACGTCTCAGCCAGATCCTCCGCGCGGCGGTGATACTCACCGCCGTCAAGAGCGCTGTCGCCCAACGCGTATCGCGACGCCAGCCGGGCCAGCGCGTCAGCACCTTCGTTAAGCGGCTCGCCGCGGTGCCCCTTCACCCACACCGGCGTGATCCGGTCACGCTCCTCGAAGATCATCTGCCGGGCGCGTACCAGTCCCGGCGTCTTGCCACTCTCGCGGTAGACGGCGTAGCCCTCGGGAAGCACGTCGTCGCCGGCCATCCACTGCTCGACCATCGCGACGGCACCCCGGCTGTCGCTGAGCACGGTGATGTCGCGGCCCCGCAGCTTCTGCACGGCCGCGCCGATCGCCCGAAGCTCCGCGACCAACACCACCTCCGGGCCGATCAGCTTGGTCGAATGCCGGAAACCCTGCAGCCCGTATTCGCCCGTCGACGCCAGCCACCCGTAGCCGGTGAACTTCCCCCGCACCGAGCCGTCTGTGGCGACGCACACCGGCTCCGGCGGGGCCTCCCGCAGCCCCGCGCACGCCGCCCGGACCAGCGTCTCGTCCGAGAGACGAGGCCGCTCGATCCACACCCCGGGCATCAGCAGCGCGATCTCGTCGCGCAGCGCCCACAGCGTGCTGCGTGCCGGCAACTGCACCAGAAAACGCAGCCGCGCCCCGCCGGAGGTGTCGCGGATCCGGCTGACCACGTCGAGCACCGCGGTGTCGACCGACTCGGCCTCCACGGTGCCGGTCCAGCGATGGGTCTCGGAACGCGCGGAGTACCGGTACAGCGAGTCGCTGCGCCGGCTCACGGCGAGCGCCACTGACGTCATCGGGCGCGGCCGTGCCGGCACGAGGTTGACCGGCCGTACGGGGGCCACTGGTTTCGGTGCCATCTCCGTCTCCTCCCAGGGTGGACAGCGCGTGACGGCACTGTATTGAGCACCTCCGACAAGTCCGACGAACACCGATCCGATAGCCCCGAGGATGGCGCGCCAGCAACCAGTGCTACAGTGGTGCTACGTTTGTCGCATGACTGAAGTTGCCTCCCGCGAACTGCGCAACGAAACGGCCAGCTTGCTCCGTCGGGTTCAGGCCGGGGAGGACGTCACGATCACACTGAACGGACGCCCAGTTGCGCGTCTGGTGCCCTTCGAGCCATCACGGCGTCGATGGCTCACCAGAGACGAACTGATAAGCCGAATGCGCAGCGCCCAAGCTGACCCGGGGATGCGCGATGACCTGGCAGCCCTTGCGGGGGAGACCACCGACGATCTCGGGCCGATTCAGTGAACGCCGCCGGTGTACTCGACACGTCGGTGTTCATCGCCCAGGAAAGCGGTCGATCGCTGGACAGCGGACGCATTCCGGACGAGGTTGCGACGACGGTCATCACCCTGGCGGAGCTGAACGCGGGGGTCCTGGTCGCCGCCAATGCCGAAACGCGTGCGCAGCGACTTGCCACCCTGGATGCCGTCCCGGATCTCGCCGCATTGCCCGTGGATGTGAAGGCCGCCCAGATGTGGGCGCGAATGCGGGTTCATCTTGCCGAGACAGGCCGCCGCGTGCGTGTCAACGATCTGTGGATCGCAGCCGTTGCTGCATCACATGGTCTTCCGGTGGTCACCCAAGACGATGACTTCGACTCACTCGACGGCGTCGCCGGATTGAGCGTGATCCGCGTCTGAGTCGTTTTGGGACGCTACCGCCCCGAATCGCTTCCACCAGCGGATAATCACCTCTAGCCGCTGGCGGGGGACGCGAGGGGGTGCTGCCCAAAGTGAGTGATCAGATCTCGATCGTCGTCGCCGAAGATTGCCTGCTGGTACGCGACAGCGTTGCCCGCGCGTTGTCGACCAGCCCCGACACCACGGTCGTCGGCGTCGCCGAGGACTACGACTCCGCCGCCGACCTCGTCGCCGCCCACCAGCCCACCGTGCTGGTCACCGACGTGCGTATGCCGCCCACGTCCACCGACGAGGGCATCCGGCTGGCCAACTGGCTGCGCACCGCCCACCCGGACGTCGGCGTGATCGTGTTGTCGCAGTACGTCGACCACACCTACGCATCGGCGTTGCTGGACGGCGGCTCAGCAGGCCGCGGGTACTTGCTCAAGGAACGGGTCGCGCACTTCGACGAACTCGGCGAGGCGGTCCGCCAGGTCGCCTCAGGGGGCACCGTGCTCGACCCGCTGGTCGTCGAGGCCCTGCTCGCCCAGCCCCGCCAGGCCGCGGCACTGAGCCGCCTGACCGCCCGCGAACGCGAGGTGCTCGGTGAACTCGCGACCGGCTTCAGCAACCGCACCGTCGCGCGACGGCTCGTGCTGTCCCAACGCGCCGTCGAAAAGCACATCAACTCCATCTTCGCCAAGCTGGAACTCACCGTCGACGACTCCGTGGACCGGCGCGTCAAAGCCGTGCTGATGTTCCTCGACGGCGGCCCGTCGTGACCGCCGACAGTGGTGTGTACACCCTGGCGCGCCCGCTCCTGGGCGACCACGCTGGGACAGTGGTGAACCAGCAGGTCCGGGTCTGGGTCGTCGACGACCAAGCCAGCTTCCGGCTGGCCAGCGCGGCAACCTTGGCGGCGACCGACGGCTTCGTGCTGGCCGGCCAGAGCGCCACCGGGGAGTCCGCGCTGGAACGGCTGGCCGGTGCCGATGCCGACGCCGCCGCCGACCTGGTCCTGATGGACATCCACATGCCCGGCATCGGCGGCATCGAAGCCGCACGGCAGCTCCGCGCGCGGCACCCGGACCTCGTGGTCGTCCTCATGTCCACCTATGACGCCGACGAGCTTCCCGCCGCGGTGACCGAAAACGGCACCACCTATCTGCAGAAGCAACACCTGTGCCCCGAAGTGCTGAGCGACATATGGCGAACAGCAAGCTGAAACTACCGCCGGTATCCGCAACCGTTCCGGACTGGCGCGTCCCGAAACTCCTTCTCACCGCGGCCTTTCACTCGTCGTCGTGGTTCGGACACGACCTGATCCACCGCTTCCGGTCCGAACGCTTCGAGGTGTTCCTGTCCGGCCACTTCGGCCTGTGGTTCGGCGCCGGCATCGTGCTGCCGTTGTGGGAGTACTTCTGGATCTTCCGGTCGCCGTGGATGCTCGGCTTCGTCGCCGTGGCCTGCTTCCAGTGCGCCGTGCTCGCCATCGCGTTCAATCTGGCCCGCCGCAACATGTTCGAGCAGTCCATCAGCCTGGTCTGCATCGGGAACTGGCTGGCCGTGCTCGGCGTGACGTTCGTGTCGCCGCCGCTGCTGCCCGCGATGGCGCTGCTGGCGCTGGTGCCCGTCGTCTTCGCCGAGCCCTACATCAGCCTGCGGCGGGGCCTGGCGTTCACGGTGCTCACCGCCGGCTGTGTCCTCACCGCGGCCGCCATCGCGCTGTTCACCCCGTTCACCGCCCATGTCGCACAGGCGCCGCGGTGGATGGCGACCGCGTTCGTCCTCATCGCGGTGCCCGTCAACGCGTTGCACCTGATGATCATCGTGTGGAACAACGCCGCCGCGCTGCGGACCTCGGAAGCCCAACTCGCCGAACGCGCCGCCGAACTCGCCGCATCCCGCACCCGCCTGATCACCGCGGCCGACGAAGAACGACGCCGGCTCGAACGCGACCTGCACGACGGCGCGCAGCAGCACCTCGTGGCGCTGTCGGTGCTGATCGGTCTGGCGCGCAACAGCAATGGTGACACGCGCGCGGATCTGCTCGCCGAAGCGTCCGGACTGGTGGACGGTGCCATCGCCGAGATACGGCGCCTCGCCCACGGCATCTACCCGCCGCTGCTCGTCAGCGGGGGACTGAACAAGGCACTGCCCGCGCTGACCGCCCGGGCGGTGACGCCGGTCCACCTCGAGCTACGGGAACTCGGCCGACACCCGCCGACAACAGAAGCGGCCCTTTACTATTGCTGCAGCGAGGCGCTACAGAACGCCGCCAAACACGGCGGGCCCGACACCGCCGTCCACATCACCGGCCACGTCGACAGCGGGCTGCTGACACTGCAGATCACCGACACCGGCCGCGGATTCCGGCCGGGAGCCGTCGGCGCCGGGCTGACCAACATGACCGACCGCCTGTCGGCGATCGGCGGACAACTGGCCATCGACACCGCGCCCGGACGCGGCACCCGCGTCACCGCGACCGTCGATGTCGCCCGTTCGTGACGGTCGGTGGTGTGTACACCACCGTCGATTGTGTTGCATGCACCGTCGAACCCACGCGACGCCGAGACCAGGATGGAAACATCTGAACGACTTCTCAATCCGGTGGAGATCGCATGTCAGCCCTCAAGCCCTCAGGACAGTGCGGACCGACGCGCCCGGACCTGTCGTGGACGGGCGAGCAGAACCGCTGCCTGCCCACGGGAACCGTCACGCTGCTGCTGGCCGACATCGAAGGATCCACCCGGCTGTGGGACAGCCAGCCCGAGCAGATGGCCGCCGCGCTGGCGACCATGGATCGCGTCGTCGACGAGTTGGCCTACCTCAACAACGGCGTGTGCCCGGTCCAGCAGGGCGAGGGTGACAGCTTCGTCCTCGCCTTCGCCCGTGCCGACGACGCGGTGGCGTGTGCGCTGGACCTGCAACTTGCCCAGCTGTCGCCCATCCGGCTACGTATCGGTATCCACACCGGCGCCGCGGACCTGCGCGACGAGGGCAACTACATGGGACCGTTGGTCAACCGCGCGGCGCGGGTGCGCGACCTCGGCCACGGTGGCCAGACCCTGATGTCCTCGGCGACAGCACATCTCATCTGTGACACGCTGCCGCCGCAGACGTGGCTCAAAGACCTGGGTAGCTACCCGCTTCGCGGGCTGACCCGTCCCGAACGCATCACGCAGCTGTGCCATCCGGATTCCGGCAACGAGTTTCCCCCTCTTCGGTCCGGCCAGATCGGCACGTTCCACCACCGGCCGGTGTATCTGACCGAATTCGTCGGCCGCAGCGCCGAACTGGACGATCTCGGCACACTTCTGGACGGACGTCGGCTGATCACCCTGTGCGGGCCCGGAGGCGCCGGTAAGACCCGGCTCGCGGCGGAAGTCGCCGACCGTGCGCGCGACCGGTTCGACGACGGCGTGTGGTACGTCGACCTGGCCGGGGTCACCGACCCGGCCGAGGTGCCGCACGCGGCAGCGCAGGCGCTGGGGTTGGCGGGACCGGTCGGCGCGACCGAGCTGGCCGGGCACATCGGTGACCGCAACCTGCTGCTGGTCGTGGACAACTGCGAGCACCTGCTCGACGCCGGAGCGTCGCTGATCGGTGCGGTGCTGGGCGCCTGCCCTGCGGCGACCGTGCTGGCCGCCAGTCGCGAACCGCTCGCGATCAGTGGTGAGCAGCTCTACCGGGTCCCGCCGATGTCACCGGAGGACGCGACCGCGCTGTTCGTCGAGTGCGCGCGTCGAGCGAACGCGGGATTCGCTCTGCGGTGCGATGACCGGGCGACGGTCGCGCAGATCTGCCACCGGCTCGACGGTCTGCCGCTGGCGATCGAGATCGTCGCGTCACGCAGCCGGACCTTGTCTCTCAGCGAGATCCGGGACAGTCTCCGCGCCGGACTCGATGCGTCACACCCGGGGTGCCGGACGGTCGCACCCCGGCACCGGACACTGCGAGCCTGCCTCGACTGGTCGTACCGGCGGCTCGGTGATTCCGAGAAGTCGCTGCTGAACGAACTTGCCAGGAGCGCAGACGGATTCGATGCGGACGGCGCGCCCGATGTGGTGACCGCGCTGGTCGACAAGTCGCTGCTGACCCCACACGTCCACGAGGGTCGCACGCAGTACCGACTCGGCGAAGCCGTGCGGCAGTACACCCTGGAGTGCACGGGATCGTGAACCGGGCTACCGGTAGATCGCCTGATACAGCTCGACCACGTCGTCGGCGTCAGGCACCCGCGGGTTGTTGGCCGGGGATCCGGAGGCCAGCGCCTGCTGGGCCATCACCTCCAGACGTGCGTCCCACTCCTTCTCGTCGATGCCGTACTCGGCAGGCGAAGGCACCGCGACGTCGTCGCACAGGGCGTCCAGTTCGTCGACCAGAGCCCCCGCCGCGACGGCGTCGCTCGCCGACTCGTCGGCCAGCCGCATCGCGCGCGCACAGTCGGCGTAGCGCCCGGTGGCAGCCTCCGCCGAGAACCGCGTCACGGCAGGAAGAAGCATCGCGTTCGAGAGACCGTGCGCCACATGGAAATGCCCGCCGATCGGTCGGCTCATCCCGTGCACCAGCGCCACACTCGCATTCGAGAAGGCCATGCCCGCCTGGGTCGACGCCAGCATCATCGCCTCGCGGGCCTGCCGGTCCTGGCCGTCGGCGTAGGCGCGCCGAAGGTTGGCGTTGATGGTGCGCATCGCGGCAAGGGCCAGACCGTCGGTGAACGGATTCGCGCGCCGGCTCACATAGGCCTCGATGGCATGGGTGAGCGCGTCGACGCCGGTGTCGGCGGTGAGGCGCGCAGGCATCGAGACGGTCAGCTCGAAGTCGATCACCGTGGCCAGCGGCAGGAACGACAATCCCGGGCACAGCATCTTCTCGTCGGAGTCGTCGTCGGTGATCACCGTGAACTGAGTTGCTTCCGAACCGCTTCCGGCGGTGGTGGGGACGGCCACGATCGGCAGCGCAGGGCCGCTGTACAGATTCGGGGCTTTGAACGACGCGATGCCGTCCTCGGAGTTCGCCAGCACGGCCAACGCCTTGGCGGTGTCCATCGGGCTGCCGCCGCCGAAGCCGATCACCCCGTCCGCCTTGTGCTTTCGCACCGCTTCCAGGCCGGGTTGCAGGGACGAGGACGTGGGGTCGGGCACCGTCTCGGAGAAGACGGCCGGCTCGCAGCCCGCGGCCCGCAGGATGTCCACCAATCGGTCGGCCTGCCCGGTCTCGCTGAGGTAGCGGTCGGTCACCAGGACCGGGCGGCGTATGCCCACCTGCGTGCACAGCGAGCCGAGTTCCGCGGCGGCACCGGCGCCGATCTTGCTGTGGCGCGGGAGAGTCACGTTGTAGGGCAAAGCATCAGCCGTTCTGGTGTCGGTGGCGTGGGCGGTCTGTGTCACACCACCATCAGAGGTGAGATTTGCGCACCAGTCAACGAGAAAATACGCTTTGGCGACTGCAAAAATGCACGGGAGGCTGCATGCGAAATGCCGACAATCTTCGGTACTTCCTGGAGGTGGCCCGGGCTGGGCGGCTGAGCGACGCCTCACGTGTCCTGGAGGTCGACCACACCACCGTGGGGCGCCGCATCACCGCGCTAGAACGCTCCCTCGGTGAGCGCCTCTTCGACCGCGCGCCGAGCGGCTGGCGGCTGACCGAAGCCGGCAAGCGGTTGATGCCCCGCGCCGAGGCGGTCGAATCGGCGGTCATCGCTGCCTATGACACCCAGGGCGCGACGGCGGACATCCTCACGGGTTCGATCCGCATCGCCACCACGGACGGCTTCGGTGCCTTCATCATCGCGCCCAAGCTCGTCGAGTTGAAGAAAGCCCACCCCCACCTCGGCGTCGAGTTGGTCACCGCGACCGTGCACAACGCGGTGTCTGAGCGGCATTTCGACGTCGCGGTGACGTTGGAGCGGCCGACGTCACGCGCCGTGCGCTCCGACGCGCTGGCGTACTACGACCTCGGCCTGTACGCGACGCGTGAGTATCTGGCGTCCCATCCGCCGATCGGCGCGGTGGCCGATCTGCGTGCGCACACACTGATCTGGTATGTCAACGCGCTCATGGACGTTGAGCCGCTGAGGATCTTCGACGAGCTGCCGCACATTCAAACCGTCCACGCGCAGATATCGAATATCACCGGTCATTGGCTCGCGGCCCGCAGCGGCCTCGGCGTGGCGCCGTTGCCCGCCTACATCGGAAACGGTGACGAACGCCTGGTCCGTGTCCTGCCGGACTCGTTCAACGTCAGGCGGCTGTACTGGCTGGTCGTGCCGCGCGAACTCGAACGCCTGGAGCGGGTCCGGACCGTCTGTGCATTCCTGCAGGAGACCGTCGACAACCACCCCGATCTGAGCGCGACCACACACGCCGCGTAAGCGTCTGGTTGTACCCGATATCTCGGGATGTGTTGCAGCAGAGGATATTTCGAGCGCGAGTGCCGCGCAGGTCGTTGGCCCTGCATTTCTGCACTGCTTGGTGCAGAAATAGTCATTGACTTCGGCAAACGCCCAGGCTCTGATGTGTACCACATCGCAGTGCATTGTGGCACGCCCCAATACTCCTAGTCTGGCTGCACTTTCGTCACTCATCACCTCAGGTTCCGCAGCGCTGAGCTGCGTAACGGAGGCAGGAAAGGATTTCGCGTTGAGTTTCAGTAGTTACTTCCACGGGCCGGCCACCAGTCTGGATGACCAGGTCGAAAGTTATGCCACCACCCGGGTGCCGGACAGTCAGCGATGGCGCAGGCCCGCGATCCTGCTGGTGCTCACCGGAAACGTCACCGCGATGTTCTGGTTCGCCCTGGGCGGTCAGATGGGCTTCCTGGTCGGCTGGCCGGGAGTGCTCGTGCCCATCGCCTACATGGTCATCGGCGCCACCGTGGTCGGTGCGCTGGTCATGCGCATCGCCAGCCAGCAGGGCCTCTCGCTGCCGCTACTGTCGCGCGGGTTGGGCTTTGGCGCCCGCGGTTCTGCGATCGCGTCGTTCGTCTACGCGGTGAACTACGTCTTCTACTTCATCTTCGAGGGCAGCATCGTCTCGCACGGGCTGAGTGAAATCCTCGGGATATCAATCAATTCGGCGGGTGCGAGCGTCGTCTTCGCCATCGTGGCACTGATCGCGCTGTACTACTCGTGGCGCGGCATGCACTCGATGAACGTCCTGCAGCGTTTCGGCATGCCGATCTTCCTCGTGCTGTTCGTTGTCGGCATGGTGATGCTCGCCAACGGGTACGTGCTCGTCGGTCCCGGTGAGTGGGCGGTCGAGGACGGCGTCACTGCCACCGCGATGTGGCAGGCGCTCAGCCTCGCCAACGGCCAGGTCGTCTTCCAGGCCCTCATCGCCACCGACTACGGCCGGTTCGTGAAGCGGTCGGTGACCTACGTCGGCACCGGCGGTGTGATGCTGGTCGAGTTGTTGATGATCTCCGTGGTCATGGTGCTGGGCGTGTTCCTCGGCTTCACGATGATCTCGCACTTCGACGGCACCCAGGCTGAGCGAGAGCTTGCCGCCACCGATCCAGGCTTGATCTTCGCGGTCGTGATGGGTGTCCTCGGCGTCATCTTCGCGATCCTGACTCAGGTGCGCATCAACGTGATGAACCTGTACTCCGGCTCGCTTGCGCTGTCGAACGCCTGGGATGTGCTGTCGCCGAGGAAGGTCGGCCGACAGTGGTGGATGGTGGTGCTGGTCGTCCTGGGCATCGTCCTCTACCCGATCAACGTGCTGCAGTACACCGACAAGTTCCTCGCGGTGACCGGCATCATGACGAACACGTGGATCTTCATCCTCCTCAGCGATTACTTCATCTGCCGCAAGCTGCTCAAGTTGGCCCCCAGCAACCTGATCGAATACCGCGAAGGTCGTGTCAAGGACTGGAATGTCTGTGGAATGGCAGCGCTGGCAACGGGACTCACCGTCGGCGCACTCGGCGTGGCCGGTGTGTACCCGATGCACTTCGCCTCGTTCGCTGCGATGCTGATCGGGCCGATCGTGTACATACCGCTGACCATCCTCACCAAGGGCTCGCAGTACGGTTTACCCGCGCTGGATGTCGACGACATGGCGGACCTGCGCAAGACGGCAGTGTCCCGAGCGGCCGAGTGACCCGACATGAGCACCAGCACAGGAAGGTTGACGACATGACTGAGGCGCTGCACTACCGGGAGATCTGCGAACTTGTCGGCCTGTTGGCCGACGGGGACGTCACCGCCCGGCAACTGACCGAGTCGACACTCGACCGGATCGTCGCGACCGACGACCGCCTGGGCGCGTACGCCTACGTGGCAGCGGAGGAGGCGATGGTCGCCGCCGCTGAATCCGATGATCGGCGCGCAGCCGGCGCCACGCGGGGACCACTCGACGGAATCCCACTGGCCATCAAGGACATCTACGACAAGACAGGCTGGCGGACCGAAGCGGGCATGGCCGTGCGCGCGGGTCAGGTGGCCGCCGGCACTGCCACCGTCGTCGAGCGGCTCGAACAGGCCGGCGCGGTCATCGTCGGCAAGGTACACACGACCGAGGGCGTCTACACCGAACACACACCACCGTTCCGGGCTCCGTTGAATCCCTGGGACCCGAATCGCTGGGTCGGCGTCTCTTCCAGCGGCAGCGGGGTGGCCCCGGTGGCCGGGCTGTGTTACGGGGCGCTGGGGTCCGACACCGGCGGATCGATCCGGATGCCGTCAGCCTCCAACGGCGCCACCGGTTTGAAGCCGACCTGGGGGAGGGTCAGCCGCGCCGGGGTGGTCGAGCTCGCCGCGACGCTCGACCACGTCGGACCGATCTGCCGCTCCGCGCGGGATGCGGGCCTCATCCTCGGCGCGATCGCCGGCGCGGATCCCCGCGATCCCACGGCGTCGTCGCAGCCTGTGCCCGAGTTCGGCACCACGGTGCCCAGCTCACTGCAGGGAGTCCGGATCGGCATCGACCCGGACTGGAGCTATCAGGACGTCAGCATCGACGTGGAGAAGGCGCACCGGGAAGCCGAACAGGCGCTGCGTGACCTGGGCGCCGAACTGATCGAGACCCGGTTGCCCGATCCCACCGAGGCCATCACCGACTGGTTCGGGGTGTGCGCCGTGCAGACCGCACGCGCACACCGCGGGCTGTACCCCGAGCACCGGGACAGCTACGGCCCGGCGCTCAGCGAGCTCATCGACCGGGGACGGTCCATGTCGGGTATCGAGTACGACGAGCTGCTGCAACGGCGGCTGATCTTCAAGGGGCAGATGGAGGCAGCGCTGGCCGGGGTGGACGGCGTTCTGATCCCGGCGATGTCGTTCATCGCGCCGCCGGTCGAGAAGATGATCCGGATGGACGAGGAGACCACCGCCGGTGTGCACCGGTTCACGGTGCCGTTCACACTGTCGCAGTTGCCGACCATCACGTTCCCTGGAGGATTCACCACGACCGAAGCCGGCCTGCCGTTCCCGGTCGGCCTGCAGATGGTCGGCGGCGCGTTCACCGAACGACGGCTGGTCGATGTGGTGGGCGCGTTCCAGGCCGCGACGCCGTGGAACAAGCAACACCCAGATCTGTGAGCGTCGGTCGGGGGCCACGCCTCCGGCTGACGAGTTCCTGACCCCGGTGTCGGTGCTGCTGGCTAACATCAGCGGCGACGAAGGGGGACGTCGCGTGACCATCACCGTCACCGAGACACCGCGGCTGGCCAACGGCGCCGAACGCAAGGTCTGGCAGGCCCTGCTCGACCAGCTCGAACCCGGGGACCTGGTGATCCCGGGAAAACGCGTCACCGACCATCTCAAAGACCACGAGATCGACTTCTTCGTCGCGATCGAGGGCGCCGGCATCGTGTGCCTGGAGGTCAAGGGCGGTGAGGTGTGGCACGACGGCGAATCGTGGCGGCAGAAGCGCCGCGGCCGCGAGGTCGAGATCGACCCTGTGCGCCAGGCTCGCGAAGCCTGCTATGCGTTGCGCAGCTTCGTCGAGAACGATCCCCGCTGGAGCCACGGCCGGCTGCGCTGGGACCACGTCGTCGTGTTGCCCAATACCGATCTGCCCGACGACTTCGCCCTGCCCGAGTGCCCGCGCTGGAAAGTCATCGACCGCACCGGTTTGTCCGACATCGGCGCCCAGCTGCGTCACGTCCTGCACGCCCAGGAACTCGAGCGGCCCCTGCTGACCCGCGACGGCATCGCCCAGCTCGGCGAATCCCTCAGCGGCCGGGGGCTGCCGCAACGCAGCGTCGTGGCCCGCGCGCTCGAAAACGAGGACGCCGCCGACATTCTCACCGAGCACCAGTCGGTCATCCTCGACGCCATCCGGCTGCTCAACCGTGTCGAGATCCGCGGCGGCGCGGGCAGCGGCAAGACGTTCCTCGCGATGGAACAAGCCCGCCGGCTGGCCCGCGACGGACAGCGCGTCGCGCTGGTCTGCTACTCGCACGGCCTCGCCTCCTACCTGGAACGCATCACCGCCACCTGGAACCGCCGCCACCAACCCGCCTACGTCGGCGAGTTCCACGACCTCGGCAAGCGCTGGGGAGCTCCGGAGGGACCCGACGAATCGCTGCGCACCGACGAGACCGTCCAGTTCTGGGAACACGACCTGCCCGCCCAGATGGCGGAACTGGCAGCACAACTCGACGACGGGCACCGCTTCGACGCGATCGTCGTCGACGAGGCCCAGGACTTCGCCGACGCCTGGTGGGATCCGTTGCTGGCCGCGCTGAAAGACGACGAGACCGGCGGGCTGTACGTGTTCACCGACGAGGGGCAGCGGGTGTTCAGCCGGCACGGCTCACCGCCGGTGCCGCTGGTCCCGCTGGTGCTCGACCACAACCTGCGCAACACCCGCCAGATCGCCAACGCGTTCCAGCCGTTGGTGGACCACCCGATGCGGTTCCTCGGCGGCGAGGGCCCGGCGGTCAAGTACGTCCCGTGCTCTCGGACGGAGGCGATGGATGCCGGTGACGACGAGGTCGAGTTACTGCTCGAGCAGGGCTGGCGGCCTGAGGATGTGGCGCTGCTGACCACCGGGACCCGCCACCCCGAGCAGCGCGAGCGTCAGGCCGCAGGCAGCGCCGCCTACTGGGACAGTTTCTGGGACAACGATCAGGTGTTCTACGGGCACGTCCTCGGCTTCAAAGGCCTCGAACGCCGCGCCGTCGTGCTCGTGGTCAACGAGGAGTCCGCATTCGACCGCTCCCGCGAACGCCTCTACGTCGGATTGTCCCGTGCCCGAGACCAACTCGTCGTCTGCGGAGATCCGAACTTCCTGCGCGAGGTCGGCGGACCGGATCTGGCTCGGCGGTTGAACATTCCGGCCTAGCGGTCGTGCGAGATACCTCCGAAAGTGGTGACGACATTGACTGGGCGATCCGATTCGATACCGGACGCGTGGCCGCGGGGTGACAGAACCCAGATGTTGTCCGGACGGGTGCGTCGGGCCATGTTGGTGCGGTAGCCGAGCCGCCGGCTTCGCGTCGACAAATGATCAGGTCGCCTCAGTCCGAGGCGGCCGCATGGATTTTGCTTGCAGCCCGGCTTCGAGCTCCGTTGCCCGCCGGAGGGTGTCCGCCAATTCCGGTCCGCCGGCTCCGACCGCCCTTGCGCGGGCCAGCAGTTCCTGCGCGAGGTCCTGCGCGTCCTGGCGGACCGCGACATCTGCTCGCAACACCAGCAGCTTGACGAGCTGGATCTCCGTCGGCTCTTCATCGGTGCGATGTAGCGCCCGGTCCAGAACCTTGACCGCCAAACCGAGATCTTGCTTCGAGTCCGCGTACAACGAACCCATGTGGATCGCGCGGTCGAACGTTCCTCGTGGCAGTGGCCGATGACCCTGGTCCTCGCTGATCGATTGGGCAATCTGGATCGTGTTCCCACCGGGATCGACCATCAGGAACTGTCGCACGCCGTAACTCGTGTCCGCCAACGCACCGACCCGCGGAACCCCCTGGATGGGCACGGACCCATAGGCATCCTGCAACCCTTTGGTGAAGAGGGTGTAGAGCTCGTCGACGTCATCGGTGTCGACCAGGCAGCCATGCGTGGAGGTCACCGGATCGAACTCCTTGTCGCCGTAGAAGTTCAGTTCAATGCCTCCACGCCTCACACTCAGAAACTGGTATGGCGCCGCTTGTTGGAACGTGATTTCGAATCCCAGCGCGGTGTAGAAGTCAGCCACCGGCTGAATGGACGGTGCCATCAGCCTTGGAATCGTCTTCTCCGTCATGCTCTCTGACGGTAGAGAACCCGTTCTGCCGACGCACAGGATTGTGAGAACCTCAACTTTCCCTGGCCATCGGCAGTTCAGTGCTATCTGCGAGACAGTTGCCTGCGCGACCTTGTGCAGACCGGTCCGCTCTTCCGCGGGACTCGGTGCTCGAATGGCGCCCGCCCTACATCACCGGAATCGTTGTCACGGGCACCTGATAGGTAGCTGATCGTGAAGCGCGCCGGTGCCCAGCGTCGGTCTCCGGCGCTGTTGACGCGGCTCGAGGAAGTGTTTAGCAACACCGGTGATTCTGCTGTACCGGGTGCAGACGAAACTGTTGCCGCACCCTTGATCTCGCTGTCTTGTTCCTACCTTGGTGGTCGCTGCTGACATACTTCGCGACGAGGGGCGAGGACGTGACCGATTGCAATTGCCCCGCACCTCTGTGTCGGAGATACGTGGCGCGGGTTCCTTATCGGTGTCCGCCTTCAGCTCACCGCAACCCCGCCCCCACGAACATCAACACCACAAAGAGGATCTCGAACGCGATCACGCCCAGCATCGCGATGAGCGCGCCCTTCGCGAACTCGAAGTGCCCCTTCACCGGAACCAGTGCGGAGACTCCGGCCACGAACAACGGGAACAACGGCGCGAACGGCCAGAACACCCCCATCGTCAGGCACACCGACGCGAACCCCACGAAGAATCCCGTCAGCAGGACAGCTGGCCGCTGCGTGCGGACGACTTGGGGGTTCGTCATACCGATGCTCCCACCTCCACGAGCAACCCCGCCGCGCTGAACACTGCCACCGGCACGATCCCGGTGAGCGGAGCCAATGCAAGTGCCGCACCGCGGCAACGTGATTCAGTGGAGTTGCCGCGACGGTAGAGCAGTACCCCGGCCGCCAGCAGCGCGATACCCGCGATCGCGACCGCCGCCCATACGGCCGGCGCCCCGTCGGAGGCGATCAGCACGTACACCGTCACCGCCCAGAACACCGCGCCTGCCAGCGCCCCGATCAGCGCCGCACGCGTCCAGTCGATCACCGCATCAGCCTTCCCATTCGTGGATTGTAGGTACTGCACGCGTCATCGGCCCGGGAGGAACTCGGTGCCCTGCAGCGGCGTGTACTGCCGCACCGCCGGCGCGTCGCCGGCCGGGCCGAACGGAGTGAAGTTCCCCGGCGGCACGATCGTCGTCGGCGGGAGCACCGGAATCGGAGCCGGCTCGCCGACACCGGGTATCGCGGGCGGAACCATCTGCGGGACAACGCTGTTGAAGCTCGGCACCACGGTCGGATCGCCGACGCCCTTGTCGAAGGGCAGACCGGCCAGCGGGCCGGCGGCATTGTCGAAGAACGTCGGCCACTCCTGCAGCAGCGTGGTCGTCGTCCCGCCGCGGTCGCTGTAGACCTCCAGCGCGGGGAACGTCGTCACGTCGTCACCCCCCACCCGAGGTCCGGTCTCGGACGGCACGATGCCCAGCGTGCCGTTCACGCTGATGCCCGACCCCTTGGCCAGACTCTCCCCGCCCGGCGAGAACGGATCCGCGGCGTTGTAGTTGATCAGCACCCCGCCATCGGCGGTCTGTACCGCACCGATCGACGGTGTGCCGGTGCGCACTTCGCCGGTGTCGGCGTTGATCGACGGGTTCTGCCGCGCCACGACAATGCCGTTGTCGAAGTCGGTGTAGATCGCGACCCGCGACGCCTCCGGCCCGGCGGTGGGGGAGAAGCCCCGGTTGTCCCCCAGGTTGTTGTCGTAGGGAGGTAGTCCCACGGTCGGGGCCCATACGTCCTCGCTCGGGATGAACAGGTTGGTGCGCACCACGCCCTGCCCGGGCACCGGTTCGATCCGCCCGACCACGACATTGGCCTCCACGCCCTGGTTCTTCGGGTCGTAGCTGTGCGGGTCGAGGGCCGAGGCGGTCAGCCAATCGCTGTCGCTGACCGGGTTGCGGCCGAACACCTCCCGGAACGCGTCGATCTGGTTCCTGGTGCGCTCCGACTTATCGAGTTCGTCGAGGTTGTCTTCTCCGGGCGCCGGCGTCTCCGGCGGCCCGCCGAACTTCTGGCCCGTGCCCAGCGCCTGGAACTCCCCGCCGATGGTGGCGATGGAGCCGCCGACCGCGTTCAGGTCGGCGTTCGCGCGCGTCACGATCTCGGTCAGCTGGGTCAGGCCCTTCTGGATGATCGGGGCCAGCATCAGCTCGCCGGCCCGGTTGCGCGGCGCGCTCGCCGCGGCCGCGACCACCCATTCGCGGACCGCGTCCAGGTCCTGCCGACCGGCGGTCACGATGTGCGCGGACCGGTCGATCTGCTCGGCCAGCCGTTGGTCGAGGCTGCCCAGTTCGCGCACCACGCACTGGTGATCGGTGTTGGCTCTGCCGTACGCAGTGGCCGCGCCGCCCGACCAGTGCCCCGCGGGTGCCGCCCGGTCGAGGTCGTCGGTCAGCCGGCTGAGCGCGCCGCTGTGGTCATACGACGCGCCCGGTTGCGGAGCGCCGGCTCCGAAGGTCGCCCGCGCCCTGGTCCATGTCGACAGGAACCCCTCGAGTGCGCTCACCCCCGCGCCGCCCCTGCCATGCGTCTCATTATCGGCCGACTCCGGCACCCGCGGACGCACCAATCTGACGCTGCCGCGATGCTTGCTGGATTCGCTCTCGCGGTGCTTGTGAAAGATCGGTCAGGTCGACCCTATGTGGGTGAATCGCCAGGATCCACCCCGGTTCGACCAGCTCAATCAAGGTCACGTCATGGTCACGTCATTGAAACGGGAACAGCCGTTGGTCGGCGACAGGTAATTAACACATCTATTATTTTTTGCCATGTGGGTCGAACAGGTGCCGGGGTACCGCTCCGGGGACGAACGGGAGGTCCCCGTCGATCTTGTTCGAACACTGCTGGGCGTGCTGCGTCACCGCCTGGGCCTGGACGCCGCGTGGCTGTCGGTCTTCCAGGACGGCATGCAGGTGATCGAAGTCCTCGACGGCAACGCGGCCGACCTCGGAGTTTCCCCAGGTCAGCGCTACCAGATGTCGGAGTCGTACTGTGTGCGTGTCATCGACGGCCGGCTGCCGGCGGTCATCCCCGACACCTCGGCCGATCAGATCACGGCCGCGTTGCCGATCACCCGCGACTCGGGTCTGGGCGCCTATGTCGGTGTGCCGGTGCTCGGTGAGGCCGGCGCGACGGTCGGCATGGTCTGCGTGGTGAGCCGGGAGGCGAAGCCCGACCTCGCCGAGGAAGACCTGCGCATCGTCAAACAGGTCGCCGATCTGATCGGCACCCTGATCGACTCGCCGCCCGGCAGCGCCGACCCCACAGTCGAGCAGCGCAAGGCGATCCGGCGGGTGGTGTCGGAACGGGACTTCGAGGTCGTCTTCCAGTCCATCCATGACGCCTCCTCCGGCAAGGTGGTCGGCGTCGAGGCGCTCGCCCGCTTCCCGTGCGAACCGTTCCGGCCCGACAAGTTCTTCGAGCAGGCGGCCCTGCAAGGGCTCGGTATCGAGCTGGAGACGGCGATCGTCGGCCGGGTGCTGACGTTGATCCCGCAGCTTCCCGAGGACGCGTTCGTGGCGATGAACATCTCCCCGGCCGCGGCGCTGGCCGTGCCCTGGCATGAGCTGCTCGCCGATGTGGACCCGTCGCGCATCGTCCTGGAGATCACCGAGCACGATGCCATCCCGAATTACGGGGCGCTCGACGACGCGCTCGACACGTGCCGGGCGCGCGGTATGCGGGTGGCCATCGATGACGTCGGCGCGGGTTTCGCCTCGTTCTCCCATGTCCTGGAATTGGCCCCCGAGTTCGTCAAGATCGACCAGTCGATCACCCGGCACATCGACGTCGACGACGCCCGCCGCCGACTGGCCCAGGCCATCGCGCAGTTCGCCGGCCAGATCGGCGCGACGGTGATCGCCGAAGGTGTGGAAACCCAGGGCGAACTCGACGCGGTCGTCGCCTCCGGTATCAGTTGGGCGCAGGGCTACTGCCTCAGCCGGCCCAAGCCGCACCACCACGGCTTTCCCGCCGCCCAGGCGACCGCCGCACCCGCCGAATCCGCGCCCACCGCGGTAGATCTGTTGGGGGAGCGGCCCTTCGAACTGGCGCTGGCCCATTCACCGATCGGGATGGCCGTCGTCGGCCTGGACGGCAAGTTCCTGCGCACCAACCGGGCGCTGCGCACGATGCTGGGATACAGCCGACGGGCGTTGGCGGAGCTCACTTTTCAGGAAATCACCCACCCCGACGATCTGGACTCCGACCTGAGCCTGGTCGCCGAGTGCCTGGCGCGGCGCCGCCGCTCATACCGCATCGACAAGCGGTACATCGCCGCCGACGGGCACGTGGTGTGGTGCGCGTTGACCGCCGTGCTGGTGCACGCGCCGCGGGACCGGCCCCTGTGCTTCGTCTCCCAGATCGTCGACGTCACCGCCGAGCGAGTTCGCGCCGCCGACCTGGCCCGCCAGGCGGCCACCGACCCATTGACCGCGATCGCGAACCGGTCCGCCGGCTGGAGCAGGCTCGAAGAGCTCGACGCCAACGACGACGGTTACGGCGTGTTGTTCTGCGACATCGAACGATTCAAGGCCGTCAACGACAGCCGCGGCCACCACGCCGGCGATCAACTTCTCGTGGAGGTCGCCACCCGCCTGCTCGCGACCGTCGGCGACGAACACCTCGTGGTTCGGTGGGGTGGCGACGAATTCCTCGTCATCACCGACATCGTCGAGGACCGCGCGCTGGGTCTGCTGGCCGCACAGATCGCCGGGCAGTTCGAGGCCGCACCGATCGCGTTGACCGGCGGCACCACGGTGCCGGTGACGCTGACCATCGGCGTGGCGACCCACCGCCCGGGCGACGGCCGAAGCGTCGACGCGGTGCTCGACCGCGCCGACCAGGCCATGTACGACCAACGGCGCCGGCGCCACATCGCGCACTGGTACGCGCGCGCCGACGCGATCGGGATGGCGGAGTAGCGGTTCAGCCGGTGCTCTGGCGCACCACGAGTTCCGGTGCGAACACCGGATGCTCGGGGGCGCGTTCGGCCGACCCAGCCGCCGCCATCAGCAGGTCGACGGCGGTGGCCCCGATCAGCGCGGTCGGCTGGCGGATCGACGACAGCGGCACCATCGACGCCCGGGCGAAGTCGATGTCGTCGTAGCCGATCAACGCGATGTCGTCGGGCACCCGCAGGGCGCCGAGCAGGGTGAGCGCCTGCAGCACCCCGATGGCCACCAGGTCATTGGCGCAGAACACCCCGTCGGGGCGGTCGGCCGCCGCGCGCCGGTGCAGCTGTTCGCCGACGGCGCGTCCGTCCAGCACGCCCAGCGCCGGCGTCTCGATGATCTCCAGCTGCGCGCCGGACACCTCGTCGACCGCCTGCCGGGCGCCGCGCAGCCGGTCGGCGACCTGCCGCAAACCCAGCGGGCCGCCGACGAACGCGATGCGTCGCCGGCCGGTGTCGAGCAGGTGGCGCGTCGCGAGCCGGCCCCCGGCCACGTCGTCGACCGCGACGGAATCGAAGTCCGTGCCGGTGCCGTCCCGGTCGACCAGCACCACCGGGGTGCCCCTGTGGCGCAGCACGGCAAGCCGGTCCAGATCCTCGCCCAACGGCGACACCATCAGCCCGAAGACCCGCTGCTCGGTGAAGACGTCGACATAGGCCCGTTCCCGGGACTCGTCGCCGTCGGAGGTGCCCAGCAGCACCGTGAGCTGGTGCTGGGCGGCCTGGCGCTCGGCCGCGCGAGCGATGTCGGTGAAGAACGGGTTGCCGATGTCGAGCACCACCAGCCCCACGCAGCGCGACCGGCCCGCACGCAGCTGCCGTGCCGCGTCGTTGCGCACGAAGCCGAGTTGGTCGATCGCGGCGTGCACCCGCGCGACCGTGGCGGGCGAGACCTTCTCCGGCGAGTTCAGCACGTTGGAGACGGTGCCCAGCGATACCGACGCCGCGGTGGCGACGTCCCGCATGCTCACGGCCATGTGCCCATCACACCAGACCGGGCCCGCGGGTCAGGGTCGGGTACGGGGGACCAGCCGTTCGAACTGCGTGACGTGCCCGGGTTCCAGCTGGTCCAGCGAGTTGACCCCGAGCAGCCGCATCGTGCGGCTGACCTGCTCGGCGAGGATCGCGATGGCCCGGTCCACACCGGCCTCACCGCCGGCCATCAGGCCGTACAGGTAGGCCCGGCCGACCAGGGTGAAGCGGGCCCCCAGCGCGACCGAGGCCACGATGTCGGCGCCGGACATGATGCCGGTGTCGAGGATGATCTCGGTGCGCTCACCCACCGCCGCCGCGACATCCGGCAGCAGGTGGAACGGGATCGGCGCCCGATCCAGTTGCCGGCCACCGTGATTGGACAACACCAGGCCGTCCACGCCGAGGTCGGTGACCGCGACCGCGTCGTCCACCGTCTGGATGCCCTTGACCACCAGCTTGCCCGGCCACTGCGATTTGATCCAGGCCAGGTCCTCGAACGTGACCGTCGGGTCGAACATCGTGTCCAGCAGCTCGGCGACGGTGCCCGACCAGCGGTCCAGCGACGCGAACGCCAGCGGTTCGGTGGTCAGGAAGTCGATCCACCACTGCGGCCGCGGGATCGCGTTGAGCACGGTCTTGGCGGTCAGCGCGGGCGGGATCGACATGCCGTTGCGCTTGTCACGCAGCCGCGCCCCGGCGACCGGCACGTCGACGGTCACCAGCAGCGTGTCGAAGCCCGCCGCCGCGGCGCGCTCGACGAGCGCCATCGAGCGGTCCCGGTCCTTCCACATGTAGAGCTGAAACCAGTTGCGGCCATGGGGGTTCGCGGCCTGCACATCCTCGATGGACGCGGTGCCCATGGTGGACAGGGAGAACGGGATGCCGGCCCGGGCAGCGGCGTGGGCGCCGGCGTACTCGCCCTCGGTCTGCATCATCCGGGTGAAGCCGGTGGGCGCGATGCCGAACGGCAGCTCCGACCGGCCGCCCAGGATGGTGCAGCTGGTGTCGACCTTGGACACGTCGCGCAGGATCGACGGGTGGAACTCGATGTCCTGGAATGCCTGACGGGCCCGCGCGATGGACAGTTCGGCCTCGGCGGAACCGTCGGTGTAGTCGAACGCGGCCTTGGGGGTGCGGCGCTTGGCGATGGCGCGCAGGTCCTCGATGGTGAGCGCCTTGTCCAGCCGGCGTTTCGTCGCATCGAACTCGGGCTTCTTGAACTGCATCAGCGGGGCGAGGTCCCGGACGCGGGGAACACGACGTTTCATCGGACTACCTTTCGCGCCCCCACCGGTGCGAAGCCGACCGAGATCCGGGACGCGCGGGGGACGTAGCGTTGTGCGGGGAAGCTGGTGGCCACCTTGCGCCGCAATTCTTCCAGACCCCCGCAAACCGCATCGTGCGCACGGGCAGTGACCAGCACGTTTCCGATCGCGGTAGCCTCCACCGGGCCTGCCAGCACCGGTAGCCCGAGCCGGTCGGCGGTGAGCTGGCACAGCAGCCGGTTCTGCGAGCCGCCGCCGACGATGTGTACCGTCCGCACGGGAACCCCGGACAACTCGGCGGCCTGCCGGACCCCGTCGGCGAACGCGACCGCCAGGCTCTCCACGATCACCCGGACCAGCTCGGGCCTGGCCACCGGAACCCGCAACCCGCGCTCGTCGTACCACTGGCGGATCCGGGCCGGCATGTCGCCGGAGGCGGCGAACCGCGCGTCGGTGGTGTCGAAGACGTCGAAGCGGGACGGCACCTCGGCGGCCTGGGCGAGCAGCTCGGACAGGTCGGCCCGATAGCCGTCGCGCTCGAACTGGCGGAGGGTCTCGCTGAGCAGCCACAGACCCATCACGTTGTGCAGGTACCGGATCCGGCCGTCGGCCCCCACCTCGTTGGTGAAGTTCGCGTCCCGGCCCGCCTCGCCGAGCACCGGACCGGGCAGCTCCACGCCGACCAGAGCCCAAGTGCCGCAGGAGATGTAGGCCGCCGAGCTGGGGTCCATCGGGACCGCAGCCACGGCCGAGGCCGTGTCGTGCGAGGCGGTCGTGGTCACCGAGGTTCCCGAGGAGAACCCCAGGGAATCGGCGAGGTCGGGCAACACCGGGCCCAACGGGGTGCCCGGGTCGACAAGCGCGGGAAACAGTCCGGGCGGCAGGTCGAGCACCTCGCACAGGTCGTCGTCCCAGGATCCGTCGGTGTGCAGCAGTCCGGTGGTCGAGGCGTTGGTGCGTTCGGTGACCTCGCGTCCGGTCAGCCAATACCCGATCAGGTCGGGGATCAGCAGCGCGCGCTCGGCCAGCGTCAACAGGTCACCGCGCCGTTCCGCGGCGAGCTGATACAGCGTGGTGAACGGCAGGAACTGTAAACCGTTGCGCTGGTACAGATCTTGCGGGTCGATCCGGGCGTGGACGTCGTCGACGCCCGTCTGGCAGCGGGCGTCGCGGTAGTGGTACGGCAAGCCGAGCAGGGCCCCGTCCCGCAGCAGCGCGTAGTCGACGGCCCACGAGTCCACCGCGACGGCGACCAGGTTTCCCGAGACGCGCGCGGCCTCGCGCAACCCGCCGCAGACCTGCTGGAACAGCGCAGGGACGTCCCAGTGCATCGCGGTGCGGCGCCCGTTCCACAGATACACAGGATCGTTCGGGAAGCGCCTCACCTGCGCCAGCTCGATATGGTGGCGGCTGATGTCGGCGAGCATGACCCGGCCGCTGGTGGCGCCGAGGTCGACGGCGGCGAACTGCGCCGAACTCATCGCAGAAAGGCCGCGGCGACCCCGGCGTCGACCGGTACGTGCAGCCCGGTGGTGTGCGAGAAGTCCGATGTGCACAGCGCGAACGCGGCATTCGCGATGTGCTCGGGCAGCACCTCGCGCTTGAGCAGTGTGCGCTGGGCGTAGAACGCGCCGAGGTCCTCCTCGGCCACGCCGTACACCGCGGCCCGCTGCGCGCCCCAACCGCCGGCGAAGATGCCCGACCCGCGGACCACGCCGTCGGGATTGATCCCGTTGACCTTCACCCCGTGCGCACCCAGCTCGGCGGCCAGCAGCCGGACCTGATGCGCCTGATCGGCTTTCGTCGCCGCGTAGGCGATGTTGTTGGGGCCGGCGAACACCGAGTTCTTCGACGAGATGTAGATGATGTCGCCGCCGAGCTTCTGGTCGATGAGCGCTCGGGCCGCCGCCTTGGACACCAGGAACGAGCCGCGCGCCATCACGTTGTGCTGGAGATCCCAGTCGTCGACGGTGGTGTCCAGCAGGGACTTCGACAGCGACAGGCCGGCGTTGTTGACCACGATGTCGATGCCGCCGAACGCGAGCACCGTGGCGTCGACCGCGGCCTGGACCGCGGCCTCGTCGGTCACATCGGCGGCGATCCCGATGGCCACGTCGCTGGTGCCGATCTGCTCGGCTGCCGCTTGCGCCTTCCCGGCGTCGAGGTCGGCGATCACCACGCAGGCGCCCTCGGCGGCCAGCCGGGTGGCGATGGCCTTGCCGATCCCCGACGCAGCGCCGGTGACCAGTGCGATCCGGGTGGCCAACGGCTTGGGCTTGGGCATCCGCGCGAGCTTGGCCTCTTCCAGTGCCCAGTACTCGATGCGGAACTTCTCCGACTCGTCGATCGGCGAGTAGGTGGAGACCGCCTCGGCGCCGCGCATCACGTTGATCGCGTTGAGGTAGAACTCGCCGGCCACCCGCGCGGTCTGCTTGTCCTTGCCGTAGCTGAACATGCCGACCCCGGGGATCAGCACGATCGCCGGATCGGCGCCGCGCATGGCCGGGCTGTCGGCGCTCGCATGGCGTTCGTAGTAGGCGCGGTAGTCCTCGCGGTACTGCCTGTGCAGTTCGATGAGGCTTCTCTTGCACTCCTCGACGGTGGCGTCGGCGGGCAGGTCCAGCACCAGCGGCTTGACCTTGGTGCGCAGGAAGTGGTCCGGACAGCTGGTGCCCAGCGCGGCCAGCCGCGGATGTTCGGTGGCTTCCAGAAACTCCAATACCGCTGCAGTGTCGGTGAAGTGGCCGACCTGCGGACGGTCCGTGCTGGCCAGGCCGCGCAGGAACGGGGCCAGGGCGGCGGCCTTGGCGCGCCGCTCGTCGTCGGGCAGCGCCGCATAGCCGGGCAACGGCGGCCCGAACGGCTGATCCTTGCCGGTGGTGGCGATGAACTCGGCGGCGCTCTTGATGATCTCCAGCGAGTGCGCCTCGGCCTCCTCGGAAGTCTCGCCCCACGCGGTGATGCCGTGTCCGCCCAGGATGCACCCGATGGCCCGCGGATTACGGCGCTTGATCTCGGCGATGTCCAGACCCAGCTGGAAGCCGGGCCGCCGCCACGGCACCCACACCACCCGGTCACCGAAGATCTTCTGCGTCAGGGACTCTCCGTCGGCGGCTGTCGCGATCGCGATGCCGGAGTCGGGGTGCAGGTGGTCGACGTGGGCGGCGTCGACCAGTCCGTGCATCGCGGTGTCGATCGACGGGGCCGCGCCGCCCTTGCCGTGCAGGCAGTAGTCGAACGCGGCGACCATCTCGTCCTCGCGGTCGACTCCGGGGTAGACGCCGGCCAGCGCGCGCAACCGGTCCAGCCGCAGCACGGCCAGCCCCTGCTCGGTCAGCGTCCCCAGGTCGCCGCCGGACCCTTTGACCCACAGCAGGTCGACGTCCTCGCCGGTGACCGGGTCGGTGCCGGTGCCCTTGGCCGAGGTGTTGCCGCCGGCGTAGTTGGTGTTCTTCGGGTCCTTGCCGAGCCGGTTGGACCGGGAAATGAGTTCGGCGACCGTGTCGTTGACCATATGTCATGCTCCCCAGGAGGATTGAGTGCCGCCGACGCGCTCGGCGTTGATGCGTTGCTGGTAGCCGCTGTCCCGCAACGCCGCGATCGGGTCTTCCGGCAGCCCGCGTTCCGCGCGCCACCCGGCCAGCGCGGGCCGGACGTCGGTGTAGAACGCGTCCATCAGAACGGCGTTGGCGGCCAGCACGTCTCCGTCGTCCTGTGCGCGGCGCAGCGCGTCCGTGTCGACGAGCAGTGCCCTGGCGGTCATCTCCTGGACGTTGAGCACCGAGCGGATCTGGCCGGGGATCTTGTCCTCGACGTTGTGGCACTGGTCGAGCATCAGTGCGACCGCCGAGTTCTGATCGAGAGCGCCGCCGCGGATCACCTCGAACATGATGCGGAACAACTGGAACGGATCGGCTGCCCCGACGATCAGGTCGTCGTCGGCGTAGAACCGCGAGTTGAAGTCGAACGAGCCCAGCCTGTTCAGGCGCAGCAGCTGCGCGACGATGAACTCGATGTTGGTGCCCGGCGCGTGGTGACCGGTGTCCAGGCAGACCATCGCGCGCTCACCGAGTGCGCAGACGTGCACGTAAGAGGTGCCCCAGTCGGGCACGTCGGTCATGTACATCGCGGGTTCGAAGAACTTGTACTCCAACACGAGTCGCTGGCTCTCGCCGATGTGCTGGTAGATCGCGGCCAGCGATTCGGCGAGCCGGTCCTGCCGGGCGCGGATGTCACCCTGGCCGGGATAGTTGGTGCCGTCGGCCAGCCAGATCTTCAGGTCGCGGGATCCGGTCTGGTTCATCACCTCGATGCAGTCGAGATGATGGTCAATGGCCTTCTGCCGCACGGTCTTGTCGGTGTGGGTGAGGCTGCCGAACTTGTAGGCGTCGTCCTGAAAGGTGTTGGAGTTGACGGTGCCCAGTCGCACGCCGAGATCCTGCGCGTAGCGCGACAGCGAGGTGTAGTCGTCGACCCGATCCCACGGAATGTGCAGGGCCACCGTCGAGGCCAGGCCGGTGAGGCGGTGCACCTGTGCGGCGTCGGCGATCTTCTCCCGGATGTCCCGCGGTGTCCCGGGTGTGCCGAAGACTTTGAACCGGGTGCCGGAGTTGCCGAAAGCCCAAGAGGGGAGTTCGATGTCGAGGTTGTCCAGGACGGTGTCGGTGAAGTTCATGATCCTCAGACGTTCGAGGTGGACGGCGTGGACGCCGACGGACTCACGGGTGCGCCGTAGCGTTCGGTCTCGATCTGCTGCAACGTCTTGCCCTGGGTCTGCGGGGCCCAGACGGCGCCGATGATCAGCGCGACGGTGAGCAGCCCGACCAGCAGCACGCCGACCGCGGTCAGCCCGATCACGGCGAGCATGGTGGGGAAGAAGTAGCTGAGCAGTCCGGTGGCGGTGCGCACGACGAAGAACATCGTGCCCTGGGCGCTGGCGCGGTACGGCGTGGCGAACAGTTCGCTGGCCCAGAGGCTGTAGAAGGCCTGGCAGCCGATGCCCGCCGACACACCCCACAGGATTGCGAAGATCAGCATGGTGCTGATGCCGTTGTCGGTGAGGGCCACCAGCACGATCCAGCCGACGATGCCCAAGGCGGCGCCGAACACGTAGAGCAGCCGCTGGGACACCCGGTCGGCGTACCGCATGAATCCGAAATACGTTGCGGCGACGGTGCATCCCCACACCAGTACCTGCAACAGGTTCTGCTGCACCGGGCTGTGCAGGCCGGCCGTGTCGTAGACGCGGGGCATGAAGATGCCGGCCTGGCCGGCCACGGTGTTCCAGAACAGGTAGATGCCGCCGAGGAACAGCAGTGCGGTGATGTTGACCTTCTTGGAGAACAGGCCGCGCAGGCCCCGGTCACCCACCCGGGAGGAGAGCTCGCGGCTCTCGTTGACCGCTTCGTCCTGCCAGATCTGCGATTCCGGGAGGCCCTGCCGGATCCACCACACGATGCCGGCGACGACGAACAGGTGGAGGAAGATCAGTCGCGAGCCGAGCAGCTCCAGCGGCGCCAGCGCGGCGGCCAGCGCGAAGCCGATGAACGGACCGACCGACCAGGCCAGCTGGGCGGTGCCGACGTGCTTGGCCCGCTCGACGGACGGCGCCTGCTCGGCGATGTAGGTCCAGGAGGCGGGTACGCCGGCGCCGACCGCGATGCCGGTGACGACGAACGCCGCGAGCAGCATCGTGTAGTTGGCCGCGCACGCGGCCAGCAGTACGCCGGCCATGTAGACCAGCAGGTCGTAGGTGTAGATGGCTTTGCGGCCGTACCGGTCGCAGAGCGGGCCGCCGAGGATGGCGCCGATCGCGGCACCGAACGCGTTGGCGCTCAGCGCGGCGAGCAGTCCGACGGCGAAGTTGCTGATGCCGAACTCGTGCTGCCAGAACCCGAGGCTGGTTGCGATCGCGATGATCGAGCCGGCCTCGATGTAGTTGGACATCGCGACCGCGATGGTGGCGCGCCAACCGGTGGTGGAGCGAGCTCCGATCTTCATGGGCTTCCTCGGTTCAGGGGAGGTGGAAGTACTGGGTGAGCTGGTGTCGGACGGTGTCGGGGTTGGCGCCGTCAGCGCCTGCCGGGCCGGAGGCCGCGGGCTGGAAGTACTGGGACATCTGTGTCTGCCAACGTTCGTTGACCGCGGTTTCTGCCATCTGCGCAGAGGCACGCGCGAAGTCGTCGGTCTCCAGATAGCCGACCACCATGCCGTCCTCGGGCCGGAGGAACAGTGAATAGTTCCGCCAGCCGCTGGCGCGCAGGGCGTCGAGCATTTCCGGCCACACGTGGTGGTGGACGGTTAGGTAGTCCTCGACCCGGTCGGGTTTGAGGTACATCACGAAACACACGCGTTGCACGGTGTCCGCCACTGCGCCTCCCCGCCGATTGCGTAATGAAACGTTTCAAATTGTGATGGCCGATACAGTACGACAGCGGATGTGGGGCGTCAATAGGCTCGTCGGGCACCTCCGGGCACACGTGGGTGCGCGCCGCGGCGGCAGGCGCGTCGTCGACGAAGCGATGCCGGCTCCGGTGACCACTTCGCTTTTTCTGCGCGTCATCATGTGATGACGCGTCAACAGTTGTTGACGCGCAGAAAAAGAGACGTGCACCCCGGCGCCCAGCCTCAGGACCCTTCACCGATCCGGCTGAGGTCGTGCACCGAGCGCCTAGCCTTGCTGGGTGTTTACTGAACTGGTCGAGCTGCCCGGTGGCTCGTTCCGCATGGGGTCGGTCGATTTCTATCCCGAAGAGGCGCCGGTGCACACGGTTTCGGTGGCGCCGTTCGCCATTGAGCGTCATCCGGTCACCAATGCGCAGTTCGCCGAATTCGTCTCCGACACCGGCTATGTCACCGTCGCCGAGCGCGAACTCGACCCCGCGGACTTTCCCGGTGTTCCCCCGGCGGACCTGGTTCCCGGCGCGCTGGTGTTCCGGCCCACACCGGGTCCGGTGGATCTGCGCGACTGGCGGCAGTGGTGGACATGGGTTCCCGGCGCCTGCTGGCGGCACCCGTTCGGGCCGGCCTCATCGCTGGAGGACCGGCTCGATCATCCTGTGGTGCAGGTCGCCTACCCGGATGCGGCGGCGTATGCGCGCTGGGCGGGACGCCGGCTGCCGAGCGAGGCGCAGTGGGAGTACGCCGCGCGCGCCGGCACGACCGCGGCCTACGCGTGGGGCGACGACGTGCGCCCCGACGGGCAGTTGATGGCCAACACCTGGCAGGGCCGCTTCCCGTACCGCAACGAGGGCGCGCTCGGCTGGAGCGGCACATCCCCGGTGGGCGCCTTCCCGCCCAACGGGTTTGGGCTCCTCGACATGATCGGCAATGTGTGGGAGTGGACCACCACCCCGTACACCCGGCACCATCGACTCGATCAACCCGCCCAAGGGTGCTGCCCGACGCCCCCGCCGGCGGGCGACCCGACGGTGCATCAGGCGCTCAAAGGCGGGTCACATCTGTGTGCGCCGGAATACTGCCACCGCTACCGGCCCGCCGCCCGCTCGTCCCAGTCGCAGGACAGTGCCACCACGCACATCGGGTTCCGCTGCATCGCCTGACCAGCGGGGCACCCGGAGTCGAGATCGGCAACCCAGATGGGGATGCATTCATGTCGTTCGGCACAATCGGCGCATGGCCGAGCCGCTGATCATCGCCCTGCCGGGCAGAACGCCGAAGTTGGACGCCACTTCCTGGGTGGCGCCGAATGCGGTAGTCGTCGGAAACGTCTCACTCGGTGCCAATGCCAGCGTGTGGTACTCGGCGACGCTGCGGGCAGAGTTCGATCCGATCGAGGTGGGGCCGGGCTCCAATGTGCAAGACAGCGTCACGATCCACACGGATCCGGGCTTCCCCGTCAAGATCGGTGCGCGAGTCACCATCGGGCACAACGCGGTTCTGCACGGCTGCACCGTCGAGGACGACTGCCTGATCGGCATCGGGGCGGTCATCGGCAACGGGGCGACCGTCGGCGCGCAGTCGCTCATCGCGCCGGGGGCGGTCGTGCCGCAGCGGATGGTCATCCCGCCGCGGTCGATGGTGGTGGGTGTGCCGGCCAAGGTGCGCAGGGAACTCACGCCCGAGGAGATCGAGGCCAACAGTGTGAACGCGCCGGCCTACGAGTACCTCTTGGGCGTCCACCGCGACGCGACCTCGGGCTGACCGCCTGACATCGAGCGTTGCCAGACCCGGGCGAACCACGCTGTGGTCGGTACAGTAAGGCACTAGCGATTTCCGCGACCTGGGGTGGAGGGGGCACGTGTCGGACACAACGTCATCCCAGTGGCAGCCGCTCCCTCGGCTGCGCACCCACGAGCAGGTGGTCGCCGAGATCGAGAATCGGCTCAACAGCGGCAAGCTCAAGGCAGGGGATCGGTTACCGCCGGAGCGGCAGTTCGCCGAGGCGCTGGGGGTGAGCCGTGGCGCGGTGCGGGAGGCGTTGCGCATCCTCGAGGCGATCGGGGTCGTCGAAGCCGGGACGGGATCCGGGCCGACCTCCGGGTCGCGGATCGTCAAGGACAGCACTGTCGGCATGGGCATGGTCCTGCGCATCCACCTGCAACTCGCGTCCTTCACCCAGGACGACATGATCGAGACGCGGCTGATGCTGGAACGGTTGACCTGCCACAAGGCCGCCGGGGTCGTCGAGGGCGACCATCTGAATGAATTGCGCAGGCTCGTCACACAGATGCGCGGACCGCACACCGTGGCCGAGTACAACGATCTCGACACCGCATTCCATGTCGGCATCGCCCAGATGTCCGGCAACGGTCTTGCGGCGGCGATGATGGCCGCCATGCGCGAGGCGATGCGGCAGGCCATGGTGGCCGGCTTCGAGAACCTCGACGATCCTGCCGGCACGATGAGCGCGGTCACCGACGAGCATCAGCTCATCCTCGATGCGATAGCAGCCGGAGACGGCGATGGCGCGGCCGAGCTCGTCACCAAGCACATCATGGGCTTCTACCATGTCCTCGGACTCGGCACGTCCACTCAGATGGGATGAACTACCCAGTCGCCGAACTGTTTTCGACATGCTGGCCGGGACGCCCAGGGAACGTCAGCGGGTAGGGCACAAAGCGCCCGCGGGTGGCGTCCACCGACAATTGCCTGCCGATCGGTGGTGTCGCGCGCTGCGGGCACCGCTGGCGATCGCAGGTCCGGCACCCCGGTCCGATCGGGACGACGTCGGGGTCGACCAGGTCCAGTCCCTTGCTGTACACCAGCCGCCCGGCCTGGCGGAGTTCGCAGCCGAGTCCCACCACGAAGGTCTTTGCCGTGGTGCCGTGGCCGCCGCGGCGGCGGATCACGGTGCGCGCGACCCAGAGGTAGCGCTGTCCGTCCGGCATCTCCGCGATCTGGACGTCGACCTTCCCGGGCGTGGCGAACGCGTCGTAGACGTTCCAGAGTGGGCAGGTCCCGCCCGTGTGGGAGAAGTGAAATCCGGTGGCGGACTGGCGTTTCGAGATGTTCCCGGCTTTGTCGACGCGGACCAGGATGAACGGCACCCCCCGCAGTCCCGGACGCTGCAGCGTGCTGAGCCGGTGGGCGATGGTCTCGTAGCTGACCTCGAAGTGCTCCGACAGCATTTCCACGTCATAGCGGAACCGCTCGGCCGCGGTGTGGAACGTCGTATACGGCAGGATCAGCGCGCTGGCGAAGTGGTGGGCCAACCCGAGCCGGGCCAGATCTCGCGTCGTCTCGTCCGGCCAGGTTTCGGCGTCGAGGACCTGATCCAGCGTCGACGAGGCGTCCAGCAACGCGATCTGCGTGGCCATCCGGAACGCCTGCTGCCCTTCGCGCAGATCCGCGGCCAGCGTCAGGACCCCTCGGGAAGCGTCGAACGTGTACAGGTCACCGTCGCGTTCCTGCCGGCCGGGAACGACTCTGATGCCGTGCCGTTGCTCAAGGAACGCCCGCAGGCTGCCGGTGCGTTCACCACCCAGCTTGGCGATCTCGGCCGCGAGGTCTTCGGCCTGCCGGTCGATCACGTCCACGTAGTTCTGATGCCGGTAGAAGAAGTCCCGGACATGCTCATGGGGCATCGACGACGGGCCCTCGGAGCGCGAGTCCGTCAGCGCCTCCAGTTGGACCATCGCGTCCCGGTACCTGCGGTACAGCCCGATCACGGCATCGGCCACCTCCGGCATCGACGTCGCCAGCTGCTGCAGGTCCGAGGTGGGGTGGGGCACTCCCGGCGCGACCTCGGGCAGCGCTTCGCGCAACTCCGCGAGCTGACGGGCGGTGTCGCGCGGGGCGAAGAACGCGGGGTCGATGCCGAACACCTCGGTCAACCGCACCAGCACGGTGACGGTCATCGGCCGGGCGTCGTGCTCGATCTGGTTCAGATAGCTCGACGAGATGGCAAGGATTCGCGCAAGCTCGACCTGGCTGAGGCCGCGTTCCTCACGCAGTCTCCGGAGTCGAATGCCGGCGAATACCTTGTCCACCACGTCAGCCTAGCCCCACTGCGAGGGCCAGAATTAGCAGATTTCGCAACCGCGGATCAGGTCAGCTCGACGATGGCCTTGCCGCGGATTCCGTGGGCGTCGAGCTTGTCCAGGGCCACCGGAATCTCGTCGAACGAGAAACGCTGTCCGATCTGAGGACGGACGCTCCCGTCGGCGTACATCCGGTGCAACGCCTCGGCCCCCCACGCCAGCAACGCGGGATCCTTGTCCAGCGTCGCCCCCCAGGCCACACCGACCGCCGACACGTTGCGCAGCAGCAGGCGATTGGTCCGCAGCGACGCGATGTCACCCGCGGCGAAGCCGACGACCAGAATCCGGCCCTCCGAGGCCAGGGCCCGAACGCCCTCGTCGAACAGCCAGTCGCCGAGCGGGTCAAGGATCACGTCGACGCCCTCGCCGCCGGTGAGGGCGCGGACCTGTGCGGCGAAGCCCTTCTCCAGGACGATGACGTCGTCGGCGCCGGACTCCTCGGCCACGGTGACCTGACTCTTGCCGGCCTCGCCGGCGCTCACCCCGGCGATCACCCGCGCCCCCAGCCCCTTGGCGACCTGCACCGCCGCGCTGCCGATACCGCCGCCGGCGCCCATCACCAGCACGCTCTCCCCGGCCTGTAGGTGCCCGCGCCGGGCCAGTGCGAAATGCACCGTGTGGTGGTTGACCACCAGGCCCGCGGCGACGTCGAACCCCATGTCGTCGGGGATCGCGACCAGTGAGCGCACCGGCACCGCCACGGACTCGGCGTACGCGCCGTCCCAGATGAAGGCCATCACCCGGTCACCGGGCGACCAGCCGGACCCCTCCGGGGCCCACCGGATGACGCCCGCGACTTCACAGCCCGGGGTGAAGGGGGTGTCCGGCTTGCGCTGGTACTGGCCCTTGGTGAGCAGCAGATCGGGGAAGTTGATCCCGATGGCGCGGACGTCGACGACCGCGGTCTCTGCGTCGCCGGCGGGGTCGGGGACCTCGTCGAGACGCAGGCCCGACGGCCCGTCGTAGGAGTGCAGCCGAAATGCCCTCATTCGGCACCTCGCAACCGGATGAGGATGTCCGCCACACAGGCAGGCTTCTCGCCGCCCTCGATCTCCATCGTGACCCGTAGCGAGGCCTGCACTCCGCCGGTGACCGCCTCGGCCCCGAGCAGGACGAGATGGCCACGCAGCCGGGCGCCGGACGGGACGAACGCCGGGAAGCGGATCTTGTTGGCGCCGTAGTTGATCGACGCGACAGCGTCATCGACCAGGAACAGCTCGTTGAGCACCGGGGCGATCAGCGACATCGTCAGGTAGCCGTGGGCGATGGTGGTGCCGAACGGGCCGTCGGCGGCGCGCACCGGATCGACGTGGATCCACTGCGGGTCCTCGGTGATCTCGGCGAAGACGTCGATGCGCTTCTGGTCGATCTCCATCCAGTGGCTGCGCCCCAGATCGAGATCCTTCTGTTCGGTCAGCGAGGCGATGGTCAGTCCGCTCACATCGACATCCCGCCGTCGACGGCCAGCACTGTGCCGGTGATGAATCCGGCTTCCTCGGACGCGAGGAAGCCGATGGCCGGACACATCTCGCTCGGCTGGGCGAAGCGGCCCATCGGAATCGCCGCGGCCATCTCGGCCTTCTTGTCCGGGGGAATGGAGGCGACCATCCGGGTTTCGGCGTTCGGCGCGATCGCGTTCACGGTGATACCGAACCGGGCCAGTTCCTTGGCGGCGGTCTTGGTGAACCCGATGATGCCCGCCTTGGCGGTGCCGTAGTTCGACTGGCCGGGATTGCCGCGCAGACCGGTGTAGGAGGTGATGTTGATGATCCGGCCGAACGAACGCTCGCGGAAGTGCGGGACGCAGGCGCGGGTGAACCGGAACGTGCCGCCCGCGTGGACATTCAGCACCTCCTCCCAGTCGTCGTCGGTCAGCTTCCAGACGACCCTGTCGCGCAACACCCCTGCGTTGTTCACCACGACGTCGACCTTGCCGCTGTCCTCGACGACCGCAGCGACGGCGGCGTCCACGTCAGCGGTGCTGCCGACGTCCGCGACCACGGCGACGCCGCCGGCCCGCTTGGCCGCGTCCTTGAGTTCGTCGGCGTCGTTGTCGACCATGTAGGTCTGTGCACCCGCGTTGGCGAAGAACGAACCGAGCTCGAACCCGATGCCGCGCGCGGCGCCCGTGACGATGACGGATCTTCCGGTGAAGTCGTACTGCACGTTGCCCATGAAGAAGTACCTTTCGTGTGTGTGGGGGTGGTCAGGAAGACGGCCTGCGCAGGATCAGCGACGCGTTCTGGCCGCCGAACCCGAACGAATTGATCTGGATCACTTCGGCTTCCACCTGCGCCGGCTTCTCGGTGATCACCCGGAAGTCCGCTTCGGGGTCGACGACGTCGGTCCCGAACGCATTCGGCAGCATGCCGGACTCGAAGGTCTCCAGCGCCGCGACGGCGCTCATCGCCCCGGAGGCCGCGCCGGTGTGGCCGGTGTGCCCCTTGATGCCGGTGACCGGCAGGTTCCGGCCGCCGTGCACGGCGTTGATCGCCCGGATCTCGGCGGTGTCACCCTTGGCGGTCCCGGTGGCGTGGGCGTACACGGCGTCCACGTCCGTGGGCTCCAGTCCGGCATTAGCCAGCGCCTTGCGCATCACCAGCGCCTCCCAGGTTCCGTTCGGCTCCGGAGCCGACGGGTGCGGGCCGTCGGCCAGCGAGGCGTAGCCGACGATCTCGGCCAGGATGCGGGCGCCGCGTTCGCGTGCATGCTCCTCGCTCTCGATGACGAACATCGCACTGCCGTCGCCGATCACGATGCCGGTGCGGTCCCTGTCGAACGGGGTGAGGGTGCGGTTGGGGTCGTCGCTCGGCGTGATCATCCCGTAGGCGGCCTGGGCGAAGTACCACGCCGGGGCGAAGTCGCCGTCGCCGAGGGTCACGGCCTCGGTGCCGCCGGTCAGCACGACGTCCGCCTCGCCGGAGCGGATCAGCCTGGCGGCGTTGCCGATTGCGTCGTTGGAGGAGGCGCACGCGGTGGTCACCGTCAGCAGCGGGCCGTGCAGGGAGTACCTCATGCACAGTTGGGACGCGGCCATGTTGGGCAGGATGCGGATCATGGTCTTGCGGTCGACGCCCTTGGCGCCATGCTGCTCGTAGCCGCGCTGCGCCTCGCTCAGTGAGCGGGTGCCGCCCATGCTGGTGCCGTGCACCACGCCGGTCCGGTCCGGGTCCAGATCGCCGAGACCCGCGTCCAGCTTGGCCTGTTCGGCCGCCGCGAGCGCCCACTGCGCGAAGGGATCGGTGCCGTCGGCCACCGTCTCACTCATCCACCGCGTCGGCTCGAAGTCCCGGACGGGTGCGAACCAGAAGCTCTCCGATTCACCCGGCCAGGAGATACGACCGATTCCTGACATGTTGTTGCGCAACGCATCCAGATAATCGGTGACCGAATGGCCCATCGGCGCGATGATCCCGCGTCCGGTGATGACGACTTTATGCATGGCGTGTCCCTTCTGAGGTGTGGCTGTTGGTCTTGCGGAGTCCGCGGGTTACCGCCCCGATCAGATAGGGGCGCAGGTCCGAGGGAGTGACGATGTGGTCGATCGACCCGACGCGCAGTGCCCGTTCGACGGTGTGGATGTCGTCGAACTCCCTGGCGACGGCTGTCTGGACCTCGGTGGTGAGCTTGCTCGTCAGCTGGTGCAGTTCGTGCTGCAGCAGCGCGCGGTCACCGGGTGCGGCGTCGGCGAGCCGCTTCTCCAGCAGGATGACGTCGGGATCCTGCCGAACCCGGGCGCGTACCTCGCGGGTGAAGACGACGGCCGCGGCGGGGGCACCGCCGATCACCGAGGCACGGGATCCCTCGACCGCCGAAACCTCCATATTGGGGTTGAGCGATTTGGAGAACACCACGTACGCGCCGCCGTGATACCGGGAAATCACGCTGAACACGATCGGGCCCCGGAAGTTGACGATGGCGCGCCCGATCTCCGCGCCGTACTCCAGTTGCAGCTTGCGCATCGACTCCGGCGATCCGTCGAAACCCGAAAGGTTCGCCAGGATGACCAGCGGACGCCGGCCACTCGCGCCGTTGATCACTCGGGCCAGCTTCTTCGACGACTGCGGGAAGAGCGTGCCGGCGGTCCACGAATCGGGTCCATCGGCGGGCCTGGGCAGCCTACGCCGCAGGTTGCGCGACTCGACCCCGACCAGCGACACCGCGAAACCACCGAGGCGGGTGTCCCAGGCGACGACGTTCTCCGCGTCCTGCCAACCCTTCCACCGTTCCAGCGGCGGCGCGTCCTGATCGCGCACCGCCGACATCACCGAGCGGATATCGAAGGGACGCTTCCGGTCTGGGTTGTGACGCTGGGAGAAGATGTCGCCCACCGTCTCGAAGGAGCCGGTGCCGCCCAGGTGGGGTGACGAACTGATGTCACGGTCCGCCGGATCGGTCGTCGGCCTCTGAGCGCCGTGCGACTGGGAGGACTCGTAGTGCCGGAACAGCAGTGCGCACGCCGACTCGACATCGGGAACCCAGAACTGGGCCTGACCATTGGGTCCGGCGATGCGCCGATACCCGCCGATGCCCGCATTGTCCTCGGCCGCGACACCGCCGGAGAACTCCAGTGCCTGTTTTCCGGTGAGCACCATGGCACTTCGGCCCACCATGATCAACACACCCGAGGTGTGCATCAGCATGGTGGCCTCGGCGTCGAAGTACGATTGCGCGCCGACGTTGACGCCGACCACGACGACGTTGATCTCGCCCCCGGCCTGGGTGAACTCGACGATGCGACGCAGCACCGCCGCCGTCCAGTCGAGGTTCTCGGTGCCGCTGTCCATCGCGATCCGAGCGCCCGACGATACGGCGTACCACTCGACCGGGACACCGAGTTCGGCAGCCAGGTCCATGGCCGCGATCATGCGTCGGCACTCGGGTTCCGCCAGCGACGCCAGGTCGCGACTCGGCTCGTTGAGGATCAGCACCCGTCTGATGGAGGTATCCGCTCCATCGGGCCTGCTGTCGATCACACCGGTGACGACGCGTGCGGTGTTCTGTCCTCGTGGCCGATCGACTGCATCGAACCGTGCTGCCACGAAGTCGTATTCGACGAATTCGCCGGTGGGTAGCTCGGTGTGGGTGGCACCGGTGCCGACCAGTAGTTCGACGATCTCGTACGGATACACCAGGCCACGCCGCTGCAGGGCCACCACCCGTCGCCGATAGTCGGACATGGGCCGTATCCGGCTCTTCGAGGGCTTGGTGCGCCCGATCATCACGCCGACCGTCGGGGGGGTCGTGATGTGGATGACCTCGTCGGTGCGTTCGCCCGTGACCTCGTTCACGGTGTGCACACTGCCGATCACCTTCTCCAGACCCAGGCCGCGGGTGAGGGGAAGCAGATCCGCGATCACCGCCTGCAGCTGCGTGTCCGACATCGGCCACACGGGTTCGGCATAGATCACGATGCGGTTGCTCAAGGACGCCGACGGGTCACGCAGCACCACCCTGGCCTGCCGGATCGCGATGGCGGACTGTGAGAGTTGACTTTTCAGCCGGGCATACGTGCTCGCCTGACCATCGAGATCGAAAACCTCCAGCATGGCGATCAGACGCTCGTCGATGCGGTTCTCCTTGGCGACGACCTTCAGCAGATGGATCCCCTCGGGGGCGTCGAGCACGGTGATGTCGAACTCCGCGAACCGCCACAGTTCCAGCCTGTCCGCCGTGGCGGGGTGCATACCGGGGGGATGGTCGCCGGCGGCGAACCGTCCCGCGGCGCCGACGAGAGTGCGGTGCTGCTGCGACCGGACTTCGAGCCCCGTGCCGGGCAGCCACCACGTCGCCGTCACCGCCACCCTCCCGGCGCCGGCGAGGTCGGCCAGTGTGGTCTCGACCTGCGCGTCGAGGTCATCGGCACCGGGAACATCGGACAGGAACAACTCGATCTCCACGGCCCCGTCGGACTGTCCGACGGCGTTGGCAGCCACCGAGAGCATGTCCCGCAGGTCCGCCGACCGGCCCGAAACCGCGACCACTGCAACCGATTCGCCGTTCTCGAACCGCGCCGTCCGCAGACCGATGACGCCGGGCCGGCAGGCCAGGGGGGTGACAGCATCGAGCTCGCGGTGCCGGTGGGTGCGACGCACCAGTGCTTCCAGGGCGAAAGCGCCTTTCTCGTCGCCGGTCTCGATCGCCGCGACGAGATAACGGTCGAGCGGGGCCGGGAGCCGCAGCAGGCCGGCCATCGACTCCGGTGTGGCCGCGCCCACCAGCCGTTCGGCCGTCCTGTCGTCGTCGGCGCGCAATGCCGTCAGGACCGGGTACTCGACCAGTCGGTGGCGCACCGCGCGACCGAGATCAGCGACCGCCGGATGGGCGCCCTCCGTCGAGGCGATCAGATCGTCGAGTACACCGACCAATTCGGGGGATTGCACGGTGTCGGGATCCAGCGTCAGCCAGTTCTGCAGAAGAGTCGCGGCGAGCTCAGCCACCCGGTCGAGCCGGGACTCGGCGCGCCAGATGCTGTAGAGCGCCTCGGTGAGGTGCGGGCCCTGACTGATCTGGTCCACGCCGTAGTGGTGCAGCATCGTGGTGAGCCGGGCCACGAACTCGGCGGGGGCCACGTCGTGGATCCGATCCGGTGAGCGGACGGCGAACAGCAGCAGGTCCGGGCGCACCGAAAGGTGCGGCGCACCTTGGTGTGAGCTGCCGTCGCCGGCCGGAGCGTCGACGAACAGGGCCATCCGGTCGGCGATGGTCCGCAGCACGCGTAGACCTTCGTCGAAGGACAGTCGTGCGGCGCTGACCACATCGTCGCCGAGATCCTGGCCGAGGACGAGCCGCGTCACGATGTCGGCGTCGGCCACCGGGGCGGTGCCGGTGCCGCGCACCAACGCCGCGAACGACAGGCGATCCGCGTCGTCGGAGCGGGAGTGGTCGACTGCCTCGACGCGCAGGATCGGATCACCCGCACCGACGAGCGTGCCTGTGTCGGCGATGATCTCGGTGACCCGACCGGGGAACGACGCCATGACCGGCGATTCCATCTTCATCGCCTCGGAGATGAACAGGACCTCACCGGGCTTGACTTCCTGACCGACCTCGACCGCCATCTTCGCGACGACGGATTGCGATTCGGCCCGTATGAGTCCGCCGTGGCCACGGATGATGCGGTAGACGCTGTGCCCGAGTTCGACCGTGATGAGCGGTCCGCTCGTGACGACCGTTGCCGGCCACTCCACCCCGTCGCTTCGCTCGCCGCTGCTGCCGACCCCGTCGCTTCGCTCGCCTGTGCTGCCGACCCCGTCGCTTCGCTCGCCTGTGACGATGAGCCGGCGTTCGTGCGTGCCCCGTACCTCGAACCGGGCGTCGACGACGCTCTCCCCGTCGATGGTGACGGAAAGGTCGGCGGGGCTGTACTGCAGCACCCGGAATGACCGGCGCCCACCCTCGTACTCCAGATCGATGGGTGCCGTGGCGTCGTCGATGTCGTCGAGACGGCCGTGGACCGCCTTGCCCACGAACTGGTCGAGGGCGTCGGCGCGGTCCTGCCGGTGGGCCTCGGCCGCGGCGATGACCATCGCGGCCGCGGCGTCCGGTGAGTCAAGCAGCACACCGGCTTCCAGGGCGCGATCGAGCCAGGTGGTGTCGACGTGCCGCGCGCGGATGTCGGCGTTGTCGAGCAAGGCCATGAGGAACCGCCGGTTGGTGGTTCCCCCCTCGATCACCGCCGTCGACCGGGCCAGTGAACGACGGAGCCGGGCCAGTGCCTCAGGCCGGTCCCGCCCCCAGGCGATGACCTTCGCGATCATCGAGTCGAACTCGGCGGCGATGCTGTCACCGACGACCACGCCCGAGTCTGTTCGGATCGAGGGGCCCTGGGGGGTCCGGAGTTCGACGACGCGCCCGGGCGCCGGGGCGAAGCCGCGCCGGGGATCCTCTGCGTTCAGACGGACTTCGACGGCGTGTCCGCGAGGCGTGGGCGGTTCTCCGACGAGCGGGCGCCCCTGTGCGAGGTCAAGCTGCAGCTTCACCAGATCCACGCCGGTGACGGCCTCGGTGACGGTGTGCTCGACCTGCAGTCGTGTGTTGACCTCGAGGAAGTAGAAGTCGCCGGTGTCGGGGCGGAACAGGAACTCGACGGTGCCGACGTTGGTGTATTCGACCGCGCGGCAAAGTCGGCGGGCGGCGTCGAGGATGGTCGCCCTCAGTTCGTCGCCGACGTCGACCGGGGCAGACTCTTCCAGCACCTTCTGGCGGCGGCGTTGCACGCTACAGTCGCGCAGGCCCAGCGTCCACACATTCCCGGCGTGGTCGGCGGCCACCTGGACCTCGAGGTGACGGCCGCCGAGGACCTGCGCCTCGACGAAGAGCGTCGGGTCGCCGAAGGCCGACTGGGCTTCCGCACGGGCACTGTGGAACGCGTCCGGTATCGCGGATTCGTCGGCCACCACCCGGATACCGCGGCCACCACCACCCGCAGCGGCCTTGATCACCACCGGAAAGCCTATGCGCCGTGCGTGATTCAGCGCATCGTCGGCGGTGTCGACCGGGCCGTGGCTCCACGGCACGACGGGGACGTCGACGGACTCAGCCACCGTCTTGGCCGCGATCTTGCTGCCGAGCAGGTCCATCGCGGTGGCGCTCGGGCCGATGAACCGGACGCCGATCCGCTCGCACATGCGGACGAAATCGGGGTTCTCGGCGACGAAACCCCAACCCGGCCATACCGCGTCGGCGCCGCAGGCGGACAGGGCGGCTTCCAATGCAGTCACGTCGAGATAGGTGTGTCGACGCGCACCGGTGGCGGGATCGACCGACATGGTCGGACCGAGGTTCACAGCGTGGTCGGCCTCCCGCACGAACCACGAGTCGGCGTCGGCGTCGGTGTAGATCGCGACGGTTTCCAGCGGCACATCGCGCTCGATCCGGTACTCGCCTGCGGCGTTGAGGAATCGCATCGCCGCCTCGCCGCGGTTGGCAATCGCCACTTTTCGGAACATGACGTCGACCCTCGCAAGATCGCAGGCGGGTCGGCAAGGAGGCCATCTTGCGAAGTATTGAGAGCGTTGAAACTGCAAATTGCGAACTTTGCTAACTCGATATGTGGCAATTTTGAGGCAATGTGTCGGTAAGCACTTGCGCTCATTGCGTGTGGCGTGTACCACACCTATGGTAGGACCAAAGACGCATCGTCGAACCCTGGAGAAATTGATGACCCAGCAGAGCGCAACGCGGCCTCCCGCTGTAAGTACCGGCACTGACCAGCGAAGTCTTCGGAAAGTCGGTGCTGCCAGCCTGATCGGCACCACCATCGAGTACTACGACTTCTTCGTCTACGGCACAGCCGCTGCCCTGGTGTTTCCCGCAGTCTTCTTCCCCAGCAGCAGCCCCGCGATGGGCACCATCGCGTCGTTCGCGACGTTCGGTGTGGCATTCTTCGCACGCCCCGTCGGGTCGATTCTGTTCGGCCACTTCGGCGACCGGATCGGTCGCAAGCGCACGCTGGTCTGGACTTTGCTCATCATGGGGTTGTCGACTGTGCTGATCGGTGTGCTGCCCGGTTACAACCAGTCGGTGTTCGGGCTCTTCGAAGGCGGCATCGGAATCTGGGCGCCGGTCATCCTGGTGGCGATGAGGTTCCTGCAGGGCCTGGCCATGGGCGGGGAATGGGCCGGAGCCACGCTGCTCACCGCGGAGTACGCGCCCAAGGGACAGCGCGGCAGGATGGCGGTCTATCCGCAGCTCGGCCCGGCATGCGCCTTCTTCCTCGCCAGCGGCACCTTCTGGATTGCCTCGATCACCATCGGCGCCGACAGCGACACGTTCCAGAACTACGGCTGGCGACTGCCCTTCATCGCCTCGATGCTGCTTGTCATCGTCGGTCTGTGGATTCGCCTCTCGGTCGAGGAGACCCCGGTCTTCAAGAACCAGAAGCTCAACCAGGAGCGTGAGGCCGCACCGGTCAAACTGCCGTTCGGCGATGCGATCCGGAAGCAGTGGAAGCAGATCGCGCTCGCCGGTGTAGCGATGTCCACCGTGTTCTCGATGTTCTACACCGGCAGCACCTTCCTCACGAGTTACGGCATCGGGTCGCTCGACATGAGCCGGACGACGATTCTCGGCTTCGGGATGATCGCCGCCGTGGTGCTGGGCGTCGTCACCTCGGCCGCCGCGATCATCTCGGACAAGGTCGGCCGCCGGAAGGTCATCGCCTGCGCCTACGGCGGCGCGGTGATCTGGTCGCTGGCGCTGTTCCCGCTGCTGGACACCGGCTCGCCGTTGGCATTCCTGATCGGTGTGACCGTGTCCCTGGCGGTCTACGGTGTGGCGAACGGGCCGGCCGGCGCTCTGCTGCCGGAGATGTTCCAGTCCCGATTCCGCTACACCGGAGCGGGTTTGAGCTACAACCTCGGCGGCATCATCGGCGGCGCCATACCGCCCATCCTGGCGGCCCAGATCGTCGCCAACTACTCCAGCATCTGGGTCGGCGTACTGCTGGCGGCGCTGTCCGCGGTGAGCCTTGTCGCCATCCTTGCTCTGCCCGAGACCAAGAACAACGACATGGAGGACAAACCTGCCGCGCAGGTTTGATCCATCCGCGACACCCCGACCCTCCAATCCCGCCGATCACCTTGCAGGAAAGGCAGAATGACCTCCACCCTGGCGCCCCACGCCACCACCCGGTTCACTCCCGAGCAACGGACGGGTTTCACCCTTCCGGCGTTCCTGAGGAAAGCGGCGACCACCCATCCCGACAAGGTCGCCATGCGCGCCCTGTCCGGCGAGCACCTGACGTACGCCGAATTACTGGAGCTCGCCGAGCGCAGGGCCGGGGGCCTGGCCACACTCGGTGTCGCGCAGGGCGACAGGGTGGTGCTGTTGATGGACAACTCGATCGACCTGGTCGTGAGCTGGTTTGCGATCAACCTCCTGGGCGCCGTGCAGGTCGGGGCCAACACCGCGTGCCGAGGCGGCAGCCTCGCCCACATCGCCAACAACTCCGGCGCCCGGGTCGCGATCATCGACGCCAAGTACAGCGATGCCCTCGTGGATGTGGCGGGCGAGCTGACGACGCTCGGCACCGTGGTCGTCCGTGGATCGATGACCGAAATGCCCTGGAAAGCAGTTGCCCTGGATGACCTCGACTCCTCGGGCGGGACACCGCCCGAGGTCGAGGTGTCGTACCGCGACCCGGCTGCGATTCTCTATACCTCCGGAACGACGGGCCCGGCCAAGGGTGTGGTGGTGCCACACGCCCACATGCATACGTTCGCCGCGCACGTCGTCGAGCAACTGCAGATCGACTCGTCGGACGTCTATTACGTATGTCTGCCGTTGTTCCATGCCAATGCGCAGTTCATGCAGGTGCTGCCGTGCCTGATGACCGGTGCAGAGCTTGTCATCGCCGAATCGTTCAGCGCGAGCCGGTGGTTGGAGGACCTGCGCGACTGTGGTGCGACCGTGACGAGTCTGCTCGGCGTGATGGCGCAGTACATCTTCAATCGCCCCGCGAGCGCCGAGGACACGCACCACCGGGTGCGCCGGATGGTGACGATTCCGCTGCCTTCGGTGATCGCGGAGGATTTCGAGCGCCGGTTCGGTACGACATGCATCGAGGCGTACGGGATGACCGAGATCTGTCTACCGCTCTACCGGCCCGCCGGTGAACCGCTGCGCCCGGGCAGTTGCGGTAAGGCGCTCGACGAATGGTTCGAGGTGGCCGTTGTGGACCCCGACACCGACGAACCGCTGCCGGACGGGGAAGTGGGCGAGATCGTGGTTCGCCCACGCTATCCGTTCACCACGTTCCTGGAGTATCACGCGATGCCCGATCGGACCGTCGAGGCGTGGCGGAACCTGTGGTTTCACACCGGGGACGCCGCCTACCGGGATTCCGACGGCTACTACTACTTCATGGATCGCCTCAACGACCGCATCCGGCGCAAAGGCGAGAACGTCACCGCCTACGACATCGAGGTGGCGCTGTCGGAGTTGCCCGAGATCGAGGAGTCCGCGGTGATCGCCAAACCGGCCACCGAGGGGGAGGACGACATCAAGGCCTACCTCGTGGTGTCCGACGGTGCTGCAACGCCCGATCACCTTGCCGTGCTGGCGCATTGCACCAAGCGTCTGCCGTACTTCGCGGTGCCCCGCTACCTGGAGTTCATTCCCGAACTGCCGAAGACCCCGACCGGGAAGGTGCTCAAGCGCACGCTGCGGGCCGCCGAACAGTCGAGCACCCAGTGGGACCGGGAGGAAGCCGGCTGGACGGTCAAGCGCGGCCTGGACCACCCGGTGCGGCGGGACGAGGTGACGCGTCAGCCATGAATTCGACGACAGTTGCTCAGCTGATCGCCGAGCGCCTGCGCAGTCAGGGTGTGCGCCGGGTATTCGGCCTCTGCGGTGGCCACATTCAGCCGATATGGGATGCCCTGGCGCGCAACGGCATCGAGATCGTGGACGTACGCCACGAGGCGGCGGCGGTCTACATGGCCCATGCCGGTGCAGAGCTCACCGGCGAGCTGGGCGTGGCCCTCGTGACGGCGGGGCCGGGTCTCACCAACGCGGTCACGGCCATCTCGAACGCGTTCGTCGGGCGCAGCCCGGTGCTGGTCATCTCAGGGCGGGCGCCGCGGCCACAAACCGGGATGGCCGCGATGCAGGACATCGACCAGGCGAGCGTGGTCAGGCCGATCACGCGACTCGCCGAACAGGTCTCCGAACGCCACCATGTGATCCCACGGCTGGACAAGGTGATCGCGGCCGCGATCGGTGCGGCGACGGGAGCAACCGGTCCGGCCTACATCGACTTTCCCACCGACCTGCTCGACGAGGTCGTGCACGAAGCCGATATCCCGGCGTTGGCCATGCGGCGACGCGAGCCGACGGTGGTGGGGCCCGACCCGGTGGCTGTCGACAGCGCCGCCGAGCTGATCCGGGACGCGTCGCGGATCCTCGTGATCGGCGGCCGGTCGGTGCGTGCGGCGGCCGCCACGGTGCGCGAGTTTCTCTCGGCGACCGGGGCGGTGTATCTGGACTCCGGGGAGAGCCGCGGCGCCATCCGCGACGACGTTCCCGGCTTCGTCCCCGCTGTCCGGGGTCGCGCGATGAACGAGGCAGACCTCGTCATCACGCTCGGCCGGCGACTGGATTTCCAGCTCGGCTACGGCTCGCCCGCGGTCTTCGCGCCCGATGCCCGCTTCCTGCGGATCGGCACCTGCTTCGACGAGCTCGGTGAGAACCGCCGGGGCGATGTGGAAATGCATGCCGACACCGGCGCGGCGCTGGCAGCGCTGTTGGCACGTGGTGCGGCGCCGAGCGCGCCGGACCGCGCGTGGATCGAGGACCTCCGCACGGCCAACGCCGCCCGCGCACGCGCGCTCGCGACCAAACTGGCTGCGCCGGACCCGGACGAGGACGGCCGGATGACACCGAACTTCGTCATCGGCGCGGTCAACGATCTGCTGACCGACCGCTCGGTCGCCATCGCCGACGGCGGCGACATCCTGTCGTTCGCCCGGGTCGGGCTCAAGCCTGTCGACTACCTCGACTGCGGTGCGCTGGGCTGTCTCGGCGTCGGGGTGCCGTTCGCGGTCGCGGCAGCGCTGCAACGGCCGGACGATCCCGTCATCGCCGTGATCGGCGACGGCAGTTTCGGTTTCACGGCGCTGGAGGTGGACACCGCTGTCCGGCATGGTGCCAAGGCGGTGTTCGTGGTCGTCAACAACGAGGCGTGGAACATCGAGCGGCACGACCAGGTCGACCGCTTCGACGGCAATATCGTCGGGGTCGATCTGCCCGGCTGCCGGTACGACCTGCTGGGGCGCAGCCTCGGCGCGCACGGCGAGCGGGTCGAGGACGCGAGCGAACTGGCCGACGCCCTCAAACGCGCCCTCGACAACGCACCGGCCGTGGTCGACGTCCTGGTCTCCCGGCACGCCAAGTCCGCCGACTATCTCGGCGGGCTCGCGGAGGTGCCGCCACGGCAGGCGGTCGGTCCGTGGAATGCCGCGGAGCTGCGGCGCTACGAGGTGAGCGCGTCATGAGCGGCACCGGGCAGGTTCTGGACGACGGCGCGAACGAACGTGTCCGGCGGTGGCTGGCCGCCGTCGATGCCCAACCGGTCGGCGAGCGGCTGCAGTCCCGGTTGATCGCCGGCGGGCGCTCCAATCCCACCTATGAGCTCACGGACGGCGATAGGTTCTGGATCCTGCGCCGCCCCCCGGTGGGGCACGTGCTGCCGACCGCGCACGACATGGGACGCGAATACCGGGCGCTGACAGCGCTTCACGGCACCGCGGTGCCCGTTCCGAAGACTGTCGGGCTCTGTGAGAACCCGGAACTCATCGGCGCGTCGTTCTACGTGATGGACAAGCTCGACGGCATCACGCTGCGGACTCCGCAGGACACCGCCAGACTGACTCCGGCGCAACGTCGAGCGCTCGCCGACGCAGCGGTGCAGACGCTGGTCGCGCTGCACGAGGTGGATCCGGCCGGGGTCGGGCTCGCGGACTGGGGACATCCGGACGGCTACCTGGAGCGCCAGCTGAAACGGTGGCAGCGCCAGTGGGAATCATCGGCGACCTCTCCGCGTCCGGAGGTCGACGAGTTGCACAGGCGGTTGCGAGCTGCGATGCCGGACAGCCGTTTTCCCGGGATCGTGCACGGAGACTTCAAGATCGACAACCTGATGGTCGACCGTGACGACCCGACAACGATCCTGGGGCTGCTCGACTGGGAGATGTCGACCCTGGGCGACACACTCACCGACCTCGGGATCCTCTGCTCGTTCTGGGATCACGAGGGCGAGTTCTTCAACCCCATCACCGCGGGAGCCACCGCGATGGCGGGCTTTCCGACCCGCGACGAACTCGTCGACGCCTACGCGCAGGCCCGTTCCATCGACGTCACCGATCTGGACTGGTACCTGGTGTTCGCAGACTTCAAGATCGCCGTGATCCTGGAGGGCATCCACGCCCGCCACCTCCAGGGACACACCACCGGTGCGGATTTCGAGGGCGTCGGCGACATGGTCGGCCCGCTGCTGAACCGCGCGTTGGAACGGGCGACGCGCGCACCTTCCCCCGCTCTGAGAGGAACCCGATGACGACGGACACCGCGGTACTGGAATCAACCCTTGCCGACGGCGGGGCCGCGCTCGACCTGCGTCCGTCCGCCCGCGCGCTCGAACTGCGGGCGGAACTGGTCGACTTCATGCACGGTCACGTGTTCCCCGCCGAACACGACTACGAGCGCTACCGGCGCGATGCCGGGCCCGACGACCACGTGGTGCCGCCGGTGGTCGAGGACTTGAAGAAGCAGGCGCGGTCGCGCGGCCTGTGGAACCTGTTCCTGCCCGCCGAGTCGGGCATCGGACAGCTCGACTACGCGGGTCTGGCCGAGATCACCGGGTGGAGCTTGCATCTGGCACCCGAGGCCACCAACGGGCAGGCGCCGGACACCGGGAACATGGAGTTGCTGCATCTGTTCGGCACCGACGAACAACAGCGGCGCTGGCTCCGCCCGCTGCTGGACGGCGAGATCCGGTCGGCCTTCTCGATGACCGAGGTCGACGTCGCGAGTTCCGATGCCACCAACATCGAAACCAGGATCGAACGCGACGGCGACCACTACGTCATCAACGGCCGGAAGTGGTGGACCAGCGGGGCCGCCGATCCGCGCTGCCGGCTGCTCATCGTGATGGGTAAGACCGACCCGGACGCCGCCCCCCACCGTCAGCAGTCGATGGTGCTGGTTCCCGTCGAGACCCCCGGGGTGACCATCGTGCGCGACGTGCCGGTGTTCGGCCGCCACGATCAGCACGGCCACTGCGAAGTCACCTACGAGGACGTGCGGGTGCCGGTGGCCAATATCCTCGGCGAGGAGGGCGCGGGCTTCGCCGTCGCGCAGGCGCGGCTGGGGCCGGGGCGGATCCATCACTGCATGCGGGCGCTCGGCGCGGCCGAACGTGCGCTGGCCCTGATGACGACGCGGGCGAAGGCACGCGTCGCGTTCGGCGGGCCGCTCGCCGACCAGGGGACCATTCAGCAGGGAATCGCGGAGTCGCGGATCGCGATCGATCAGGCCAGACTGCTGTGCCAGTATGCGGCGAAGACGATCGACGAATACGGGAACAAGGCTGCCGCACAACTGGTTTCCGCTGCCAAGGTGTCGGTGCCCAGGGTGGCGCTGCAGGTCATCGACCGTGCCATCCAGGTGTACGGCGGTGCGGGCGTGAGCGATGACGTCCCGCTGGCCGCCATGTACGGCTGGCACCGCTCGATGCGGATCTTCGACGGGCCCGACGAAGTCCATCTGCGGTCGATCGCGAAGTCGGAGCTGCGTAGACACGGGTGACGAAGGTGTCGGCCCGCCTCGGGCGGTGGCCGGTGGTCGGTGGTGGCGCCTGCCGCGAGTAGCGTCGCGGTCATGAACGACGCACGCAGGCGCCGCAAGGCCAAGCAGATGCGCCGCGATGCCCAGCGGTCGACCGGGAAGCAACCCGGATCCCCTGAGGAGACACTGCTCGTCGACGAGGTGCGCCAGGCGTTGGCCGGTCATCCGCTGGATCTTCTGGGGGTGGTCAGCGTGCTCATCGAGGCGACCAAGCCTGCCCCGGCGGGCTGGCTGCCGCCGGACGACCAGCGGGAGTCCGTCGATCTGGCCCGACTGCTCGACGGCTTCCTCCACACGCCGGCCCACGAGACGACCGCACTGCTGGCGGTGCTGGCCGATGTTCTCGACGACCCGGAACTGCGGGCGCAGTGCCGCCGGGAGGTCGACGCACGCCGCGACACCGCGCCCCGGTGGCTGGCAGATCTGGCCGACGTGGAGGTCTACCGGGCGGTCCGGGTGACCCACGCGCCGGGTGCCGGTGAGGAGGTGCTGATCGGGGCCAGGCTGGCGGGCGGCGACGAACTGACGTGCGCCGTGTCGATCGACGGCGACACCTCGGGAATGGTCGCAGACGCCTTCCTGGTGCCGGATTCGATCGGCCGCGTGCTCGTTACCGCTGAAGGGCGCAACACCGACCCGGACACCCGCTTCGCCGATATGGCCCTTGTCGAAGCGCGCACGTGGCTCGAGCGCGGCCTGGCACGGACACCGGTCGTCCTGGAGCCGTCGGACACGTGGCCGGCCTGCCGGCCGATCGTGCAGTGGTTGACGCGGCGGACCGCTGAGTCAGGCCACTGAAGACCGAAGCCGGGGCCACGGTCACATCGACTTAATGTCGACGAAATTGCGGTGCCACACTCGTGGCCTTCACTGGACGCGTCCGCAGCCCCCGTCACAAGGACACCACCATGACGCTGGACGCCGTACCCGCTTCCGCCAAGCCGCTGACGATCGTGCGGGGCGCCTGCCCCCACGACTGCCCCGACACCTGCGCGATGCTCTACCACGTCGAGGACGGCAAACTCGTTGACGTCAAAGGCGATCCGGACCACCCGATGACGCGGGGCGGGCTGTGCGTCAAGGTCAAGAACTTCCACGAACACCACTACCAGTCCGACCGGCTCCTCTACCCGATGCGCCGGGTCGGCGCCAAAGGCGCCGGCGAGTTCGAACGGATCACCTGGGACGAGGCGCTCGCCGAGATCAAATCCCGCTGGACGTCGATCATCGCCGAGTACGGCAGCCAGGCGATCATGCCGCACGCCTATCTCGGGCACCAGGGCGTGCTCAACGGGTTGACGTCCGGGGACGCGTTCTTCAACCGGCTCGGCTCGACCGTCGCGGAGAAGACCTACTGCGAGTCCGGCTCGTCGACGGCGTGGCACATGACCGTCGGCGGCAGCGGCGGGCTGGACGTCGAATCGATGGCGTACTCGAAGTACATCATCGTCTGGGGCATGAACATGACCAGCACCAACCTGCACGGCTGGCCGTTCCTGCTCGAAGCCCGCAGAAACAACGGCGCAAAGATCGTCGTGATCGATCCGGTACTCAACCGCACGGCGCGGCAGGCGGATTGGCACATCCCGATCCGGCCCGGCACCGACGGCGCGCTGGCAATGGGCATGATCCACGAGATCATCGCGCAGGGGCTGGTCGACACCGACTACGTCGAGCGCTACACCGTCGGCTATGACGAACTCGCCGCGCGCGCCGCGAACTACCCACCCGAACGTGTCGAGGAGATCACCGGCATCCCCGCCGCCGACGTACGCAAACTCGCCTACGAATACGCCACCAGCCAGCCGTCGGCCATCCGGCAAGGGGTCGCACTGGAACGTAGTCGTGGTGGCGGACAGGCGATCCGCGCCATCACCTGTCTGCCCGCACTCGTCGGGGCGTGGCGTCATGTGGGCGGCGGCACCATGGAGATGCCGATCTGGGAGTTCCCCACCAAGTTCGACGCGATCTGCAAACCGGAGTGGATTCCGGAGGGCACCCGCGTGGTCAACGAGCTCGACCTGGGCATGGCGCTCACCGGCGAGATGGAGCTCGACCCGCCGATCAAGTCGCTGTTCGTGTACAACTCCAACCCGGTGTCACAAGGCCCAGCGCAGGAAAAGACGATGCGTGGCCTGATGCGCGACGATCTGTTCACCGTCGTCAGCGAGCACTTCATCACCGACACAGCGAAATTCGCCGATCTGCTGCTCCCGGCCACCATGCAGGCCGAACAGCTCGACATCATGGTGACCTGGGGTCACCTGTACATCTCACTGAACCAGCCCGCGATCGAGCCGCCCGGGGAGTGCGTGCCCAACGTGGAACTGTTCCGGCGGCTGGCCAAGACGATGGGGTTCCAGGACGACTACTGGGACCGCACCGATCGGCAGATGCTCATCGACTTTCACGACTGGGACGCGCCGGCGCTGAACGGCATCACCTACTCGAAACTCGAAGAGGTCGGCTGGATGCGGCTGAACGTCGGTACCCCCGACACCCGTGCTCCGCACGCCGAAGGCAACTTCCCGACGCCGTCGGGCAAGTGCGAGTTCAAGTCCAGTCTCGCCGAAGGCGGAAACTTCGTCGTCCCGGTGTGGCGGTCGATGTACGAGGGGATGCAGCCCGGCGGCTACGTCGATCCGGTGCCGGACTACGTGCCGCCGTTCGAGTCCCCGCAGTCCAACCCCGAACTCGCCCAACGCTATCCGTTGTCGATCATCTCGCCGAAGCCGCATGCGTTCCTCAACAGCCAGTACGGCAACGCCGCGGACAAGCAGCAGGTCCAGGGCGGCCAGCGGGTCTTCATCCATCCCGCGGACGCGGCCGAGCGTGGCATCGCCGAAGGTGAGACGGTGCGCGTCTTCAACGACCGCGGCTCGTTCCAGGGCCCCGCGGCCTACGAGCCGGGACTGATGCCCGGCCTGGTGATGGCCAACGTCGGACACTGGCAGGGCAAGACGTCGGGCACCACGGTCAACGCGATCACCGCGGACCGGCACTGCGGTCTCGGTAACGCCGGCGTCTACGGCGACAATCTCGTCGAGGTCGAGAAGCTCGAGGAGCAGGCTGCCGCCAGCTGAGCGCTACGCCCGTGACACCACGGCCAGAACCTCGGCGAGATCCCGGTCGAAGTAGTACACCTGTTGCAGCGTGGTGAGCCGGGACAGCAGCTGAGCCGGTAGGGCCTGATCCGCGCGGGCGGTCGACCTCAGCGCGATCACCATCGCGTCGTTGTAATCACCGACCCCCAACCGAACGAACGCGGTGCTCCGTTCCTCCGGGGTCAGCCATGGCAGGCAGTGCTCCACCAAATCCCAAGCCGCGATACTCAACTCGGAACTGTTCATTCCGCTATTTTCCGTCACCGGGAGTGGCGGCGCTCGGCGAGATGCCGGAGGCCGGGAAGGTTTTGCTACAGTGCGCTGCGAGGTTGTCGGGAATCCGGTGCGAATCCGGAACTGACGCGCAACGGTATGGGCCGCATCGGCTCGAGTCCGACCGCCGGCAACCCGTGTCATTGTCGGCTGGCTCCGCGAATGGGCCCGGCACCGAAGGAATTGCACTGTGCGCTCTGTTGCCGCGTTATTGGTCCTACTGCTGTCCTGCGTGGCGTGCGCGCGCGACGACGGTCCCGCACCGGCCGACGGCGTCGGCGCGGCGGAGCCGGGTCGCACCGTCTACCCGCTGACCCTGGACAACTGCGGGGTGCAGGTCACCTTTGACGGGCCTCCGCAGCGGGCGGTGTCGCTGTACCAGGCCTCGACCGAGATCCTGCTGTCGCTGGGGCTGGCCGACCGCATGGCCGGGACGTCGACCTGGTTCGATCCGGTGCTGCCGCAGCTGGCCGACGACAACGCGAAGGTTCCGCGGCTGGCGGACAACGACCCGTCGCTGGAGACCGTCCTCGACGCCGATCCCGACCTGGTGACCTCGGCCAGTGCGCACACCTTCACCCCGGCCGTGGTTGCCGAGCGCAGCCGCTTCGCCGAGCTCGGCATCCCCACCTACCAGTCGCCGTCGGTGTGCGTAGGTGCGGAGGTCGCCGGTGAGCAGGTCACCCGCATCGAACCGCTGCGCATCGACACGCTGTTCCAGGAGATCACCGAGCTGGCGCAGATCTTCGACGTCCAGCAGCGCGGCGCCGACCTGGTCGCCGAGTTGCAGCAGCGGCTCGACACGGTGATCCAAGAGGACGGCGACGGGCCACAGCCGACCGTGGCGTTCTGGTTCTCCGGTGTGAAGACGCCGTACATGGCCGGATGCTGTTCGGCGCCGGGCATGTACGCCGAGATCGTGGACGCCGCCAACGTGTTCGCCGACGCCCGCGAGGACTGGCCCGAGGTGAGCTGGGAGGCGGTCGCCGACCGCGACCCCGACGTGCTGGTGCTGGCCGATCTGAGCCGCAAACGCATCGAGGGTGACTCGCTGGAGACCAAGAAGCAGTTCCTGCAGAACAATCCGGTCACCCGCAACATGACCGCAGTGCGGGAGCAGCGCTACGTGGTGCTCACCGGATCCGAACTCGATCCGGGTATCCGGGAGATCGACGCCATCGAGAAGCTGGCCGCCGGTCTGGACCAGAGCCGATGAAGCGCGCACTCGTGACGGTGGCGGCGATGCTGGTCGCCGCAGGCTGCAGCACGGCAGACACTCCGGCTGCCGGTACCGCCGAGGCCGCCGACTACCCCCGCACCGTGCACAACTGCGGTCGCGATGTCGTCGTCGACGCACCGCCACAGCGCGCGGTCTCACTCAACCAGAGCTCCACCGAGATCCTGCTGTCGCTCGGCCTGGCCGACCGGATGGCGGGCACCGCCACCTGGACGGACCCGGTGCGGGACAACCTGGCCGCCGACAACGCCGCGGTGCCGCGTCTCGCCGATAACAAGCCATCGCTGGAGACGGTGCTCGACGTCGACCCCGACCTGGTCACCGCGTCGTTCGTCGGCACGCTGGGCGCGGGCGGGGTGGCCGAACGCGACGAGCTGGAGAACCTCGGAGTGCCCACCTACATGTCGCCGAGCGACTGTGAGGGCAAGGTCATCACCAGCGAGGACGGAGAGCGGTCCACCCCGCTGACCATGGACCTGATCTACCGCGAAATCACGGACCTGGCCGAGATTTTCGATGTCCGCGAGCGCGGCGACCAACTGGTCGACGAGCTGCGGCAGCGTCTCGACGCTGTCACCCCGGTCGCACCCGGCGTCGATGCCGCGTTCTGGTTCTCCGACATCCGCACGCCGTACATGGCCGGCTGCTGCGGCTCGCCAGGGGTGATCGCCGCCCACACCGGGCTGCGCAACGTGTTCGACGACACCGGAGAAGAGTGGCCACAGGTCAGCTGGGAGACCGTCGCCGACCGCGACCCCGACGTGCTGGTGCTCGCCGACCTGAGCCGGCGCACCATCGAAGGCGACGCACTGGACTCCAAAATCGCGTTCCTGGAATCCAATCCGGTAACCAGCCAGCTCAGCGCGGTCCGCGGACGGCGGTACTTGGTGGTCAACGGCGCCGACCTGAACCCGTCGATCCGCACCGTCGACGGTGTGGAGAAGGTCGCCGAGGGCCTGAACCGGTTCGGTTTCCCGGCCGCGAGGTGAGGACCCGGCCGTGGCTGTTGCCGGCGCTGTGGGTGTCCGCCGGCGTGCTGCTGATCGTGTCGGGCGCGGTCGCGATCACCATCGGACCGGCGGCCATCTCGGTGTCCGACGTGTACGCCGTCGTCGTTCATCATCTGGGTGGCCCAGCCTCCGGGGTGTCGCGGCTGCAGGACGGCATCGTCTGGCAGCTGCGGCTACCGCGTGCCGTGCTGGCCGCGCTCTGCGGGGCCGGGCTGGCGCTGTGCGGAGCGATTCTGCAGTCACTGCTGCGTAACCCGCTCGCCGACCCGTTCGTGCTCGGGGTGTCCTCGGGGGCGTCCACCGGCGCCGTGCTGGTCGCCGTGCTGGGGGTGGGTGGCGGCGCGCTGACGCTGTCCGGCGGAGCCTTCATCGGTGCGGTGGTGTCGTTCGGGCTGGTCCTCTCGCTCGCGTATTTCGCCGGGGGTGGCACCGACCGGGTCGTGCTGGCCGGCGTGGCCGGCACCCAGTTGTTCTCGGCGCTGACCTCTTTCGTGGTGCTGTCCTCGGCCAACGCCGAGCAGACCCGTGGGGTGCTGTTCTGGCTGCTGGGCTCGCTGTCCGGGGCGACGTGGACGGATGTCCGGCTCTGTGCGGTGGTCATCGGATTCGGTCTGGTGTGCTGCCTGCTGCTGGCGCCGACGATGGACGCCTTCGCGTTCGGCCAGGACACCGCGGCCACGCTCGGGGTGTCGGTGCAGCGCACCCGTGCGGTGCTGCTCGTGCTCACCGCGCTGATGACCGCGACAGTGGTCGCTGCGGCCGGCGCGATCGGCTTCGTCGGCCTGGTGCTGCCGCACGCGGCGCGGTTTCTGGTCGGGCCGGGGCACGCCCGCCTGCTGCCGACTGTGGCGCTGCTCGGCGCGATCTTCATGGTGTGGGTGGATGCGGTGGCCCGCACCGTATTCGCGCCGCAGGAGCTGCCCACCGGTGTCGTCACCGCGCTGGTGGGGGTCCCGGCGTTCGCGTTGATCCTGTTCCGCCGGCGACGTGTCCCGTCATGACACTGCGTGCTGTCGAGGTGACCTGGACACGATCGGGCAACGTGGTGCTCGACGGGGTCACCGTCGAGCCCCGGCGTGGATCTGTGGTCGGTCTGCTGGGTCCCAACGGCTCGGGGAAGTCCTCCCTGTTGCGGATCCTGGCCGGGCTCGACGCCCCGGACTCCGGACGGGTTGAGCTGCACGGCCGGCCGATCACCCGGGTACCCCGCAGGGAGGTGGCGCGTTGCGTCGCGATGGTCGGGCAGCACGCCGACACCGAACTCGACATCTGTGTCGAGGACGTGGTGCGGCTGGGCCGGCTGCCGCACCGGTCGCTGTTCGGCGCCGACGCCGACGCCGATGCCGCAGTCAGCGACGCGTTGGCCGCGACAGGGTTGTCCGACATGCGGAAACGATTATGGCACAGCCTTTCCGGTGGGGAACGGCAACGCGCGCAGATCGCCCGCGCGCTGGCCCAACGGCCCACCGAGCTGCTGCTCGACGAACCCACCAATCACCTCGACATCGCCCACCAGCTGGAAATCCTCTCTCTGGTAGGACGATTGGATGTCACCGCGGTGATCGCGCTGCACGACCTGAACCTGGCCGCGATGTTCTGCGACGAGCTCGTGGTGCTGACCGGTGGCCGGGTCGTCGCGTCGGGTACCCCCGGCGACGTGCTGACCGAGGAACTGGTCGCGACGGTGTACGGGGTCGGCTGCCGGATCGGGACAGACCGGGGACGGCCGTTCATCCGGTTCGAACCCCCGCAGGTCGCCGGCCACCGACCCGTCATCCGGTGTTCATCCGCTGATCTCGATCCGCTCACCTGACCACGCCAAGGTCAACCGTCCCATCGGCACAACTGAAGAGGGTGACGGATGACGGCCTCGCACCTGACCCGCGCGGCAGCCGCCGCGACGAGCGCGGCACTGCTGCTCACGGCCTGCTCCACCGATACGCGTGACGACGGCGGACCAAGCGGATCCCGCCCGGTCCTGCCGCGCGCGGCGGCGGCGCTGGACTTCGACCTGCCCGACGCCGGGCGCTACCACCGCACCGCCACCTACCCGGTATATCTGAACAGGCCGGCCACCGAGCCGGTGGACGCCGAGACCGTCGCCGAGATCTCCACCGTCACCCCCGACGGCAACACCGTGATCTACACCGACGCCGCGGGCAGACGCATCGGGTTCGTCGACATCCGCGATCCCGCAGAACCTGTTGGCAAAGGCACGCTTTCACTGTCCGAGCTCGGCCATGCCGACGATCAACCCACCTCGGTGGCAGCGGTCGGGGAGTTCGTCCTCGTCGTCGTCGACACCACCGGCGCCGATCTCACTCAGCCGTCCGGGCGCGTCGACGTCGTCCGGGTGACCGACCGCACCCGCGTGCACAGCATCGCCCTCGACGGCCAACCCGACTCGATCGCGATCGCCGAGGACGGCAGCTTCGCCGCCATCGCGATGGAGAACCAGCGCGACGAGGAGTTCACCCCGCCCGGCGCCGAAGAGGGGGACCTGCCCCAGCCCCCGACCGGCTTCCTGCAATTGATCGACCTCACCGGCGCCCCCGCGGGCTGGACGCCGCGCCGGGTGGACTTCGACGTCGACGCCGCCCGCGCCGCCGGCCTGGACACCCCCGAGGACCTCGAGCCGGAGTACGTCAGCATCAACTCCCGCGGCCAGGTCGCGGTCACCCTGCAGGAGAACAACGGCATCGCGATCGTCGACGGCCGCACCGGCGCCGTGCAGAAGATCTTCAGCGCCGGAACCGTTTCCGTGGACGGCATCGACACCGCCGAGGACGGCACCGTCGATCAGACCGGCTCGATCACCGACACCCCGCGTGAACCCGACGCGATCGGCTGGATCGGCGACGACCACGTCGCCACCGCCAACGAAGGCGACTGGAAAGGCGGCACCCGCGGCTGGACCATCTTCGACGCCGGGACGGGCGAGCCGGTGTGGGACGCGGGCAACAGCATCGAGACGTTGGCCGTGCGCACCGGCATGCACATCGAAAGCCGGGCCGAGGCAAAGGGTCCCGAGCCGGAAGGGCTGGCGATCACCGAGCTCGACGGCCGCCCGGTCGCGCTGGTGGCCGCCGAGCGGAGCAACTTCGTCGCCGTCTACGACATCAGCGACGTCACCGCGCCCCGGTTCCGCCAGATCCTGTCGACCACACCGGGACCCGAAGGCCTGCTGCCCATCCCGTCGCGCGGCCTGCTGGTCGTCTCCTCGGAGTCCGACGATGCCGAAGCCCGGGTCCGGGCGTCGGTCAACGTGTACGGGTACGGGCAGCAGTACGCCGCGGCCGGCGGAAGGCCGGTCTTCCCGTCCATCGCGTCCGGCGACCTCGACGGCGCCCCCATCGCCTGGGGTGCGCTCGGTGCGCTGACGGCCGACCCGGCCGACGCCAACCGGCTCTACACCGCCACCGACACCGCGTACGGGCCGTCGCGGATCCTCGGCATCGACCTCACCACGTCGCCTGCACTGATCGACACCGAGTTGCCGGTCACCGAGGCTGGACAACCGGTCACGCTCGACGTCGAAGGCGTCGCGGCCACGCCCGACGGCGGTTTCGTGCTCGCGGTCGAGGGCGAGGAGGGCCCGGGCAACCAACTGGTGTTCGTCGCCGCCGACGGTTCGATCGACACCAAGGTTGCTCTGCCCGAAGAGGTTTCGGCTGGGCTGAGCGGTCAGGGTCTCGAAGGTGTGGCCTTCGGAAGCGGCAGCGACGGCGACGCGGTCTGGGTGGCGGTGCAGCGCGAGGTCGAGTCCGATCCGAAGGGGGTGGCCCGGCTGGGCCGCTACCGGCCGGCCGACGCCACCTGGGAGTGGTTCGGCTACCCACTCGAATCCACCGGCGCCGAGGGCGACTGGATCGGACTGTCCGAGATCCAGGTGCACGACGACGAGCTGCTGATCCTGGAGCGCGACAAGCTCAACGGACCCGACGCCCGGGTCAAGGCGATCTACCGCGTGACCGTTCCGGCCGATGCCGCGCCGATGCAGGTGCTGCCGAAGACGTTGGCGCGCAACCTGCTTCCCGATCTGCAGGGTGGCCGGGGCTTCACCCAGGAGAAGGTCGAGGGCTTCGCGGTCGCGGGCAACGGCAACCTCTACGTCGTCACCGACAACGACGGCCTCGACGACGCCAACGGCGAGACGGTGTTTCTCGACCTCGGACCGGCCGGTGAGGCCCTCGGCGGACAGCGCTAGTGCAGCCGACGGTCGAGTATCGCCAGATACTCGGCCAGCGCCCGGTCAGGTAGGGGGGTGTTGTGTGCCGCGGCGATCAGCACCCCGACGATCGCCCCCGCGATCACCCGGCGCTCCGCCTCGTCGGACGGCGCGCCGGGACGCTCGGCGAGTCCGTCGGCGATCAGGTCGATGAGGCGGACATACTCGGCGTAGATCAGCCCGCGGGCCTCCGGGATCTGGTACATCATCCGCTCGCCGACCATGACGTCGTCGCGCTCCTCGATGGTCAGCCCCGAGTACACGGTGGCGACGGCGTGGCGGTAGGCGGCCACGACGGACAGTTCCGGCGGCGCGTCGACGAAGGCACGGACGATCGGGGAGATCTTGTCGTCGGAGAGGAGCAACTTCTCCTTCACCCCGAAGTAGCGGTAGAAGGTGCGCGGGGAGATGTCGGCGGCCTCGGCGATCTGCTCCACGGTGGTGTTGGCATAACCCTGCGCCTCGAAGAGGCGGAAAGCCTCCCGGCGAATGGTCAGACGGGTGCGGACTTTCTTGCGCTCCCGCAAACTTCGCGTGGGATCCTGCGCTGACATGGTTCCCGGTCTCCTCCCACCGTGCTCCCTCACCGAGGTGGGCCGAATTCAGATTTTCGCATCGCGTCCGTGAATCGTGCATGCGAAATCGTCATGCGTAATCGCGGTAGTTCCCTGGTGCAGGATGTTCTGCCGGTTGAGCGAAGCGCTCAGACCAATTTCGTGTCCAGAATGGCCAGCGCTTTCAACAGGGTTTCGTGGGGCAGTGGGGTGTTGTGCGACGCGGCGATCAGCACTCCGACGATCGCGCCGGCGATCACCCGCCGCTCGAGGTCGTCGGATTCCTCGCCCAGGCGTTCGGTGAGGGTATCGGCGATCGTGTCGATCAGCGCCACGTACTCGGCGTAGATGAGCCCGCGCGCCTCGGGAACCTGATAGAGCAGTCGTTGTCCGACCACGGCGTCCTCGCGCTGCTCAGCCGTGAGATTTCCGAACACCTGCTCCACGGCGTGCCGGTAGGCGGCAGCGATGCTGAGCTCGCGCGGGGCGGCGGCGAAGGCCGCCGCGATGGGGGCACTGTGATCGTCGGAGACGAGCAGAGCCTCTTTGACCCCGAAGTACCGGTAGAAGGTCCTCGGGGAGACTTCGGCTGCCGCGGCGATCTGCTCGATCGTCGTGTTCGCATAGCCTTTCGTCTCGAACAACCGGAACGCATGGTGGCGGATCGCGAGGCGGGTCTGTGTCTTCTTACGTTCCCGGAGGCTGCTGGAACGATCAGGCGCTGACACTGGACAAGTTTCCCTTATCAAACACCTATCGCCAAAATCGGCAGCCGCCCGCGGACGGGGAATCCAACCCCGCCCGCGGGAAAAGCATCATCGAATCCGGCGAATCGCATCGCGCAATTCGGCGCCTGCGGAAAAACCCGCCACTCCAATACGGATGACTTGCCGGGCAAACTCCACGTTCGGCGGCGTCAGCGCGCGATTCTGCTTCGTTCACGGGTCAAGAACTCCCGCAGAGCGGTCGGCGGACGTCCGGTGATCTCGGCCACCACAGTGGTGACGAAGTCCTGCTCGCCGGCGCGGATTCGTGCGTCGAGCGCGGCCAGCGCCATGGCGTACTCGGCGGGGTAGCCGGCCCCGGTGAGGCGGGTCACCAGTTCTCCGGTGCTCAGGTCGACGTGGCGCACCGGCTCGCCGATCGCCTCTGACACCAGCGCGGCGGCCTGCGGATAGGACAGTGCCTCCGGTCCCGTCAGCAGCAGTTCCCCGCCCGCGTACTGGGGGCGGATCAGCGCCTGCACCGCGACGGCGGCGATGTCGGCCGCGTCGATGAATCCCAACCGGCCGGCCCCCGTAGCCGTGAGCACCTCCCGGGACCGGCGGATCCCGTCGGCCAGCGGATGGTCGCCGACGAAGTTCTGCATGAACCACGACGGCCGCAGCGCGGTGTACCCCGGGAGGAGCCGGGCGCCGAGGTCGTGGATCTCGCCGAGGACCGGGTCGCCGCGCGTGACCGCCGACGAGCTCAACTGCACGACGCGGCGCACCCCGGCAGCCGCAGCCGACTCCAGGAACGGCCGCACCATCGGAAGCGGATCCACGACGCTGACCGGCGCGACGAGGTAGATGGCTCCGACGCCGGCCAGTGCAGGAGCGAAGGTGGACGCGTCGGCCCAGTCGAATGTCACGGCGTCGCTGTCGGCGGGGTCGGGATTCCGGCTCGCGGCGCGGGCCCGCCGTCCGAGCTCGCGCAGTCCGGTGACGACGCGCGACCCGGTGTTCCCGGTCGCCCCGGTGACGAGAACCCAATCGTGGTCAGGCATTTGGCTCCTGTCCGAAGGCGGTCATGACCGCGTCGACCCCACCCATCGCGACGGCGGCGGCCAACGAGTTCCAGTAGTCCTTGTAATGCACGATGCCCTCGGGCCCGGTGGTGATCACCGAGACGTAGCCCATCCGGTAGTCGTTGCCGGTCTGCAGGGCGACGCCCTCGACGGAGAATTCCAGGATGGCGGTCGTGGGGTCCAGTGTGTGGTGGCGCTGCTGTTCGGTGATGTCGTCGAGACGGATGATGCTGCCGTAGTCCTTGACGTAGTCCCAGACCTCGGCGCGGCTGCGCAGCACGCGGTAGCCGGGCGGCGCGAACGGGAACTCCATCACGCCGTCGGGCGCCCACTGATCGGCGAAGGCGCGCATGTCTGCGCGCCGCAAGCTGTTCAGCAGCGCATCCACAATGCTGTCGGTATGGGCGCGACGTTCGTCATCGCTGGGCATCGGTTCTCCTTCGGTCGATCGGAACACACGGTACGGAACGGTTCCGTCTCGCGTTATTATTCCGGCATGACGTCAGGAGACCGCCGTGGCTGACCCCGCTCGGTCCCGTGCGCTGCGGCCGGAGGTGACCGACGGCATCATCGCGGCCGTCCTCGACGAGCTCGCGGCACTCGGCTACGGGAAGCTGTCGATGGACGGCGTCGCCCGGCGCGCCAAGGCGGGCAAGGCGGCGCTCTACCGGCGGTGGCCGTCGAAGCAGGACATGGTTCTCGACGCGGTGACGACTGTCAGCGTGCCCGCCGCCGACCCGGGCACTACCGGCGATCTGCGTACCGACCTGACCTCGCTGGTGCGCGCCGTCGACGACTGGATCAGCGATCCCCAGATGTCGCGTGTGCTGCCCGACCTGATCGCCGAGGCCACCCGAAACCCCGACCTGGCCGACGCGCTCACCGCGCGCATCGGCCTCGTCCGCCGAGAGTCAGGCCTGGAGGTGATCAACGCCGCGATCGCCCGGGGTGAGGTCCGCCCGGACGTCGACGTCGAATACGCGCTGGACCTGATTGCAGCGCCGGTCTTCTGGCGGATCTGCGGGCGGCGACTGCCCACCACGCCCGACTTCCTCGACCGCGTCGTCGACAGCGTGCTCCATGCCCTGGGCCGGCCCTGACCGGTCTGCTAGGTCTGACCTCGGGGCCGCAAGTGGTCTGCGCCACAGGCTTTTCCGGATGTCGCGGTCATGCGAGTAGGGTGCCCATCGCGGGGGACGCCCGGCATCGTCCGGTGGTGTGACCCGATCGCGCTTCGATGAGCACCCCGCACCCCACTTTTCGCGCAACGGTGCGCGGCTGATCGTGCCCGCGTCACGCGAAGGGACCTACCGATGGAGACGGCGGCGAAACCGACACCGCAACAGGAGCAGTCTGTGCTGGCCGCGCTGCGTTCCCCACGCCGGCTGCGCACCGAGGTGCTCGCCGGCCTGGTCGTCGCGCTCGCGCTGATCCCCGAGGCGATCTCGTTCTCCATCATCGCCGGCGTCGATCCCCGCGTCGGCCTGTTCGCGTCGTTCACGATGGCGGTGACCATCGCGATCGTCGGCGGCCGGCCGGCGATGATCTCGGCGGCCACCGGAGCTGTCGCGCTGGTGGTCGCCCCGCTGGTGAGCAGCCACGGCCTGGATTATCTGATCGCCGCGGTGATCCTCGGCGGCGTGCTGCAGGTGGTCCTCGGTGGTCTCGGGGTGGCGAGGCTGATGCGGTTCGTGCCGCGCAGTGTCATGGTCGGCTTCGTCAACGCGCTGGCCATCTTGATCTTCATGTCCCAGGTGCCGCACCTCGTCGGTGTGCCGTGGCTGGTCTATCCGATGGTCGCGGTCGGCGTCCTGCTCATCGCCGGCCTGCCGAAACTGACCACCGCGGTACCCGCCCCGCTGGTGGCGATCCTGCTGCTGACCGTGGCCGCGGTCGGGTTCGGCTGGTCCGTGCCGGACGTCGGCGACGAAGGCCAACTCCCGTCCAGCCTGCCGTCACTACTGATCCCCGATGTGCCGCTGACCGTGGACACGTTGCGGGTGATCGCGCCCTACGCGCTGGCGGTGGCCCTGGTCGGGCTGCTGGAATCGTTGATGACGGCCAAGCTGGTCGACGACATCACCGACACCCACTCGGACAAGTCACGCGAGGCAGCCGGGCAGGGCGTGGCCAATATCGTCACCGGATTCTTCGGCGGCATGGGCGGTTGCGCGATGATCGGGCAGACGATGATCAACGTCAAGGTCAGCGGCGCCCGCACGCGGATCTCCACATTCCTGGCAGGGGTTTTCCTACTCGGCCTGGTCGTCGGATTGGGCGATCTGGTCGCGCAGATCCCGATGGCGGCGCTCGTCGCCGTGATGATCATGGTGTCGGTGGCCACCCTGGACTGGCACAGCATCCACCCGAAAACGTTGCGCCGCATGCCCAAGAGTGAGACCTTCGTGATGATCTCGACGGTCGCCGTCACCGTGGCGACCCACAATCTGGCCTATGGCGTGGCCGTCGGGACGCTGGCGGCGATGGTGCTGTTCGCCCGCCGCGTCGCGCATTTCACCGAAGTCGTCCCCGTCGACAGTGCTGACGAGGACACCCGCGTCTATGTCGTGACCGGCGAGCTGTTCTTCGCCTCCAGCAACGACATGGTCTACCAGTTCGACTATGCGGGCGACCCCGACAACATCGTCATCGACATGAGCGACGCCCACATCTGGGATGCGTCCACCGTCGCCACACTCGACGCGATCACCACGAAATACGCCGCGAAGGGCAAGTCCGTCACCATCATCGGGATGAACGACCCCAGTGCGGAGCGGCACGCGCGGCTCAGCGGCCGGCTCACCGGTGAGTGAGCGTTCGCCGGGTTGGATTACGCGGCGCTACACCGCGTCGACGTCGCGCACCGCGCCCTTGTCGGCCGACAAGGCCAGTGCGGCGTAGGCGCGCAGCGCCGCCGACACCACGCGCTGCCGGTTGCGCGGCTTGTAGCCGCCCGCGGTCTCCAGCGCGGCCCGACGACGGTCCAGTTCGGCGTCGGGCACGTCGACCTCGATGGAGCGGTGCGGAATGTCGATCGTGATCAGGTCGCCGTCCTCGACCAGCGCGATGATCCCGCCGGCGGCCGCCTCGGGGGAGACGTGGCCGATCGACAGTCCCGAGGACCCGCCGGAGAATCGGCCGTCGGTCACCAGCGCGCACACCTTGCCCAGGCCGCGGCCCTTCAGATACGAGGTCGGGTAGAGCATCTCCTGCATCCCGGGCCCGCCCTTGGGTCCCTCGTAGCGCACCACCACCACGTCGCCGGGCTGCACCCGACCGGACAGGATCGCCTCGACCGCGTCCTCCTGGGACTCCACGACCAGCGCGGGCCCGGAGAACTTCAGGATCGACTCGTCCACCCCGGCGGTCTTGACGATGCAGCCGTCGACCGACAGGTTGCCGCGCAGCACCGCGAGCCCGCCGTCTTCGGAGTAGGCGTGCCGCACGTCGCGGATGCACCCCTGCGCGGCGTCGGTGTCGAGCGAGTCCCACCGCTCCGACTGCGAGAACGCCGACGCCGACCGCACGCACCCCGGCGCGGCATGAAACATCTCGACGGCTTCCGGACTGGCCTGTCCGCCGCGGATGTCCCAGCGGCGCAACCACTCCGCCAGCGACTGCGAGTGCACCGAGTGCACGGTCTCGTGCAGATGCCCGGCCCGCCACAACTCGCCCAGAATGGCGGGGATGCCGCCGGCGCGGTGCACGTCCTCCATCAGGTAGTGCCCGTTGGGCGCCACCTTGCACAGGCACGGGACCGCGCGGCTGCGCTTCTCGATGTCTTCGAGGGTGTAGTCGAGTTCGGCCTCCCGCGCGGCCGCCAGCAGGTGCAGGATCGTGTTGGTCGACCCGCCCATCGCGATGTCCATCGCCATCGCGTTGTCGAACGCCTCGCGGGTGGCGATCGCGCGCGGCAGCACGCTCGCGTCGTCCTCGTCGTAGTAGCGCCGGCACAGGTCCATGACGGTGGCGCCGGCGTCCTCGTACAGCGCGCGCCGCGCGGTGTGGGTGGCCAGCACCGAGCCGTTGCCCGGCAGCGCCAACCCGAGCGCCTCGGTCAGGCAGTTCATCGAGTTCGCGGTGAACATGCCCGAGCACGAGCCGCACGTCGGGCACGCCGACTCCTCGATGCGCGCCAGATCCGGGTCGGACACCTCGCTGCTGACCGCGTCGGCGATCGCCGAGATCAGATTCAGCCGGGTGCGCACGGTCCCGTCGACCAGCACCGCGGTGCCGCCCTCCATCGGGCCGCCGGACACGAACACCGTCGGGATGTTCAGCCGCAGCGCGGCCATCAGCATGCCCGGAGTGATCTTGTCGCAGTTGGAGATACACACCAGGGCGTCGGCGCAGTGCGCGTTGACCATGTACTCGACCGAGTCGGCGATCAGCTCACGGGAGGGCAGCGAGTACAGCATGCCGCCGTGGCCCATCGCGATGCCGTCGTCGACGGCGATGGTGTTGAACTCGCGCGGCACCCCGCCGGCGGCCTGGATCGCGTCGGAGACGATCCGGCCCACCGGCTGCAGGTGCGTGTGGCCCGGCACGAACTCGGTGAAGCTGTTGGCGACCGCGACGATCGGCTTGCCGATGTCGGCGCTGTCCACCCCGGCCGCGCGCAGCAGCGCGCGCGCCCCCGCCATGTTGCGTCCGTGGGTGACCGTGCGCGACCTCAGCTCCATGACCTCCACCCTGGGCCGTCGGCGCGTGCGGGGGAAGACGGCGCTGATGCTGGTATCGCCACCACCACCCTCGCCTACCCTCGGATGTATGGACAGACGCGCGCAGCAACGGCTCGCCCTCGGCGAGTTCCTGCGGGCGCGGCGCCGAGCGGTGGCGCGGGCTGACCATGGGCTGCCTGAACTGCCTCGGTCGCGCACCAGCGGGTTGCGCCGCGAAGAGGTCGCGGTCCGGGCCGGGGTCAGCGTCACCTGGTACACGTGGCTGGAGCAGGGCCGCGACATCAACCCGTCCAAGCAGGTGCTCGACGCGGTCGGACGTGCACTGCGGCTGTCGGCCGCCGAGTACGAGTACGTGCTGGCCCTCGGCGGATACACCGTGGATCCCGCGGTCTCGGACGGTCCACTGCCGCCGCAGATCCAGCGGTTCCTCGACGCGCTGAACGGCTATCCGGCGTTCGCGATCACCCCGGACTGGGGTATCGCCGCGTGGAACGCCGCCTACGCCGCGCTGTACCCGAACATCGAGCAGGTGCCCGCCGCCGACCGCAATCTGCTGTGGCTGGTCTTCATGGACCCCTACATCCGAGAACTGCTGCCGGACTGGGACTCCGACAGCCGGCGCTTTCTCGCCGAGTTCCGCGCCGACGCCGGACCGCGGGTGGGGGAGCCGTCCTACACCGCGCTGGTCGCCCGATTGTCCGAGAGCAGTGCGCATTTCGCGGCGGCGTGGCAGGCGGCCAGCATCGAACGGTTCACTTCGCGGGAGCGGTTGTTCCACCACCCGGTGGCCGGGGAGCTCCGCCTCGAGCACCACCAGGTGGCCCCCGTCGACGTGCCCGACATCCAGATCGTCGCCTACCTGCCGGTCCCGGGAACCGATGCGGCCCAACGACTTCGCGCGCTGACGGATTAGCGCACCACGATCGTGTGCTCGCCCCGCGGTATCAGCTCACCGATCACCGGCGCGCCGGGGATCTCTCCGGCGATCAGCAGCCCGCCCGAGGTCTGGGCGTCGGCCAGCAGCAGCGCCTCGTCCTCGTCGACGGCCGACAGGTCGACGTGCGGGGCCACCCACTCCAGATTGCGGCGGGTACCGCCGCTGACATAGCCGTCGCGCAACGCCTCTCGCGCACCGTCGAGGTAGGGCACCGCCGCGGCGTCGAGCACCGCCGTCACCCCGCTGGCACGGGCCAGCTTGTGCAGATGCCCGAGCAGCCCGAAACCCGTGACGTCGGTGGCACATCGGACGCCGGCGAGCAACGCCGCCTCGGAGGCCTCGGCGTTGAGGGTCGTCATCACGTCGATCGCCTCGGCGAATCGCTCGCCGGTGTTCTTGTGTCTGCTGTTGAGCACCCCGATGCCGAGCGGTTTGGTCAGCGACAGCGGGACCCCGGGCCTGCCTGCGTCGTTGCGCAGCAGCCGGTCCGGATCGGCGATGCCGGTGACGGCCAGGCCGTACTTGGGTTCGGGGTCGTCGACGCTGTGCCCGCCGGCCAGGTGGCAGCCCGCCGCGCCGCACACGTCGAGCCCGCCGCGCAGCGTCTCGGCGGCCAGCTCGAACGGCAGGATGTCGCGCGGCCAGCCGAGCAGGTTCACCGCGACCACCGGGCGCCCGCCCATGGCGTACACGTCCGACAGCGCGTTGGCGGCCGCGATGCGGCCCCAGTCGTAGGCGTCGTCGACGACCGGGGTGAAGAAGTCCGTCGTCGCGATCAGCGCGATGCCGCCGGCGATGCGCACCGCCGCCGCGTCGTCGCCGTCGTCGAGTCCGACCAGCAGTTCACCGAGCGGGTTCTGCGGTGTCGCAGCCGTCAGCCCCCGCACCACGTCTTCGAGCTCGCCGGGCGGGATCTTGCAGGCGCATCCGCCGCCGTGGGCGAACTGGGTGAGGCGGATTTTCGCGGGGGAAACCATGGCCTCCATGCTGCCCTGCCATGATGGACTGATGGGTCAGGGAGGCGTTTTCGGTCTGGTGACCGGCACGATCTTCAAAATCGCTGAGCGGCAGTCGCTGTCGCTGGCGGGTTCGATTCCCGTCCGCCTCCGCCATGTCTCCCGTGAATCGGGCGCGCAATGCGACACGCAGGGTGCACCAACGCGCCGAAATCGCTATGGACGGTGACCCGCGGAGGCGGGTGCCGCGCACCGATGCCCTGCTGACCGACCCACGCCTGGCCGATGCCGAACACCGACTGGGCCGCACGCTGGTCAAGAGCGTGATCGCCGACGCCCAGCAGCGGGCCCGACGGGGCGACATCGCCCCCGAAGAGGTCGCCGAGCACGCCGTCGCGGCGCTGCCCGCAGGGGCCACCAGCCTGAAAGCCGTCATCAACGCCACCGGCGTGGTCGTGCACACCAATCTCGGGCGGGCGCCGCTGTCGCAGGCCGCGGTCGACGCGATCGTCACCGCCGCGGGCGCCACCGACGTCGAGTTCGACCTCGAGACCGGCCGGCGCGCCCGGCGGGGCCGCGG